>NZ_VOBM01000020.1:0-110834 GCF_008370005.1 Pseudomonas sp. ANT_J28
CACATTGGACCGCGGTCCAATGTGGGAGCGGGCTTGCTCGCGAAAGCGGTTTAATAGGCGCTACATATCTTTCAGAAGGTCGGCCATGTCATCGGCATGCTCTTCTTCCTGGGCCAGGATATCTTCGAAGATGCGCCGGGTGGTCGGGTCTTTTTCGCCGATGTACTGAATGATCTCGCGGTAGCTGTCGATGGCAATGCGCTCAGCGACCAGGTCTTCGTAGACCATCTCTTTGAGACTATTGCCGGCCACGTATTGAGCGTGGGAGTTTTTCGACAGCAGATCAGGGTTGAACTCCGGCTCACCGCCCAGTTGCACGATACGCTCGGCCAATCGGTCGGCGTGTTGGGCTTCCTGGGTCGCGTGTTCGAGGAATTCATCGGCGGCGACCTGGGCTTTCAGGCCGCTGGCCATAAAGTAGTGGCGCTTGTAGCGCAACACGCAGACCAGTTCGGTGGCCAGCGATTCGTTGAGCAGGCGCAGCACTTCTTCACGGTCGGCGCTGTAGCTTTCGGTCACCGCGCCGTTCTCGACGTTCTTGCGGGCACGTTCGCGAAGGGTGGTTACATCAGACAAATGCATGTCGCTCATCTCGATCTCCTGGAAGCTAATCCGGTTTGCGTCACCTTCTATAGAAGTGATCGCTACCTAAGGTGTGAGTGATGAGCGCGGCGAAAAGTTTTATGTAGTTTGCCAATCGAAAAGATCGCAGGCACCTACCTTGGAATACGTTCTCCCATAGGCGCTGCCGAAGGCCGCGATCTTGGCAATAGCCCCGACAACGCTGCTTCTTCCTGCAACCACGCAAAAAACGCCCGGACCGGCGGATGCCGTTCGCGTCCCGGCACACACAGTGCAGCGTAACCGGCACCATCGACCTGAACCTCACCCTTGTAAGCCACCAGCAATCCACTGGCCACGCTCTCGGACACCAGAATGTTGCTCGCCAGCACCAGGCCTTGCCCGGCAATCGCCGCTTGCAGGGCGTAATGTTCTTCGTCGTATTCGCGAACCGCTGGCTTCCCCGCAAGCCAGTTCTCGCCGGATTGTGCGCACCAGGCCTCCCAGCCGTGGGCGTACAGTTTGGAGTTATGCCAGCGCACGCTGATCAGCGTCGGCGCTCGGCTGGCGGCCAGGGCGACTTGCTCCGGCGAGCCATAAACACCGAAGGATTCGTCGAACAGACACAGGCCATAAAGGTTCGGGTAATCACCGAGGCTATAGCGCAGCACCAGATCGACGCTGGCGTCCTGATGCAAATCGATGACTTCACAATGGGTATCGAGCCGCAGGCTGATGTTCGGATGCCGGGCGTAGAACCGGCCCAGCCGGGGCACCAGCCATAACGCAGCGAAAGCGGCGGTGGTGGAGATCGTCAGGCTCGCGCCGCTGCGTTGCGGGCGCAGTGTATCGACACTTTGCGCCACTTCCAGCAAGGCACCGTGCAAGCTGTGGAACAGCCGTTCACCGCAGTCCGTCAGGCGAACTTGCCGTGGAAGTCGCTCGAATAACGGCACACCGAGCCAGGTCTCCAGCGAACGGATCTGATGGGAAACCGCCGTCGGCGTCACCGAGAGTTCTTCGGCGGCGGCCTTGAAGCTCAGCAGGCGCGAGGCGGATTCAAAAGCGCGCAGGGCGGTCAGCGGCAGCGAGGCAAACATTGAAAGCTCCATGGATGAAAAAAATTCATTCAGACTGATTTTTGCTCATTTGAAGAGGGACGGCTGCGCGCTTCAAGCTGCAAGCCACAAGCAGTTTGAGTTTAGTCCTTCAGGAGATTCAGATGAGCACAATTCTTGCCGTACATGCCAGCCCCCGTGGCGACCGTTCTCACTCCCGGCGCTTGGCCGAGGTGTTTCTTTCAGCCTGGCAAGCGGCCAATCCGCGGTCGCACCTGACCCGTCGCGAAGTCGGTCGGGCGTTGATTCCGCCGGTCAACGAGGCTTTTGTGGCCGCCGCGTTTTACCCCGAACCCGATGCGCGGCCGCTGTCGATGCAGGCCGACCTGGCGTTCAGCGATGAACTGGTGGGCGAGTTACTCGGTCACGATTTATTGGTGATTTCCACGCCGATGCACAACTTCAGCGTGCCCAGCGGCCTCAAGGCCTGGATCGATCAGATTGTGCGGTTGGGGTTGACCTTCAATCACACACTGGACAATGGCGTCGCTCAATACGAACCGCTGGTGCAGGGCAAAAAGGCGTTGATCGTCACCAGTCGCGGCGGGTTCGGTTTCGGGCCCGGTGGAGAACTTGAGGCGATGAACCATGCCGATCCGTTGTTGCGAACGGCATTGGGGTTCATCGGCATCACCGACATCACGGTCGTGGCCGCCGAAGGCGAAGAATCCGAGGCGCGCACCTTCCAGATCTCCGCCGCCGAGGCCGAGCAGCGTTTGCGGGCGCTGGCCAGGGAGTTCTAGATGGCCTGGCTGTTTTTGCTGATCGCCGCCGGCTTCGAAGTCACCTTTGCCATGGGCATGAAGTACGCCGAAGGCTTCACCCGGCTCTGGCCGTCGATGATCACCGTGGTAGCAGCCGTTGGCGGGATTTACTTCCTGACCCTGGCCATGCGTGAGTTGCCGGTGAGCATCGCTTACCCGATCTGGACCGCCATCGGCTCACTGGGCACGGTGTTTCTCGGGTTTGCGCTGCTCGGCGAAAGTCTGACGGCGGTCAAACTGGTGTCGGTCGGATTGATCGTGGCGGGGGTGGTGGGGCTGAAGTAGGGCGGGATGTCATAGACTGGTCATCTTCGATGCCGATGCTTGGCTGATGTCTTGCATTCAGCCTGGTGTCATCTCACCGATCACAAGGAAGTTTGTCCATGTCGCAAGGTTCTGCCACGCGTTGCCCGTTGGTGCTGGTTCCGGGAATGCTCGGGTTTATCCGTCTGCTGCTTTATCCGTATTGGTACGGAATCATCTCGGCGCTGCGCCGGGGTGGCGCAACGGTGATCGCGGTGCAGGTCTCGCCGATCAATTCCTGCGAAGTACGCGGCGAGCAACTGCTGGCGCGGATCGAGGAAATTCTGCGGGAAACCGGGGCCGAGAAAGTCAACCTGATCGGCCATAGCCAAGGGGCGCTGACCGCCCGTTATGCCGCCGCCAAACGCCCGGACCGGGTCGCCTCGGTTACCTCGGTGGCAGGACCCAATCACGGTTCAGAACTGGCGGATTACCTGCACAAACACTGTCCGGGAGACAGCGCCAAGGGGCGTTTGCTCAGCGTTTTACTGCGCTGGATCAGTGCGCTGATGAGCCTGCTGGAAACCGGTTATCGCGGGCCGAAACTGCCGGTGGATATCCATGCCTCCCATCATTCACTGACGACTGAAGGCGTGGCGCTGTTCAACCAGCGTTATCCACAGGGCTTGCCTGAAACCTGGGGCGGGCATGGGCCGGAAGAGGTCAATGGCGTGCGGTATTACTCATGGTCCGGGACCTTGCAGCCGGGCAAGACCGATCGCGGGCGAAACCTGTTTGATGGGACTAATCGCAGTTGCCGGTTATTTGCCAGGACCTTCGTTCGAGAGGTCGGGCATTGCGACGGAATGGTCGGGCGTTACAGCTCGCATCTGGGGACAGTGATCGGCGATGAGTATCCGATGGATCACTTTGACATCGTCAATCAGTCGTTGGGTTTGGTGGGCAAGGGCGCGGAGCCGGTGCGGTTGTTTGTCGAGCATGCGGCGCGGCTGAAAGCGGCCGGGGTTTAGACCGCGTTATCGTTCTTCGTCGGAACGCCGCCCGGAGCAAGCTCCCACAGGGGAATGCATTCCAAAATGTGGGAGCGGGCTTGCTCGCGAAAGCGTCAGATCAAACGACGCAAGTCTTACGGCCCAATACGGTGGTCCAGCGCTCGGAAAGAATCACCCCGCCCAGCGTCAACACTCCACCGACCAAGTGATACATCGCCAACTGTTCATGCAGCACCACCGCCGCAATCAGCGCAGTAATCAACGGCAGCAGATTGAAAAACAGCGTAGTCCGGCTCGGCCCCAGGCGGATCACGGCCTGCATCCACGCCAATGGCGCAACCATCGAGGCCAACAGGCAGGCGTAAAGCACCAGCGGAATGTTCTGCAGCGTCGGGCCGATCTTCGGTGAAGCGAGGAACAGCGGAAACAGCACCACCACCGCTACCCATACCTGCAAATACAGCAACACCAGCGGCGGTAAACGTAGCTGCCACTTTTTCAGCAGCGTGCTGTAGATCGCGTAGGCCAGGGTGGCGATCAGCATCATCGCGTCACCTAGATTCACGCCATGCTCCAGCAGCGCACCAAGGCTGCCGGACGAGACGACCACCAAAACCCCCGCAAACGACAGCACCGCTCCGCCCAAGGCCCCGATGGTCAGGCGCTGGCCGAGGCTAATGATCGCCATGGCCAGTGACATCAACGGCATCAGCGACAGGATGATGCCCATATTGGTGGCCGAGGTCAGGCTCGCCGCGAAGTACGCCAGGCTTTGGTAAACAGCCATGCCGAGCACGCCGAGCACAAAGATCTTGCCCAGGTTCGGGCGGATCGCTGGCCAATGGGCGATCACCGGTTTGAGCATGAAGGGTGTGAACAGCAGTCCGGCAAGCAGCCAGCGGTAAAAGCCGATCTCGGCGGGGAAGATCGCCCCGGCCGACATTTTGGTGATCACGGTGTTGCCGGCCCAGATGAAAATGGCCAGCAGGGGATAAGCGTATTGCATCAGAGAAAACCAGAACGTTAATGAGGGGCAATTATCCACCTGTCTGGATGCAAGCCTATACTTCGATCCAGACAACCTGCCCCTGATGACGGACAGCATGAACAGTAAACACATCGATCTGCTCGACTTCAGCGAACTGCCTGCCCCGGTGTACTTCCGTTATGCCGACTTTGATGCGCATCGTTATGCCTCGGCGCACCGTCATCCATGGGGCACGCTGGAGTATTCGGCCCATGGCGTATTGCACATGGACATCGGTGGCAGCCGCTTTATGTCACCGCCGCAATATGCGGTGTGGGTGCCGCCGCAGACCGAGCACAGTTTCTATAGCAACCAGCCAATCAACTATCGCGCGGTCTGCCTGGCTCCGCCGATGTGCCAGGATCTGCCGCAACAGGCCTGCACCCTGGCCATCAGCGACATCCTCAAAGCGATCCTCAAAGACTTTGCCGCACGCGATGTGAAGATTCCCGAGCACGACGCTGACAAACGTCTGGCTCAGGTGTTGGTAGATCAGCTGCAACAGGCGCCCATCCACGAGTGTTATTTGCCCTACGCCAGCAGCCCCGGCTTGCTCGGGATACTCGAAGCCTTGCAGGCCGAGCCCGGTGATAACCGGCCCTTGGCGGAATGGGCCGCGCAGATCCATGTCAGCGAACGCACCCTGGCGCGGCGATTCGTGCGTGAGTTGGGTATGAGTTTTGGTGAGTGGCGGCAGCGGTTGCGGTTTCTGGCGGCTATCGAAGCGCTGGACAGCCAACGCAGCATTCAGGAAATCGCCTTCGATATGGGCTACAGCACCGGTTCAGCGTTTATCGCGATGTTTCAACGCCAGGCGGAGTGCACGCCGGAACAGTATCGACGCAGCCACCTTGAGAGCAGGAAGGTGTAACAGGTGTTGTCTACACTCCAGAGCGAGGCCGTGCTCCTCGGCGCGGCAACAAGGAGAAAACTCCATGAAGATGTTGCGTGCCCCTTTGTTGATGATTGGTTTGCTGCTCTGCTCCCAGGGATTTGCCGCCACTGCCCAACAGAACAAAATGACCACCTGCAATGCTGACGCCACCGCAAAAAGCCTCAAGGGTGATGAGCGCAAAGCCTTCATGAGCACGTGCCTGAAAGCGGCACCGGCCGCCAATGACGTCAAAACCCTTACCCCTCAGCAAGAGAAGATGAAAACCTGTAACGCCGATGCCGCCACTCAAGCCCTCAAAGGCGACGCGCGCAAAGCCTTCATGAGTGATTGCCTGAAGAAGAAATAAACAACAGGGTCATGGGTGGGGCGGGAGATTTGTGGGGGACTGTGAGGTCCCCTTCGCGAGCAAGTCGAATCGTCGCACCGCCGCTCCCACATTTAGCCGCATTCCATCTGGAAGAACTCGGTCGAATGTGTGTGCGGGCTTGCTCGCGAAGAGGCCGGCAATGACATTGCAAAAATCCGCCACCATTGCGACCAAGGTCGACCTACACAATCCCTAGTGCTGGCATCGGAACGCTGGCAGACTGCCAATCCTTTTACGCCGTTCGTTTTGAGGCTGTATGCCAACGTTTTCTCAACGTCACGTCTTGCTACTCATCAGTTGGGTCATCATTTTCGGCGGTTTGTTGCTGGTGATACCGCTGCGGTTGCTGCCCAGTCTGCTAGCCGGGCTGCTGGTGTTCGAACTGGTCAACATGCTCACCCCGCAATTGCAGCGACTGATCGAAGGTCGGCGCGCGCGCTGGCTGGCGGTGGCGTTGTTGGGGACGCTGGTGGTCAGTGTGTTGACGCTGATCTTTGCCGGTGCCTTCAGCTTTCTGCTGCATGAAGCGGAAAACCCCGGCGCTTCTCTCGACAAATTCATGGGTGTGGTTGATCGGGCGCGCGGGCAACTGCCGCCGTTCATTGACGCCTATCTGCCCGCCAGCGCCGCCGAGTTCCGCGTGGCGATTGGCGAGTGGGTGAGCAAGCATCTAAGCGACTTGCAACTGGTGGGCAAGGACGCGGCGCACATGTTTGTGACGCTGCTGATCGGCATGGTGCTGGGGGCGATTATTGCCTTGCAACGCGTGCCGGACGTGACCAAGCGCAAGCCCTTGGCCGCCGCGCTGTTCGACCGCTTGCACCTGCTGGTCCAGGCGTTTCGCAACATCGTGTTCGCCCAGATCAAGATTTCCCTGCTCAACACCTTCTTCACCGGGATTTTCCTGGCGGTGGTCCTGCCGATGTTCGGGATCAAGCTGCCACTGACCAAAACCCTGATCGTGCTGACGTTCCTGCTCGGCTTGTTGCCGGTGATCGGCAACCTGATGTCGAACACCCTGATCACCATCGTCGGTCTGTCGCTGTCGATCTGGGTGGCCGTGGCGGCGCTGGGGTACCTGATTTTTATCCACAAGCTCGAATACTTTCTCAACGCGCGCATCGTTGGCGGGCAGATCAGTGCCAAGTCGTGGGAGTTGCTGCTGGCGATGCTGGTGTTCGAGGCCGCGTTCGGCCTGCCGGGGGTGGTGGCAGGGCCGATTTATTACGCGTATCTGAAGAGTGAGTTGAAGCAGGTGGGGATGGTTTGATCCAAGAGATGCAGCGCCTGGGCCGACGCCTTCGCGAGCAGGCTCGGTTTCGGGTCAGTCCATGTTGCCGTAGCGCTTCATCGCTTCAATCGCCAGGCCACTGCCGATACTGCCAAAGATGTTCCCTTCCACATGCCGTGCGTTCGGCAACATCGCCGAGACGCTGTTGCGCAGTGCCGGAATCCCGCTCGAACCACCGGTGAAAAACACCGTATCCACCTGATCGACCCGCACATTGGCATCGTTCAGCAACTGGGTCACGCTGTTGCGCACGCGCTCGAGCAGGTTGTCGATGGCCGATTCGAACAGTGCCCGGCTCAACTCCACGCTCAAACCCGGTTCGATGCGGTCCAGCGGCACATGGCGGCTGTCGGCGTTGGTCAGCTGGATCTTGGTTTCTTCCACTTCCATGGCCAGCCAGTGGCCGGCGCGCTGGTCGATCAGCTTGAACAGGCGATCGATGCCGCCGGTGTCTTCGATGTCGTAACGCATGCTGCCCAGTGCCAGGGTCGACTTCTGCGAATACACCGAGTTGATGGTGTGCCAGGTCGCCAGGTTCATGTGGTGGCTGGTCGGCATGTAAGCGCCGCTCTTCATCCGGCTGCCATAGCCGAACAGAGGCATCAGGCCTTGCAGGCTCAGTTGCTTGTCGAAATCGGTCCCGCCGATGTGTACGCCGCCGGTGGCGAGGATGTCATCGTGACGGTTGTCGTGGGTACGGCGTTCAGGGGACAGACGCACCAGCGAGAAGTCTGACGTACCACCGCCGATGTCGACGATCAGTACCAGCTCTTCTTTTTCGATGGTCGACTCATAGTCGAAAGCCGCCGCAATCGGTTCGTACTGGAACGAAACGTCTTTGAAACCGATGGCGCGGGCCACGTCCACCAGGGTGTTTTCGGCTTCCTGGTCGGCCATTTCATCGTCATCGACGAAGAACACCGGACGACCGAGCACCACTTCATCGAACTCGCGACCGGCGGCGGTTTCGGCGCGCTTCTTCAATTGGCCGATAAACAGCCCGAGCAGGTCCTTGAACGGCATCGCCGTGCCCAGAACGCTGGTGTCGTGCTTGATCAGCTTGGAGCCCAGCAGGCTCTTGAGCGAGCGCATCAACCGGCCTTCATAGCCTTCCAGGTACTCGTGCAGCGCGAGGCGGCCGTACACCGGGCGGCGTTCTTCCATGTTGAAGAAGACCACCGAAGGCAGGGTGATCTTGTCGTCCTCCAGCGCGATCAGCGTTTCCATGCCGGGGCGCAGCCAGCCGACGGTGGAGTTGGACGTGCCGAAGTCGATACCACAGGCACGGGCTGGAGATGCGTTTTTCATGTCTTTCGAGTTCCGGTTAAAAAACGGCCGCGCAGTGTATGTCAGTGCGGCGCAGATTCGAAGGCCGACTATCCGCTAAATCTCAGCGATTAGCGCCTTGATAAGATGCCCCGATGCCCCAAACTTGTCTGCATTGGGCCTGGCAGCCATCGGACGGTCGCAAGAACCGCCCACCGCTGCCGATATAAACTTCTGATGCGCTGCCCGGTCACAACCTTGAGATCGGTCAACCTGGCGGCTGCCAATAAGCGCATGCTGCCGGTGGTGGCGCGATATCGATA
Organism: Pseudomonas sp. ANT_J28; assembly: GCF_008370005.1. Taxonomy (NCBI): domain Bacteria; kingdom Pseudomonadati; phylum Pseudomonadota; class Gammaproteobacteria; order Pseudomonadales; family Pseudomonadaceae; genus Pseudomonas; species Pseudomonas sp. ANT_J28. The sequence goes on from NZ_VOBM01000020.1 coordinate 8,869, forward strand.
ACGGATGGTGATCCTTAGATGGACTTCAAAGACTATTACAAGATTCTCGGTGTGGAACCGACCGCGGACGATAAGACGATCAAGGCCGCCTATCGCAAGCTGGCGCGCAAGTATCACCCGGACGTCAGCAAGGAAAAGGACGCCGAGTCCAAATTCAAAGACGCCTCGGAAGCCTATGAAGCGCTGAAAAGCGCCGACAAGCGCGCCGAATACGACGACTTGCGCAAATACGGCCAGCACGGCCAACCGTTCCAGGGCCCGCCGGGTTGGCAGGGTCGTGGCGCAGGCGGTTTCGGCGGTGGTCAGGACACAGGCGATTTTTCGGACTTCTTCAGTTCGGTTTTCGGCAACCGTGGCCCTGGTTTTGGGGGTGGACAGTCGGGCCGTAGCGCCGGGCGTCGAGGGCAAGACGTGGAAATGGAACTCGGGATTTTTCTGGAAGAAACCCTTTCGAACGAATCGAAGAAGGTCACCTTCCAGGTGCCGCAGTACAACGCGGCCGGCCAGCATGTCAGCAACACCAGCAAAAGCCTGAACGTGAAGATCCCGGCCGGCGTGACCGACGGCGAGCGCATCCGCCTCAAGGGCCAGGGTGCACCGGGCACGGGTGGCGGGGCCAATGGCGACTTGTTCTTGATCATTCGCTTTGCGCCGCACCCCAAGTTCGACGTCGAAGGCGAAAACCTGATCATTACCTTGCCGTTGGCTCCGTGGGAGTTGGCATTAGGTACTGAGGTGGCAGTGCCTACACTGACAGGCAAGATCAACCTCAAGATTCCGGCCGGCAGCCAGAATGGCCAGCGCATGCGCGCCAAGGGCCACGGTTTGATGAACAAGGCCGGCCATCGCGGTTATCTGTTTGTACAACTCAAGGCCGTGATGCCTAAAACCTCGGACGATGAGGTCAAGGCGTTGTGGCAGGAACTGGCGAAAAAAGCGGCTTTCAACCCCAGAGAAAACTTCTGATCCAAGAGACGGAGTAGCCCATCATGAGCCCCCCCCTGATCGTTCAACTGGACATGGCAGAATTCTGTGAGGCGACCGACCTGTCGGACGTCTACGTGATCGAAATCGTCGAACACGGCATCCTCGAACCTCAGGGCAACCAGCCCAAGGATTGGCGTTTCAACGATTATGAGTTGGCGCTGGCCAAACGTGCCGCCAAGCTGCGGCACGATCTGGAGCTGGAATGGGAAGGCGTCGCCCTGGCGCTGGACCTGCTGGAAGAGGTTCAGCAACTACGGGCCGAGAACCGTATGCTCAAGCAGCGGTTGGGGCGGTTGGTGGGCGAGTAGCCCCCAAAAAGATCGCAGCCTGCACGCGCCGAAAGTCTCCGGTTTACCTCGAAGTGCAGCCTTTCAGCGGTTCCGGCGGATCAAGATTGTCCAGCGGCTCTTAATGCTTGCCACATAGATTTGGGCATAGGGTGTTATTTATGTATGTTCAACTCTTTAATTTTTGAATGATCACGCTATTGACCTGTCGCTGGTTGAGCAGTTTTTTAGTCTTTTATTTTAGGGGGTGCCGCCTAAGCTGATTGCTTCTATCGTTATCTTTGGTTGTTACGTAATGTCTGGATTAAATGGAACGGAACATCTTATAAGGAAGCTGGTTACTACCGCTGAAAATAAGGGGCCTCACTTCGAACGTATTATCGGTGCATTGCCCCGCGCAATTACCGACGCGCCCATCAGCCGTCTGTTATCGCTGGACGGCACAAACGCAACATTGCCCAATTGGTACTTGAATACGTCGAGCCTGCGACGGCAGTACCTCAATGAACTGATCGAGGAACGCTGGCGTTTGCAAGCGTTGGTGGATGACTCCCTGAAAGATCTGCAACAGGACATCCAGGCGTTTGCCCTGCCCCTCCTGTCCTCGTACTTCCGGTCAAAGTTCAACATTGATACCGACATACTCAGGACGCTGAGGCTGAAATTATATGTGCCGGACAAGATCCTTCTGGTGATCGACAGAGGGGCCAGTTATTTGCGTGAGTCCGCCTTGATGGACGCGGCGTTGCATAATTTTGAAGAGCCGGAAACGGCGGAAGATTATTTCCGCACCGGTTCCGGGGTGTATTACAACAACTTCCGCGGTGAACAGACCCTTTTCAAACCGATGACGGTCGCAAAAGTCGCCACGTATTGCCGGCGCCTGGATATTGGTGCGCAGTACCAGACCCATATTAAAAGCATCCTGTTGCCAGCCGATCCAGACGCCAGGCGCTTATTGGAAAAGAACGGGGTGGCTGCGCAGAAAGGCGCGTTCAATATGGATGCGCTGATGGCCATGTTAAAAGACGATATCAGTGAGTACGCGTACGGCAAACTTCAACAGGTTCGCGATAGCAAGCCCGATATCACCTTCCATCATCAACCGCTGCACCAGCATCGACTGACACTGATGGGTTTCCCGTTGCACGGTATCGTGTTGTTCAGTGCGGTGACTCGGCCGAGCAAGCTCAAGCCGTTGATCGACTCATTGACGCCTGACGCTCTGAAGTTCTGGAGCAACTGGTCGCACCGTGTGCCGGTACTGCCGGGCAGTGAATACGACAAGTTCAAACTGCTGCAGTCGTTCCTGGCCAACGGTCCTTCCGGTGTCCAAGAGGACATGATGCGTCGTGAAGACATTTATCAGCAAAGCCATCTGGATGGGCCGGTGATTGCTTATGTGCCGGACGACCCGCTGCACCCGATCAAAGAATACAAGTCCCTCGCCGACTTCATGAAAGAACTGCTCAGCCAATTGCGCGATCGGGAGTATCAGGCGTTTTTCAGTCGTTTCGTGAGGCAAAAGGACAAGGGCCGATTCTTCGCCCGGGTCAACGAACGGCTGACGCGTATTGTCTGGCAGCAGCGCGAACCGTTGGACATGGGCCCCTGGTGGCGGGAAACCGCGGTCGAGAACCCCACCGCCGAGCCCATCACCAACCTGATTGCCGGTGATCTGTGGCAATGGCTGTATGTCGACAAGCGCGACAAAGCCATCGCCGATGCGCGCGTGATAGCGGTACCGACCGGGGATGAAGACGACACCACCCGCTGGAAGCGCCTGTCCAGCTACCTGGACATCGGTTGGAACGTGTTCAACTTTGTCGGGATGCTGATCCCCGGCGTCGGTGAAGTGCTGTTGGGGGTGATGGTGGCGCAGATCGCCGACGAGCTGATTGAGGGGCTGGAAGACTGGAGCAAAGGTGACCGTGATGAAGCGGCCGCCCACATTAACGGCGTGTTGATCAACTTTGCCCAATTGGCGTTGATGAGCGTTGGTCATGTACTGCCCAAAGGCGTGGCGGCGGTAAAGCCCAGCGCGCTGGTGGATAACCTCAAACCGGTCGAGATGCCCGGTGGCGAGACCCGCTTGTGGAAGCCCGACCTCGGGCCTTACGAACACTCGGTGGCGCTGCCTGCCGATTCGAAACCGAATGAAATCGGCCTGCATGAACACGGCGCCAAGCAGTGGCTACGGCTGGAGGACAAGCACTACCAGGTGAGCCAGGACCCGCAGACCGGGCAGCATCGACTGGAACATCCAAAGCGTCCCAGGGCGTATAAACCGGTGGTGGAGCACAACAATGCCGGTGCCTGGAAGGTTGAGACCGAAAGGCCGCTGGAGTGGGAGGCAAGTCGATTGATGCGGCGCATGAATAGCGACACGCAAAAGTACTCCGGCCAGACGCTGGCCAGGATTCAGCGAGTGAGCGGGGTCGATGAAAGTCTGTTGCGCAGGTTGCACGTCGAGCATGAGAGCCCGCCAGCGTTGTTGCGCGATACCCTCACCCGTTTCAACACCTACGCGGATGCGGAGGGATTTGCTCAGCACATCGAGGCCAACGAGATTCCAGACGCGCTGGTCGGCTTTGTGCCAGAGGTCATGGTTGAACTGCCGCACTGGCCCGAGAACCGGGCGTTGGAAGTATTCGAGGCTGCGGATCGCTCGGGGGCATCGTTCAAACACGGTAACGCAACGGCGTCTGAGCCGATGACGATCAAGGTCAGTCGCTCGGAACTCGCGGCGGGCAAGCTGCCCGAGCGGGTGATTGAGTCGCTGGACGAAACCGAGGTTCGCCACCTGCTTGGCGATCAGGTAGGGCGTGGCACACCCGAGCGTATTGATGCGCTGCGCAAACAGATGGTCACGCAAGCGGGGAAACATAAAAAAGCCGTGTTCGAGGGCCTTTATAAGGGCCGTGATGTGTCCAGCGATCCTCGTGTGCAACGACTGCGCAATGACGTTCCCGAGTTGCCGGCCAGCGTTGCCGAGGAGCTGCTGGAGCATGCCGAACCGACAGACCTGCAGCACCTGAGCGAAAAGCAAAGTGTCTCGCTGCGCTTGCGCCAAAATGCCCGACAGCTGCGAGACCGTGTGCGCGTGAACCGCGCCTATGAGGGTCTCTTCCTTGAGGAACTGGCCGGTGCCGACACCCGCAGACTCGAACTGGTTTCGCTGAGCGGTTTGCCGGGATGGTCCGCCGATGTGCGGATCGAAGTTCGTGAATTGGGATTCGCCGGCAAACTGCACGCCAGTGTCGGGCCGCAAAATGCGTCGATTCTCAGAGTGTTGATTCTCGAAGAGGACGGGCGCTATCAGGTGCGCGATGCCCATGATCAGCCTTTGCACGGCCCGGATGAGTTCTACCCGTCAATCTTGCAAGCACTGCCCGATGCCCAGCGCAACGCATTGGGCTATGGCGTGCACGAAGCTGAACGGCTGAAATTTGAAGTACAGCGTTCCCCGTTGGGTCGCGATCAGTTTGAATCGACGTTGCTTGAGCATCCGGTTCGCAAACCGGCCTACGACCCACAGAGCATGAAGTTGTTGGGAGGCATGGACGGCTATCAACGCACAGCAAGGGAGGCGACGGCACGGCATCGGGTGCGCAGCCTTTATCCAACCCTCACTGATCCTGAGCTTGAAACCTTTATCCAGGCCTTGAGCCAGCGAGGCACGTCGCTTGGCGCGCAGATCCAGGCCCTGGAAATAGAGTTCGACCAGATGGTGTCTACCCTGAACCGTTGGGTAAACGGACCGACCCGGGGCTTTCGTTACGGCCTCAGTGGTGTGGCCGAGAGGAATGCCAGGGAAATTCTTGCCAGAAAGATCAGGCAGTGCTGGCAACGTACCGGTCCAAGACACGTGGATGCGCATGGGGGCGTGATGGGCCAGACGTTGGACCTGAGCGACTTCAATATGCGGGCGCACATTGATGGTATGCCGACGCTGGAGGCCAATTTCGATCACGTTACGCGCCTGTGGTTGCGCAATTCAGGCTTGTCGAACATCGAGCAACCGTTTTTTCAGCAATTTCGTAAACTCCGCGTACTGGACGTGGCCAAAAACAATCTGACCAGGGTGCCCCCGAGCATCGCCGAGATGCCGCACCTCACAGACCTGGATCTGACAAGCAACCAGATAGTGCTTAACGACGCCGATCAGCAAATGCTCAAAAAAAGTACGCGCCTGGTCTCGTTACGCTTGGGGAATAACCCCTTGGGGATGCTGCCGCACGTCAGTCGCATGGCTGATTTGCATACTCTGGATTTGTCCAGCACCGGAGCGACTGGCTGGCCGCCGGGGCTTTTCGCTCGTAATCGGTATCGTCATTTTTTTCTGGACCTTCGCAACAACCCGCTGAGCAACATTCCGCAGGTCACCCCCGGCACCTGGCAGGCCGAGCTATTGGGGCGTACGTGGCTCAGCCGCGAGCCTGCCTGGATGTCAGAAGCCAATCTGAACCTTCTCAAAGACTATATCCGGTCGGCGGGCATGGACCCTGAACGTCCGTATCCGCCCCTGGGTGCGCGCAGCAATATCCAGTGGGGTGAGGGCTTGACCCGGGGTCAGTGGCTGGAAAAGCAACAGGTGTGGGACGAGGTGGAGGATGAATTCAACTCGAAGGATTTCTTTGAAGAAATCCAGGCCCTGACACTGTCAGCCGACTTCAAGGCCAGCAGGGCCTATCGGGCCGATCTGACGGCCAAGGTCTGGCGCATGCTCGACGCCATGAACAAAGATGCTCCGTTGCGCGAGCAATTGTTCAAGGAGGCCAATGCGCGCAGCGAATGCGTTGACGGTGCGACTCAGCTGTTCAACGTCATGGGGATGAAAGTATTGGCTCAAGAAGCGTTAGAGCTTGGCAACGTCGGTTTGATTGAAGCCGGGTTGGTGGAGCTGGCGAAGGGCAAATCACGGCTGGATGAACTCGAAAGTATTGCCGAGAATCATATCGTCGCCCGCCAGGCAGCGGGTGAGCGGTTCCGCAAGCTGGACGACGAGGGCAATGTCACCGGCTCGATCGACGAAGTCGAGGTTCACCTGGCGTTCATGACCGATTTGGCAGAACGGCTGGATCTTCCATGGCAGGCGCGCGGCATGCAGTTTCGCAACATTGCAGGCGTCACCACTGAAATGATCGAAGACGCGTACCAAAGGGTTCTGGCGCTGGAAGAGGGCACTTTGCTGCGTGATTCGATTGCCGGGCAACCGTTCTGGGAATCCTTCGTCAAGCGTTCGAACCGGGCGCGTTTCAGAGTGCTGGACCGCAAGGAAGTTGCAACAGTCGACTTCAAGGAGGCCCTGGATGAGAGAGCCGCCAGCACCGGCCAGACTCTGGAGGAAAAGGCTGGTTTGAAAGAAAAAATCCGTGTCCTGGCCGCCGAACTCGGGAAGCCGGAAAGCGCTTTCGCTCCGGGCGAGGTCATGTCTGAAGAGGCTTATGACCAGGCCCTGGCAGAAATTAAAGCGCAGAAGGAAGCCTTGCTTTTGCAACTGACCCAGGAAGCCATGGATCGGGCGAAATTGTAACGGGTTGAAGTGCCCTTTTCGGTCGCCCCGCAAAACTGATGACTGACCGTTTTGGCCATGATGCGCAACCGTCGGGTTTCGCATCGAGCACAGTGAGAAGAGGCAAAAAAGCCCCGAGTGCAGAGTTACGCACTCGGGGCTTTGTTTTGCGTGGCGCTGTTTCAGAACAGGAAATAACGCTGCGCCATCGGCAAGGTTTCAGCAGGTTCACACCACAGTAAAACCCCATCGGCCTTGACCTGATAAGTCTGTGGGTCGACGTCGATGTTCGGTAGGTAATCGTTGTGGATCAGGTCGGTTTTCTGCACCTCGCGGCAACCTTTGACCACGGCGATTTTCTTCTTCAAACCCAGGGCTTCGGGAAGCCCGGCCTCCTGCGCCGCCTGGCTGATGAAGGTCAGGCTGGTGGCATGCAACGAACCACCGTAGCTGGCAAACATCGGACGGTAATGCACCGGTTGCGGGGTCGGAATCGACGCGTTGGCGTCGCCCATCAGGCTGGCCGCGATGGCGCCGCCCTTGAGGATCAGCGTCGGTTTAACTCCGAAAAACGCCGGGCGCCAGAGCACCAGGTCGGCCCATTTACCGACTTCGACCGAGCCCACTTCATGGCTGATGCCGTGGGTGATTGCGGGGTTGATCGTGTACTTGGCGATGTAGCGTTTGGCGCGGAAGTTGTCGTTGCCTTCACCGTCGCCGGGTAGTGCGCCGCGCTGTTTTTTCATCTTGTCGGCGGTCTGCCAGGTGCGGGTGATGACTTCGCCAACGCGGCCCATGGCCTGGCTGTCGGAGCTGATCATCGAGAACGCCCCGAGGTCGTGGAGGATGTCTTCGGCGGCGATGGTTTCGCGGCGGATGCGGCTTTCGGCGAAGGCTACGTCTTCGGCAATGCTTGGGTCCAGGTGATGGCAGACCATCAGCATGTCGAGGTGTTCGTCGATGGTGTTGCGGGTGAACGGCCGGGTCGGGTTGGTGGAACTCGGCAGCACGTTGGCAAAGCCGCAGGCCTTGATGATATCCGGGGCATGCCCGCCGCCCGCACCTTCGGTGTGATAGGTGTGGATGGTGCGGCCCTTGAAGGCGGCGAGGGTGGTTTCGACGAAGCCCGATTCGTTGAGGGTGTCGGTGTGGATCGCCACTTGTACATCGTACTGGTCGGCGACGTTCAGGCAGTTGTCGATGCTGGCCGGGGTAGTGCCCCAGTCTTCGTGCAACTTGAGGCCGATGGCGCCGGCCTTGACCTGCTCGATCAGCGGCTCTGGCAGGCTGGCATTGCCCTTGCCGGTGAGGCCGATGTTCATCGGGAATGCATCAGCCGCCTGAAGCATCCGCGCCAGGTGCCACGGCCCGGACGTGCAGGTGGTGGCGTTGGTCCCGGTGGCCGGGCCGGTACCGCCGCCGATCATGGTGGTGACGCCGCTCATCAATGCTTCCTCGATCTGCTGCGGGCAGATGAAATGGATGTGCGTGTCGATGCCGCCCGCGGTGAGGATCATGCCTTCACCGGCGATCACTTCGGTGCTGGCGCCGATGGCAATGGTGACGTTCGGCTGGATGTCCGGGTTGCCGGCCTTGCCGATGGCGGCGATGCGCCCGTCCTTGAGGCCGACGTCGGCTTTGACGATACCCCAATGGTCGATGATCAACGCGTTGGTGATCAGCGTATCAACGACCTCTGCGGCGAGTAATTGGCTTTGACCCTGGCCATCGCGGATGACTTTACCGCCGCCGAATTTCACTTCTTCGCCGTAGGTGGTGAAGTCTTTCTCGACCTCGATCCACAGCTCGGTGTCGGCCAGGCGGACCTTGTCACCGACGGTGGGGCCGAACATGTCGGCGTAGGCCTGACGGGAAATCTTCATTCGTTCGCCTTGAGATTCAATTGAATTTGAGACCGCTCGCATAGCTCGCGATGGGGCCAGAGCCGGCACTGCATTACTTACAGGTCGCCCATGATCCTGCCGGCAAACCCGAACACCCGGCGATGCCCGGCCAGGTCTACCAACTCGACCTCGCGACTCTGTCCCGGCTCGAAGCGCACGGCGGTGCCGGCGGGGATGTTCAGGCGCATGCCGCGGCTAGCGGTGCGGTCGAACCTCAGCGCATCGTTGGTTTCGAAGAAGTGGTAATGCGAGCCGACCTGGATCGGGCGGTCGCCGCTGTTGGCCACTTTCAGGCTGAGGGTGCGGCGGCCAACGTTGAGTTCGATGTCGCCGGGCTGGATCTGGTATTCACCCGGAATCATCAATGAGCTCCTTGGAGAATCTTGTAGTAGAGGGCGGTCGGCTTGTAGCGGCCGCTCGGGTCGCAGGCATAGTCGGGAAGTTCACCTGCGCGGGTGTAACCCAGCGCCTTGTAGAAGTCTTCGGCGGGAGAGCCGGCCTCGGTGTCGAGGTAGAGCATGCCGCGCTTGTGCTGGAGGGCGGCCTGTTCCAGAGCGCTCATCAACTGTTGGCCCAAACCTCGGCGACGAGCATGTTCACGCACCAGCAGTTTTTGCACTTCGGCGCGGTTCAGGCCATTGGCTTTCTGGCACAGGGTCAGTTGCACGCTGGCCTGCACTTGCTCGTCCTTGACCACCACCCACAGCAGCACGTTGCCCTTGTTCAGGTTCTCCTGGACATCATCGAAATAGGCTCGGGCCTGGGTAGCGTCCAGATTGGCCATGAACCCGACGCTGGCGCCATAGCCGACGGCGTCGAGCAGCAGATCAATCAAACCCTGACGATAGTGCGCAAAGCTTTCAACATTGACGCGGCGCAGTTGGGCGGCGTTCATGGGCAATTACTCCTTGTTGGCGGTCGGCGGTTCCGCGCCAGGATTAAGGGTCAGTTGCATAAAGGTCAGGTCCAGCCAGCGACCGAACTTGGTGCCCACCTGGGGCATCTGGCCGGTCGTCACGAAACCGGCTCGTTCATGCAGGCGAATAGAAGCGGCGTTACCGCTTTCGATGGCGGCGACCATCACATGTTTGTCGCAGCCTTTGGCGCGCTCGATCAACGCGGTCATCAATTGCGGGCCGAGACCATTGCCACGCTGGTCGCTGCGCACGTAAACCGAGTGCTCGACGGTATGGCGGAACCCGTCGAACGGCCGCCAGTCACCGAATGAAGCGTAGCCCAGCACCGTGTTGTCGCCGTCGACGATCACCAGAATCGGGTAGCCCTGGGATTGCCGGGCGCTGAACCAGGCCTGGCGGTTACCCAAATCCACGGCCTGTTCGTTCCAGATGGCCGTGGTGTTGAGCACGGCGTCGTTGTAGATGTCGCGGATCGCCGGCAAGTCGGCATGCGCTGCATCGCGGATGTGGTAAGTCATGGCGCGGCCTCAGGCGATCGGTTGGTGGACGGTGACCAGTTTGGTGCCGTCGGGAAATGTCGCTTCGACCTGGATCTCCGGAATCATTTCCGGGATGCCTTCCATCACTTGTTCGCGACTGAGCAGGGTGGTGCCGAAGTGCATCAACTCAGCCACGGTCCGGCCGTCACGGGCGCCTTCAAGCAGCGCGGCGGAAATGTAGGCCATGGCTTCCGGGTAGTTGAGTTTGACGCCGCGCGCCAAACGCCGCTCGGCCACGAGGCCAGCGGTGAAGATCAGCAGCTTGTCTTTTTCGCGTGGGGTCAGGTCCATCGTTTGGAATCCATTGTTGGCAGAATGAAAATCTAATGTCTTGGTTCAGGTGGCCCATATTCGCGGCGGGACGGCTTCACGGCCGAATAGTGCCGGGCGCAGTAACCGCCACAAATCATTCAACCAGCCTCGGGCCAACAGCGCTTCACTGGCAAGGCATCGCGCCACCAACAGCCCTGGCAACTGGGTCAAATCCCCGCGTACGTCATTAGGCAGCGAGCGACAGGTTTCCAGCAGTTCACTGTTGATCTCCCCAGTCACCAACAACGTCGCAAACACCGGTTGCCCATCCAGCCCAATCGGCGAATCAAGCAAACCATCACCGCCGACAATGCGCTGGCGTTCATGCCAGAGCAACTGGCCGTCGCGACGGATGTCCAGCTGCGCCTGAAAATGCCCGAGGTCGAAACGCTCGCCGCTGGCCGGGCGACCCAGCGCCACCACATCCCAGTAAAACAACCGCGCATCGCCTTCCAGATCAATCGAGGTGCTGAGCTCCGCCTGGGCGTCGCTGAAGATAATCGTCTCTTGTGGCAACCATTCCAGTGTCGCGCCGGCGGCTACTTTCAAGTCGAGCTTCTGATAAGCGGGCCCCGCCGCGCGATACCACTTGGCCGCGCCGGGGCTGGTGATTTGCGCCCAGGCATCGCGGCCGACACTGGCCGAGATATCCAGCCGATCACCCCCGGCAATCCCGCCCGGCGGGTGCACGATGATGTGCTGGCAAACCTCCGGCCCTTCGGCATACAGGTGCTTCTGCACCCGTAGCGGGCCTTTGTGCCGGCGCTGTATCGGGCGCGTACTGTCGCCGAATCGGGCGTAGCCGAGTTCCAGCTCGGCGTGCCAGCTCGGGGTAAACAGGGCAGTGGGAACAGGTAAATTCATGGCTTCTAATTATCGTCGGGACGCTACAGATTAGATCGTAGCCTTATATCGTAACCAAGCCGCGTACACCCTCGGCTTCCATATTTTCTCCGCGACCCTGTTGCACGATTTCGCCCCGGGACATCACCAGGTACTGATCGGCCAGTTCGGCGGCGAAATCGTAGAACTGCTCTACCAGCAGAATTGCCATGTCGCCACGGGCTGCGAGCTTCTTTATCACCGCGCCGATTTCCTTGATCACCGATGGCTGGATGCCTTCGGTGGGCTCGTCGAGAATCAGTAAGCGTGGACGGCTGGCCAACGCTCGGCCGATCGCCAATTGCTGCTGTTGGCCACCGGACAAGTCGCCGCCGCGGCGCTGTTTCATTTGCAGCAGCACCGGGAACAGCTCGTAGATGAACGCCGGGACTTCCTTGGCTTCAGAGCCGGGAAATCTCGACAGGCCCATTAGCAGGTTTTCTTCCACGCTCAGTCGACCGAAAATTTCCCGACCCTGAGGTACGTAAGCGATCCCGGCGTGAACCCGCTGGTGTGGCTTGAACGCGGTGATCGTTTTACCTTCCCAGTTCACCGCGCCTTCTTTTGCCGGCAGCAAACCCATCAGGCACTTGAGCAGGGTGGTCTTGCCGACGCCGTTACGGCCGAGGAGGCAGGTGACTTCGCCGACCTTCACCTCGAACGTCAGGCCGCGCAGGATGTGGCTACCGCCGTAATACTGGTGCAGCTTGTCGACTTGCAGCATGTTCAAATTCTCCTCAGTCCCCTGTGGGAGCGGGCTTGCTCGCGAAGGCGGACTCACATTCAACATATGAGTTGACTGACACACCGCTTTCGCGAGCAAGCCCGCTCCCACATAGAGCAGTCCTCAACTGGCCTTAGCGGCCGAGATAAACCTCGATCACACGCTCGTTGTCCTGCACCTGCTCCAGCGACCCTTCGGCCAGCACGCTGCCCTGGTGCAACACGGTGACGTGATCGGCGATGGAGCCGACGAAGCCCATGTCGTGTTCCACCACCATCAGCGAATGCTTGCCCGCCAGGCTCTTGAACAGTTCGGCGGTGAATTCGGTTTCGGCGTCGGTCATGCCCGCCACCGGCTCGTCGAGCAACAAGAGTTGCGGGTCCTGCATCAGCAACATGCCGATTTCCAGAAACTGCTTCTGACCGTGGGACAACAACCCCGCGGGGCGATTGACCGACGTGGTCAGGCGAATGGTGTCCAGCACCTCGCTGATGCGATCTTTCTGCTCGCCACTGAGGCGCGCCCGCAGGCTGGCCCACACCGATTTGTCGGTTTTCTGCGCCAGCTCCAGATTTTCAAAAACGCTCAAGGCTTCGAACACCGTCGGCTTCTGGAACTTGCGACCGATGCCGGCCTGGGCGATTTGCACTTCGCTCATCTGCGTCAGGTCGAGGGTTTCACCGAACCAGGCCTTGCCGTGACTGGGCCGGGTCTTGCCGGTGATCACGTCCATCAGCGTGGTCTTGCCCGCGCCGTTGGGGCCGATGATGCAGCGCAATTCGCCGACGCCGATGTACAGGTTCAGATCGTTCAGCGCCTTGAAGCCATCGAAGCTGACGCTGATGTCTTCCAGGGTCAGGATCGTGCCATGGCGAGTGTTCAGGCCGGGGCCGACGCGGTGGCCGAGGCCGATGGCGTCACGGCTGCTGCCTGCGTCTCTGTTGGGTTCCAGTGGTGGAAAAAACGCCGGTTCAAGCATGAATTCAGCCGTTGCTGTCACTCTCATTGTTCACCCCTTTTTTTCAGCAGACCAATCGCGCCTTTGGGCAGGTACAAGGTCACGACGATGAACAACGCGCCGAGGAAGAACAGCCAGTACTCCGGGAAAGCCACGGTAAACCAGCTCTTCATGCCGTTGACCACGCCGGCACCGAGCAACGGACCGATCAGCGTGCCGCGACCACCCAGCGCCACCCAGACCGCAGCTTCAATGGAGTTGGTCGGTGACATTTCACTCGGGTTGATGATCCCGACTTGCGGCACGTACAGCGCACCGGCCAGACCGCACAACACCGCGCTCAGCACCCAGACAAACAGCTTGAAACCGCGTGGGTCGTAACCGCAGAACATCAGGCGGTTTTCCGCATCCCGCAGGGCGGTCAGCACCCGGCCGAACTTGCTTTGCGCCAGCCGCCAGCCGATGAACAGGCTTGCCACCAGCAACACCACGGTGGCAAAAAACAACACCGCGCGAGTGCCCGGTTCGGTGATGCCAAACCCGAGAATGGTGCGGAAGTTGGTGAAGCCGTTGTTGCCGCCAAACCCGGTTTCGTTGCGGAAGAACAGCAACATCCCGGCGAAGGTCAGGGCCTGGGTCATGATCGAGAAATACACGCCCTTGATCCGCGAGCGGAAGGCGAAGAAGCCGAACACCAGTGCCAGCAACCCCGGCGCCAACACCACCAGACACATCGACCAGAGGAAGCTGCTGGTGCCGGTCCAGTACCACGGTAATTCGGTCCACGACAGAAAGGTCATGAATGCCGGCAAGCCATCGCCCGAGGCTTGGCGCATCAGGTACATGCCCATCGCATAACCGCCGAGGGCAAAGAACAAACCGTGACCAAGGGACAACAGACCGGCGTATCCCCAGACCAGATCGAGGGCCAGCGCGACAATCGCGTAGCAAAGAATCTTGCCCACCAGCGTCAGGGTGTACGCTGAGACGTGCAACGTGCTGTCCGGTGACAACAACGACAGCAACGGCAATGCCAGCAGCAGAACGAGGATCACTGCGCCAACGGCAATCGTGACCTTGGGTCCGGCTTTTTGTGTTGCGGTAACGAGCAGGGGCTGGTTCATCAGTCGATCACCCGTCCTTTCAGTGCGAAGAGGCCTTGCGGACGTTTCTGGATGAACAGAATGATCAGCGCGAGGATCAGGATCTTGCCGAGTACGGCACCGATCTGCGGTTCGAGAATTTTGTTGGCGATGCCCAGGCCAAAGGCAGCCAGCACACTGCCGGCCAGTTGGCCGACGCCACCGAGCACCACCACCAGGAACGAGTCGATGATGTAGCTCTGACCGAGGTCCGGGCCGACGTTGCCGATCTGACTGAGGGCCACGCCACCAAGGCCAGCGATGCCTGAGCCGAGGCCGAAGGCGAGCATGTCCACGCGTCCGGTCGGCACGCCACAGCAGGCGGCCATGTTGCGGTTCTGGGTGACGGCGCGCACGTTCAAACCGAGGCGAGTCTTGTTCAGCAGCAGCCAGGTCAGCACCACCACAAACAGCGCGAAGGCGATGATCACGATGCGGTTGTACGGCAGCACCAGATTCGGCAGCACTTGAATCCCGCCCGACAACCACGCCGGGTTGGCCACTTCAACGTTCTGCGCACCGAACATCAATCGGACAAGCTGGATCAGCATGAGACTGATGCCCCACGTCGCGAGCAGGGTTTCCAGCGGGCGGCCGTAGAGGTGACGAATCACCGTGCGTTCCAGCGCCATGCCGATGGCGGCGGTGACGAAAAACGCCACCGGCAACGCGATCAGCGGATAGAACTCGATGGCTTGCGGGGCGAAGCGCTGGAACATCAGCTGCACCACGTACGTCGAGTACGCGCCGAGCATCAGCATCTCGCCATGCGCCATGTTGATCACGCCGAGCAGGCCGAAGGTGATCGCCAGACCGAGCGCTGCGAGCAGCAGGATTGAACCGAGGGACATGCCGCTGAAGGCTTGACCGAGGATCTCGCCGATCAGCAGTTTGCGTTTGACCTGAGCGAGGCTGGTTTCGGCAGCGGTGCGTACGCCGGCGTCGGCTTCGACACCGGGTTGCAGCAGGCTTTCGAGGCGGGTGCGAGCCAGTGGGTCGCCGGTTTCACCGAGCAGACGCACAGCAGCAAGGCGCACGGCCGGATCGGCGTCGACCAGTTGCAGATTGGCCAAGGCTAAACTCAGTGCGGAGTGGACGCTTTCATCTTTTTCGCCAGCCAGTTGCTGGTCGAGAAATTTCAACTGCGCCGGTTTGGCGCTTTTCTGCAATTGCTGCGCGGCGGCCAGACGGATGTTGGCGTCGGTGGCGAGCAATTGGTGGCTGGCCAGTGCGGTGTCGATCAGACCCCGCAGGCGGTTGTTCAGGCGCAGGGTTTTCGGTTGGCCGTCGACGGTCAACTCGCCTTGCTGCAGGGCGTTGATCAGCTCGATACGGGCCGGATCGGGCTGCGCGGCCCAGGCGTCCAGAAGCTTGGCTTGCTGCACGGGATTGGCCGCGACGAAGTCTTCGGCGTCGCTGGCAAAAGCAGCCATCGGTAAAAGCAATGCGATGACCAGGAAGAAGCGGTAAAGGGCGGTGGGCATATGTATGGCCTTGCGCGGACTAAATGTGGGAGCGGGCTTGCTCGCGAATGCGGTGTGTCAGTCACATTAATGTTGGATGTGCCGCCGTCTTCGCGAGCAAGCTCGCTCCCACAGGGATTTGTGTCGGGCCCGAGCTCCATACCCGGCCCCGACATCCAATGGCTTAGTTGCTCTTCACCGCATAATCCGGCTTCTTGTCGTTACCCGAGATAAACGGGCTCCACGGCTCGGCACGGATCGGCCCTTCGGTCTGCCACACCACATTGAACTGACCGTCCGCCTGGATCTCGCCGATCATCACTGGCTTGTGCAGGTGGTGGTTGGTCTTGTCCATGGTCAGGGTGTACCCGGACGGCGCGGCAAAGGTCTGGCCCGCGAGGGCTTCGCGGACTTTGTCGACGTCAGTGGACTTGGCTTTTTCAGCCGCTTGCGCCCACATGTGGATGCCCACGTACGTGGCTTCCATCGGGTCGTTGGTCACCGCTTTGTCGGCGCCCGGCAAGTTGTGTTTCTTGGCGTAGGCTTTCCAGTCGGCGACGAATTTCTTGTTCGCCGGATTCTCGACCGATTCAAAGTAGTTCCATGCCGCGAGGTTGCCCACCAGCGGTTTGGTGTCGATGCCGCGCAGTTCTTCTTCACCCACCGAGAACGCCACGACCGGAACGTCAGTGGCTTTCAAGCCCTGGTTGGCCAATTCTTTATAGAACGGCACATTGGAGTCGCCGTTGACAGTCGAGATGACGGCCGTCTTGCCACCGGCCGAGAATTTTTTGATGTTGGCCACGATGGTTTGGTAATCGCTGTGGCCGAACGGGGTGTAGACCTCTTCGATGTCCTTGTCCGCCACACCTTTGGAGTGCAGGAACGAGCGCAGGATTTTGTTGGTGGTGCGCGGGTAGACGTAGTCGGTGCCCAACAGGAAGTAACGCCTGGCGCTGCCGCCTTCTTCACTCATCAGGTATTCCACCGCCGGGATCGCCTGCTGGTTTGGCGCAGCACCTGTGTAGAACACGTTCGGCGACATCTCTTCGCCTTCGTATTGCACCGGATAGAACAGCAGGCCGTTGAGTTCTTCGAACACCGGCAACACCGATTTACGCGACACCGACGTCCAGCAACCGAAGACCACGGCCACCTTGTCCTGAGTCAGCAACTGACGACCTTTTTCAGCGAACAGCGGCCAGTTCGACGCCGGGTCCACGACCACCGGCTCCAGCATCTTGCCGTTCACGCCACCCTTGGCGTTGATCTCGTCGATGGTCATCAGCGCCATGTCTTTGAGCGACGTTTCGGAGATCGCCATGGTGCCGGACAACGAGTGCAGAATACCGACCTTGATGGTCTCGGCGGCCTGGAGGCTCCAGGTCATGCCCATCGCGGCAATGCTTGCCGAAAGTGTGAAAGCCTTGATCAAGCTGCGACGCTTCATTGTGCGATCTCCATGAACTTATGAATTTTCTTGGTTGGCAGATGCGGACTACTGAAGGGTCTTTAGCAAGGGCTGTGCCTAAGACCCGAAGTGCTTTGCCTGAGGGTGGAGAAAGCACGGCGGGTGAACTTGCTGCACCGTGAGCGGGCACAAAAAACGCAGGCGGGCATGGCGGTGCGCTCAAGTGGTGCCGAGCGCGGGAAGTAGTAACTATGTACCGCCTGCGGAATATTGTTCGGTGCGAGAGTGGGTCATTACTGATGACTTGACGGAGTTCTACTTCATGGATGAACAACCACAATCACCCGCCTCGATAAGGTCGGTACCAGCACTGACTGTACTGGACAGGGCATTTCTTTCGGCGGACGATGCCGCACGTTATGCCCATGAGCGGGTAGGTCGGCGCCGCGACCGCGAGTATTACGGCTACATCCTTCAGCGCAACGATCAACGATTTTTCATTACCGAACCGTCCGAGCAATCGAACAGCTCCAGCACGCATCACGATAGGGTTCCCGACAATCATGTCTTGCACAGTCGGTTTTATTCTCACCCTGCGCTTTCGACGCTAGACGCGCGCAAGGTAGCGGATCTGGAGTGGTCCATCGATGATGCTGCGACGAGTCTGTTGATGTTCAGCGTCAAGGAGTTGCGCAACATCCTCGCAAGCAACCTGCCGGCCTATCTGTCGGGATCCGAGGACAGTTTGATCGGCTTCACAGCCGACAGCTCGCGCTGGTTGACGCGTCTAAAACAGATAGGCACCGCAGAGGCACCCGGCAAGCTTGCCCTGGATCTTGAAAAGGGTACCGTCAAACCGGAGCAACTCGTTGTTGAGGCGGCGGCTGCCGGCGATTTGCAGGTCATCGTCAGCAACGGTCGCTGGCGGCCTCGAGGAAAAGTCACCGCAGAAATCGTCCCTGGCCCCTGGGAGCGGAGCGTGCCGGAGCGGGTGTCGTTTGGTGCGGTTTTCAAATCAGCCGATGAAGCGGCACTCGATCGTTATTCCAGGGACACGGGACAACATGACGAGGAACAGACCTGGTTCGGGTTCATCCTCAAACAAAAGGGCAAGCAAGAGTACATCGCCTCCGAGTTGGTCCCGGTCAGCGGGGTGAGAGACAAGCTTTACTCGTTGCGCAGCCTGTTCGGCATTTCCCCAACGACCAGGGAACATCTCTATCCCGAGTCATTCATCCCCCACTCCTATTTCTATTCGCGTCAAAGGGTCAAGCATGCACGGGACGCGCCCAGACGCTGGTTGGCGCAACACTTCATCGTACCCAGAGATCTCTGGGTCGTTGTTTACAACTCAAAAAGACGTCCAGTCATCGAAACGAACGCAAGCATTCCACTTTATGTTGCGACTCAGGACGGAGCCCTTCTGAGGTATGTCGCTCGCAAGGGCACCAGGCTGTTCGACAACGACGTCCCGAACATGGGCCTGGACGTGATTCAGAAAAACCTGGCCAGTGGAAAGCTGACCACGACCGATTTTGTCAGGGTGGTCGCCAACAGCGGTGTATTGCAGGTGATGCGCACCAGTCTGTGCTGGGACAGGAAAGGGCTGGTCGACACCTATTGGACGCCAAGCGTGTACCTGGAGCGTCGTGCGCTTGGCCCAGTCTTCCCTACGGCCGATGACGCCGCCGTGCATGCGCGCTCGCAAGTGCCCGAGGGCAACGCAAGGGCATTTGGCGGCCTGATCCTGAAACGCACTGACGGATTTTTTGTAGCGACCGATCCGGTCGATATTCCCCAGGAAGACTTCGACATCAAGTGGATTTTCCCGGATGAAGCGGTGACCACCGGCCAGTTTCCGGCGGGTTGCAATATCGTTGCGCGCTATCGCTCTCGGGGGCCGCGAGCGTTACCCGTCGTATTGTCGACGGTTGATAAAGAGCTCTACCTCAATATGCTGTCTGTCGATGTGGTTTACACGGCATTCACCCGTAAGGAACAACCGCTCGATGAGTACCTGTTTGCGCCTGACGGATCGATCATTCGTTATCGGGTCGGGGTGTGGGAGCGAATCCGCGCCGACCTGGCCGTAGCATTGAGTGCATCGGGTAAGCCGGGTCGTGACCTGGATGCTGCGTGGATCAAGGACCAGATCTATCAGGGCCTTTTGTCACCGACAGACTGGGTAAAAAAACTGGCGAAGTCCGGTTATCTGCAAGTCGTCTTGGGCAGCCGACTGTGGGGGCGCGCCCGTGCGGTGACAGAGTTTGTGCCATTTACCAGGTCGATTCGTACGAACGCTGCCAGGAATGCTGTGTCGGAGCCGGCTTACAGCCCGGTGCACATTCGAGAGCAGGATGCCGCGCGTTTCGCTCATGAGCAGGCCGGCAGTCGTGCGGCACTGAGTTTCGGATTCCTGCTCATGCATTCTCGCAATGGGTACTACGTGGCAACACTGCCCATCGAGGCGCTGAATTCATCGTTTTCTTATGGACGTGTCTTTCCCGACACATTGCCTTATCGCTACGTCACCAGTGGGATTTTCCTGTGCGCCACCAAAGCGCCGTCGGGTTTGACGGACGATGATTACCGGCACTTCTTTTCACCCATCGACGTGAGCCTGGCGCGTGCCGTTGTCCGCACCAACCATGGCTACCAGCCGATTTATTTCTCCTGCGCCGACGGTGCCTTGCTACGTTTCAAACTCCACGCCTTCGATCCGGCCAATACGCTGGACAAGTTTGGTCAGGTCGAGCTCAAGGACAATCCGTTTGCAACGCCTGCGCAGGCGCAGCATGACTGGAACGGTATCAGTCAGGGCCGATTCAGCCTGACCGGTTACATTCGAAACATGACGGCATTCGGGCAACTGGAAGTTCTGGTGACCAGTCCCTACTGGTCCTGTCCGGGCACAGTGGGCCAGGACTGGTCGCCCCGGATGCCTGCTGTTTCCGACGAGGAGCTATGGGCAAACAAACCCGTATTCCCCTTGGGGCCGGTGTTCCACCATCCCGACGATGCGGCTCGCCATACCCAGCTTCGCGCAGCGCGTGTCGGTGGGCAGTCCGTGTCGCTGGCCAGTGCGGTGCTGAGCAAACCCACGACCCATTCTTACGTCGGCCTGGAGCCGGTGGTGGATTCGCCTTCCTCCTATAAGGCGCACAATCGAATCTTCCGCACCGCGAGTGATCCATCGACCACCCCCAGGAATAAAGCGCCGCTGTTTCCAGACGGATACGCACTGACAGCTGGCTACGAACTCTCCCGGTCGACCACCATCCCCGCCGTCCCGCAAGAGGTGAACTATGCCACCGCAGGGTCGGTGTATGCGTACACCCATGTCTTGACGGCCAAAGGATTTAATATCGAGGCGTTCTACTACTCGACGCGACATGGGGCACTGCTCAAATACGTACCTGCTCACACCCAGGAAGAAGCACGGTTTTTACTCACGGGGCAGTTGCTTTCATCCGAAGACTTTGTGTACAGATTGGCAAATGTCAGCGTGCTGAAAGTGCTGAAGACGGCAGCGGACTGGAACCAGCCGGGGCGACTTGGACAAGACTGGAAGATCACACGGCAACAGGTGCCCGATGTATTCGATAGACCCACTCGGGATGAGCTGTAATTTCGATGTGAAGTCGCGGCCGTCGACGCCTGGTGTCAGCGTTTACGCATCAGCCCGATAAAAAACAATCCACCAATCGCCGCTGTGGCCACGCCAATAGGCAAGTCCTCGGGGGTGATCAGGGTGCGTGCCGCGACATCCACCCACACCAGGAAAACACTGCCCAACAACACGCACACCGGCAGCAAACGCCGATGCTCCGCCCCGACCAACCGCCGCGCAATGTGCGGCACCATCAGCCCGACAAACCCGATAGATCCGCTGATCGACACCAGCACCCCAGTCATTAGCGAGGCAATCAAAAACACCCGCAATCGCACGGTGCGCGCATTGAGCCCGAGGGTCACCGCTGTCTGTTCACCTGCCATCAACGCGTTCAACGGTCGAGCCATTCCCAGCAACAACACCAACCCTAGCAACACGCTGGCCGCCGGCACGGCCAGCAACTCCCAACGCGCCAACCCGAGCCCACCGAGCATCCAGAACATCACCGCCGAACTCGCGCGGTGATCGCCGAGAAACAGCAGCAGATTGGCGATCGCCATCATCACGAAGGACACCGCCACGCCGCACAGCAGCAGCCGATCACTGTCCAGCCGTCCGTTGCGGTTGGCGATGATCAGCACGATCAACATGCTCAGCATCGCGCCGATAAACGCCGCGATCGGCAAGGTCAGCAAGCCGACGATTTCACCCACATGCAGCACTACGATTACCGCGCCTAGGGTGGCGCCTGAGGTGACCCCGAGCAAATGCGGGTCGGCCAGCGGGTTGCGCGTCACCGCTTGCAGCACCGCACCGATCAGCGCGAGCCCGGCGCCCACCAACGCACCCAATAGCATGCGCGGCACACGAATCAGCCAGACGATGTGTTCCTGCCCGGCGGCCCAGTCCGGCACGCCGAAACCGAAAATCTTGTGCAACACAATCCGCCACACCACATCCACCGGCACCCGCGCCGGACCGAAGCCCAGCGACACCACGCACGACACCAGCAACAGCGCACCGAGGGCAATCAGCAACAAGGCGTAGCGACGATTGATCATTCGCCGTGGAAACCCTTGGCCAGGGTTTCAACTGCCAGCACGTTGTCGATACCCGGCGTGGCCTGCACATACGGAATCACGATGAAGCGCTGGTTCTTGATCGCATCCACCGATTGCAGCGCCTTGTTGTTGAGCAGAAATTGCTCTTTCTGTTCGGCGGTGACTTCGCCGTAGTCGACGATCACGATCACCTGCGGATTACGCTCGACCACGTTCTCCCAGTTGACCCGGGTCCAACTCGCTTCGACGTCATCCAGAATATTACGCCCGCCAGCGGCGTCGATCAGCGCTTGCGGCATACCGAGGCGGCCGGAGGTCATGGCGCGGTCTTCACCGCTGTCATAGAGGAAGACGCGAGGTTTATCTGCCGGCAGGTCCTTGCGCACTTGGGCGACTTGCGCCTGCATCTGGGCGATCAAGTCGTTGGCGCGATCCTGCACGTCAAAGATTTTGCCGAGGTTGCGCAGGTCGTTGTAGGTGTCTTCCAGACTGGCCGGCGGACGCTTCATCACGAACGCGCAGGACTCGGTCAGCTCGTAGACATTGATGCCCAGCGGTTGCAACGTTTGCGGCGTCAGGTCACCCCCCACGCGCATGCCGTAATCCCAACCGGCGAAGAAGAAATCGACGTTGGCGTTGAGCAGGGTTTCCACCGACGGGTACTTGGCCGCCAGCTCCGGCAAGCCATCGAGGATGGTCTGCATCTGGGGCGTGACCGACTTCCAGCCGGTCACACCGCTATACCCGGCCATGCTGGGTTTCAGGCCGAGGGCGAGCATCATCTGGGTCATGTTGATGTCGTGGCTGACCGCGTGTTTCGGCGCTTGCTTGAAGGTCACTTCGCGGTTGCAGCTCTGCACGGTCAACGGGTAGTGAGTGGCCTCGGCAAATGCTTGGGCATTGCCCAGCAACACAGCGGCGCAAAGCAGGGAACGCAAAGTCATGGTTGAGTTATCCAGGTGATTCGTGGGTAGCCGTGCAAAGGATGTTCATCGATCAGCGCTTCGACGCCAAACACGTCGCGCAGCAGTGGGGCGGTCAGGACTGCTTTGGGCGTGCCGCTGGCGACGATGCGGCCGTGATTGATCACGTACAGCCGATCGCAGAAAGCAGCCGCCAGGTTCAGGTCGTGGATGCTCGCCAGGGTGCCGATTTTCAGGCGTTTGACCCGTTGCAGCAGTTCGAGCTGATAACGCGGGTCGAGGTGATTGGTCGGCTCGTCTAGGATCAGCATTTGCGGTTGCTGAGCCAGGGCGCGGGCGAGGATCACGCGCTGTTTTTCACCGCCGGAGAGGGTGGCGAAGGCATGATCCTCGAAGCCTTTCAGACCGACTGATTCCAGGGCCTGGGTTGCGAGTTTTCTGTCCTCCAGGGTGTCGCCGTCGAACAGACCTTTGTGCGGTGTGCGGCCCATGGCGACGACTTCGTCGACGGTCAGGCCGAAGGCGTCGGGGAATTCCTGCAGGACAACGGCGATGCGTTGCGCGCACCAGCGCGAGGATTGCTTCCAGACGTTGTGGTGGTCGAGCTTGACCTCGCCGGCCTCGGGTTTGCTGAAGCGCCAGGCACAGCGCAGCAGGCTGGTTTTGCCGCTGCCGTTGGGGCCGATCAAACCGACAAACTCACCGGGGAGCACGTGCAAGGTTGCATCACGCAGTTGGAACTGGTGATGGCAATGGCCGTGGCCCAAGGGTGTCCAGGCGAGGTTCGTGAGGTTCAGCGAGGTCATGCATTAACTCTGAGATTTTTGGTGCGGCTGATGACGCCTTCGCGAGCAAGCCCGCTCCCACATTAGAACGCGGTCAAATGTGGGAGCGGGCTTGCTCGCGAAGGGGCCTTTGAAGTCGGCCGGGAGATAAGCGCGGGAAGTCTACAGGTCCCTCTAAACCGCGCATCTCGCCTGTTTCATGATGAAGGTGAGGCCGATTCAGTTTGCCGATTGAATCGCGACAGCAGCACCCGATCCAGCAGCCAGACCACCACCAAGGACGCGCCCACCAATGGAAACGCCACCGCCAGTGCGAACATGATGACCATCGCGGTTTTCCATTTCGGCAGGTCGTGGCGCAGCGGCGGAACACCGAATTTTCCTTGTGGACGGCGCTTCCACCAGATCACCACGCCGCTGACGGCGCTGAGCAGAATCATCAGGCAGATCAGCAGCACAATGATCTGATTGAACGCACCGAACATTTTACCTTCGTGCAGCATCACGCCGATTTCCGTCGCGCGGGCGACGGCGCCGTATTGCGCGTAGCGCACGTCGGCGAGGACGTCGCCGGTGTATCGATCCACATGCAGCGTGGCGTCGTTGCGCGGGTCGTCGGCGAACACCGCGATGGTGAACACGCCAGTCGCCGTGGTCGGCAAGGTGATGCTGTAGCCCGGTTCGACCTGGCGTTGCGCAGCGATGTTCTGCACGTCTTGCAAGCTGATGGTCGGCGCGGCGGGGCCCGTTTGCGCGCCACCGTGGGCCATGTGTTCGGCGTGGTCGCCGGACATCGGCATCGGTGTGTTTTCCATCGCCCAAGGCACGGTCTGGCGGGTGGCGGTGTTGAGGCTGCGGGCCTCGACATCGGACTTGGGCACGTCATCCCACATCGCTGCCGGAAAGACATTCCACACTTCGGCGTATTGCTTGCCCCAGAACCCGGTCCAGGTCATGCCGCTGAGCAGCATCACCAGCAGCAACGACGCGCCCCAGAATCCGGTCACCGCGTGCAGGTCACGCCAAAGCACGCGACCGCGACTGCTCAAGCGTGGCCACAGGATGCCGGCCGCCTGGCCACGCGGCCACCACAGAAAGACGCCGGAGACCACTAACACCACGCCCCAGCCGGCGGCCAGTTCGATCAGTCGATCACCGGCGGTGCCGATCATCAATTCGCCATGAATTGCTCGCGCAACGGCTTGCAGATTCTTCTTCGCGTCTTGCTCGCCGAGGACATCGCCGTGGTAGGGGTCGACGAATACGTTGAGCTCGTTACCGCCATTGATCACGACAAATTGCGCGCTGCGTTCGGCGTTGATCGGTGGCAAATACTGCTTGATCGTGGCTTGTGGATAAGCCTCTTTCACCCGCTTGAGCAGGTCATCGGCCGGGACACTGTGATGCCCGGCCGGGACGTTCAAAAGGCTACCGTACATCAACGGGTCGAGTTGCGGCTTGAACAGGTAAATGATGCCGGTCAGGGCCAGCATCACCATGAAAGGCGCGACGAACAGACCGGCATAAAAATGCCAGCGCCAGGCCAGGTTGTAGAAATTCGGTTTGGGCTGTTTCATCGGTTGTGCTCCGCTTGGCTTGGATCTTTTGTTGTTGTCTGGTGACTGCTGCGCAGTCATTCGCGAGCAAGCTCGCTCCCACAGGTTCAACACTGTCCATGTGGGAGCGAGCTTGCTCGCGATGCTCTTAAAAACTCATGTCCACTTTGGTCCAGAGCGTGCGCCCCGGTTCTTTAATGGCTTGCGGGTCATTGGCCGGGTAGCCGAAACCGGCGTTGCCGGCCAGGTTCAAGTGCTCGGCGTACGCCTTGCCGAACAGGTTGTCGACGCCGCTGCTGACCTTCCAATTTTTGTTAATCCGATAGGCACCGTTGAGCGAGAACACGCCAAACCCCGAGGTCTTGTCGAAGTCCTTGCCAACGACGTTGCCCTTGTTCTGGTCGATGCGGTTTTGCGCCGCAACCACCCGCCACAAGGCCCCGGCGCTCCAGTTGTCTTCGCTGTAGGTCAGTCCGAAACGTGCGTCCAGCGGCGGCATTTGCGGCAGTGCGTTGCCATCGCTACTGTTTTTGCCCCAGGCGTAGGCCAGGGTCGCATCGGCTTTCCAGTTGCTGGTCAGCTTGTAGGCCGCACCCAATTCGCCGCCCATGATTCGCGCGTCGATGTTTTGTGCTTGCGAGGTCATGCCCATCATCCCGGGCGTGTAGTTGAACAGGATGTAGTCGCGCACCTGCCCGACGTAACCCGAGGCCCAGGCTTCGAGGTCTTCGGTCTTGTATTGCAGGCCGAAGTCGAGCTGGGTGGTTTTTTCAGGCTTGATCGCATCGAAAGCATTCACCGAGCCGGCGGGGCCCGACTTGGGCGAAAACAGCTCCCAGTAATCCGGGAAACGCTGGGTGTGACCGAGGCCGGCATACAGCGTGGCCGGACTGTCAGCCAGGTCATGCTCGTAACGGACGAAGCCGCTTGGCAGGGTGTCGGCACGGGTGTCGTCGGCAGTCGGGTTGGCGCGGGTCATCATTCCCGAGCCAATGGTCTGCCGGTAATCCTTGGCCGAAGCACGGTCCAGTCGCGCGCCGGTAATCAGCCGGTCACGGTCGGCGGCGTACCAGGTCAATTCGCTGAACACGCCGTAGTTGTGGAAGTCGGCGTCCTTGTTGCGCGGCAAGTCCTTGTAGACGTCGATGCCCATGGCGCTGCGCTGGCGATGTTCGCTGGTTTGCGCGTCGATGCCGCTGATCAACTGCACATCGGCCCAGTGCCAGGTGGCTTTGATCCGTGCGCCGAGGGTTCGACGGTCGACGTTGGAGGCCATCGGGCCGGCCATCATTCCGGTGCCGGACGGCGTGCGCAGGGTGTAGTTGTCCATCACGTGGTCGGCATAGTTGTAGTAGATCTGCGCCTCGACCTTGTCCAGCACATCGCCGATGTTCGACTTCTCGAGCCGCAGGCCCAGGCTTTCGCGCTTGAACTGCGAACCGTCCATGCCGCGTCCCGCGTAACGCGCTTCGCCATCGCCCTTGCCGGCGGTGAGTTCCAGCAGGGTGTCGGCGTCCGGGGTCCAGCCCACCGCGACGTCGCCATTCCACTTGTCGTAGCGCGACGGCACAGTGTCGTTGTTGCCGTCCTGGTAGTCGTCGGCATGCGCGGTGTTGCCGATCACTCGCACGTAACCCAATGGCCCGCCGGCAGCAGCGTCCAGCACTTTGTCGAAACGCCCGTTGGAGCCAGCCAGCACGCTGGCGTTCACCCGCGTGCCGAGTTCACCAAAGCTTTCCGGCTCACGGTCGAAGAGGATGGTCCCGGCCGACGCCCCCGGTCCCCAGAGCACGGTTTGCGGGCCTTTGATGACGGTCAGTTTGTCGTAGGTTTCCGGTGAGATGTATGAGGTCGGAGCGTCCATTCGGCCGGGGCAGGCGCCGAGCAACTGGCCGCCGTTGGTGAGTATGTTCAACCGCGAACCGAACATGCCGCGCAGCACCGGGTCGCCGTTGGTGCCGCCATTGCGCACCAGGGCGAAGCCAGGGATGGTTTTCAGGTAATCGCCACCGTCGCTGGCCGGCACCGGTTGGCGTGGGTCCTTGGGATTGGTGACGATGGTCAGTGGCGAACTCGGCGCGATGGCGGTGATCACCGTCGGGCTCAGTTCTTCGCTGTGACCGGCGTGTTCATCGGCCAATACCATCGGTGTCAGCAGGGCACCGCAAAGGAAGGCGGTGGCGTGCCTGAAACGAATACTGGATTCGTTCGGGGCAAAAGAAGCTTGGGCAGCGCTCAAGCGTGTGTCAGCAGAAAACCTGGACATGACAATTTCCATCGAACAGTCGTAAACGACACGGCCGGCAGCCTGCGGCTGTCTTCTAAACCGTGTGAGATCGGATGTGAGGGTTTACGCGTCGATGGGCGGGGCGCGGGTGCGGGCGCCGGGGAAGAAGGTTTGCCGGGCGTGGCCCAGGCGAGGGGAAGGCGTGGTGAAAGTGGTGGCTTTTGGCGTGTCGAATGCAACGAAGGACTGGCCGCCGGTCAGCGCCGGGCAATTGAACAGCAGGCTGCAATAGCCGCATTTTTCCCAGAACGCGTGATGTGAGGCTTTTGGCGGGCAGTGTTCGGCAGCGGGTTGTGCGCCGTGGTCGGCGTGATCCATTGCCGACATGTCCATGCTCATGTCCATCGACATGGAGGCGCGTTGATCCATCGGCATCGACTGAGAAATCAGCGGGCCGATAAAGATCATCAACATGGCGAACAGGCTGATCCAACTGCCGCGCGTCAGGCTCAATGGCTGACGGCGGTGTGCGGATGACCTGGCGCTAAGCGGGCGCATGGACGTTTTTGCTCAGTCGATTACTGGGCGTGGGCGTGCATCTGCATGCCTTCCGGTGGCTTCTTTTGCACCGAGACGTCGACCGTCACGTCACCGGATTTTTCGAAATGCATCGTCAGCGGGAAGTGTTTGCCGTCGCTCAACAGGCTGCGGTCTTTCAGGTTTACCAGCATCACGTGGTAGGCCATCGGCGCAAAGGTGACGTTGCCACCGGCAGGAATGTCGACGCTCGGCACCTGCTGCATTTTCATCAGATCGTTTTGCATTACGTGCTCGTGCAACTGGGCTTCGCCTGCAATCGGCGAGTCGACGCTGAGCAGTCGGTCGGCCGTTTTGCCGCCGTTGTGAATCACGAAATACGCCGCGACCGTTGGTGCGTTGGGCGGCAACTCTTGCGACCACGGATGAGCGATTTCCAGCTCCCCGGCCTTGTATTCGTGGGCATTGGCAAAACAGGCAGGCAGCAGCAACACAGCCAGAACGATGAGTTTGTTCAACATGGCAGTTCTCCAGAACGATTCAAAACGCAGGTCAATTGCGAGAAGGAATCACACCAGAGGGGAAGCGCGGGGATTAAGACTTGGCCATTGCTGGCGCGGTGTCGGTGTATCGAGAGAGGCGTGAGGCAGGCTTCGATTGGCCTCGAAACGCGCGAAATACAGTTGCGGCATGTGCCCGGGCAACGCCACCAGTGGCGCGGAACCTGAGCAGCACCAGCAATGTTGCATGTTGGAGTGTTCGTCACTCTGCGGGGCTTTCTGTTCGATATCGCCCAGGGAAATGGCCACCATCCTGGTGCCGCTGGAAGAACAGAAACTGCCCCACAACAACTGCTCGGCAGGCGATTTCGCCGTCTGCGTCATCGCTCCTGTCATCGGCATGGCGAGCATGTTGAACAGCACTGCGAAGCAGGCGATCCAGGCAAATGCGAGCCGTTGTCGGGACATGGGACAAATCCGGTTGGGTGGGCGAACAGGCGCGGCTATTTAGCCTGATCAGGGCCGATAAGTAAAAAAGCGGCGTGCGGTGTGGTGTCGCAGTGCAATCAGAGAGTGCTGGCGTGCAAGCGCAGACCCAAAGCTTTCATAACCTTCATGATAGTCGCGAATTCCGGATTGCCAGTGCTGCCCAATGCTTTGTACAGACTTTCACGACCCAGGCCTGCATCACGGGCAATCTGTGTCATGCCCTTTGCTCGGGCTATGTCGTTAAGGGCTGCGCGTATGAGCACTCCGTCGCCAGCATCCTCTTCAAAACAGGCGTCCAGGTAGGCGGCCATTTCTTCCGGTGTTTTTAGAAATTCGGCGGCATCGAAACGGGTGAATTGTTCGGCCATGATTTACTCCTCATTACCGATGTTTTGCGCCATTTGAATTGCGCGTTTTATGTCTCGTTTTTGAGTCGACTTGTCACCTCCCACCAGCAGCAGGTAAACCACTTCACTTCGGCGGGTGAAATACATCCTGTAGCCGGGACCGTAATGCACACGCATTTCATAAACAGTTCCGCCTACCGGTTCGCAATCACCAAAATTTCCATGCTCGGCAGCTCGGAGCCTAGCGATGACTCGAACTTTGCCAATGACGTCTCTCAGTGAATCAAGCCAATCGGCAAATGCACGGGATCGTTCGAAGTCGATCATGCTTGATCGTATTCCTTGGGA
The DNA here is from genome assembly GCF_008370005.1 of Pseudomonas sp. ANT_J28. Taxonomy (NCBI): domain Bacteria; kingdom Pseudomonadati; phylum Pseudomonadota; class Gammaproteobacteria; order Pseudomonadales; family Pseudomonadaceae; genus Pseudomonas; species Pseudomonas sp. ANT_J28. Next base: position 38,296 of record NZ_VOBM01000020.1, read on the forward strand.
TACAGGTTGGCAAGCCGCACGTTCCTCGGAGCGAATTTAGTCGTCCCTTAGGATGTAAGGTGGGTGTGCTTGTTAGGATCAGAGGGCTCGGACTATAGGATTGAAGCCATAGAGTGGATAGCCGGCTCCGTCCGAGAGTGTTGCCGGCAAAGTTGCAAGGTTATGGATATCTCAGGAATTGTCTTACACCGATAGGGCTTTCAGTGCTTCACTCACCGACCCAAACTCCCGATCAACCGACGGCAACACCGGACGCTGCAAAACAATCACCGGCACCCCACGCTCCCGTGCCACTTCCAGCTTCGGCTCGGTCGCGGTGCTGCCGCTGTTCTTGCTGATCAGCACATCAATCTGCCGACGTTCAAACAGCTCACGTTCATCTTCAATCAGAAACGGCCCACGCGCGCCAATCACTTCGCAGCGTTCGTTACCGGGGTAAACGTCCAGTGCACGCAAGGTCCAGAATTGCTCTGACGGAATTTCGTGCAGGTGCTGCAACGGTTCGCGGCCGAGGGTGAACAGCGGTCGCCGGAACGGTTTCAGCGCTTCGATCAACTCGGCCCAGTCGCTGACATCTCGCCAGTCATCCCCGGCCTGTGGTTGCCAGGCTGGACGCCTTAACGCCCAGCATGCAATGCTGCTCAACCGTGCAGCAGTCGCTGCGTTCTGGCTGATTTGTGCGGCATAGGGATGAGTTGCGTCCAGGAGCAGGTCGATCCCTTCGTCCCGAATGAACTGCGCCAGACCTTCGGCACCGCCGTATCCACCGACGCGGACCTGACAGGTCAAATCCGTCGGTACGCGCCCGACGCCGGCCAGGCTATAGATGTGTTCTGACCCGAGGGTCCGGGCGATGGCCAAGGCTTCCGTCACGCCACCCAGCAACAACACGCGCTTCATTGAAACGCTCCCGCATGGCCAACAATCCCGCCCTGGCGATCGATGGCGAATACTTCGACTTGAACCTGCGCCGGCACCACGCTGCGGGCAAACTCCAAGGCGTGCTGACACACCGCATCACCCAGGGCGATCCCGGCAGCGCTGGCCATTGCCAAGGCTTGCTGGCTGGTGTTGGCCTCGCGAATACCTTGCTGCAACGCCTCATCGGCGCCAATCGCAGCCGCCCACTCGGCCAGTTGCGGCAGGTCGATGCTCGAATGCCGGCTGTGCAAATCCATGTGCCCGGCCGCCAGTTTGCTGATCTTGCCGAAACCACCGCAGAGGCTGAGTTTATCCACAGGCACTTTGCGCAGATGTTTGAGCACTGCGCCGACGAAGTCGCCCATTTCGATCAGGGCGATTTCCGGCAAGCCGTAGACCCGGCGCATGGTGTCTTCGCTGGCATTGCCAGTGCACGCGGCGATGTGCAGGTAGCCGTTGGTTTTTGCCACGTCGATGCCTTGATGAATCGAGGCGATGTAGGCCGCACAGGAAAACGGCCGGACGATGCCGCTGGTGCCGAGGATCGACAGCCCGCCAAGAATCCCCAGGCGCGGGTTCATGGTTTTCAGCGCCAGCGCCTCGCCGTCCTCGACGTTGACGGTGACCTCAAAGCCGCCGCTGTAGCCGAGTTCGTCGGCCAGCAGGGTCAAGTGGTCGGTGATCATCTTGCGTGGCACCGGGTTGATCGCCGGCTCGCCGACACCCAGCACCAGCCCCGGTCGGGTCACCGTGCCGACGCCACGACCGGCGTTGAAACGGATGCCCGGTTCACTACTCAGTCGTACTTGAGAAAAAAGCAATGCGCCGTGAGTCACGTCAGGATCATCCCCGGCATCCTTGATCGTTCCGGCTTCGGCACCGTCGTTGATAAGTCGGCAAAACTCCAGGCGCATTTGCACCTGCTTGCCCTTGGGTAAAGCAATCTCGACGGCATCAGCACTCATCCCGCTCAATAACAAACGTGCCGCCGCCAGACTGGTCGCGGTGGCGCAGCTGCCCGTGGTCAGGCCGCTGCGCAGCGGTGCGGGTTGTTCGGCGGTTTCGTCACGCATCGAAGGGCTTCGTCATGTCCAGCAATGTAATCGGCAACGCCTGGCGCCAGGTGTCGAACTCCCCGAGCGGCTGGGCCTGAGCGACGTGAATGCGGGTCAGCTCACCGCCGTGGCGTTCACGCCAGGCCATCAAGGTAACTTCGCTTTGCAATGTAACCGCGTTGGCAATTAGCCGGCCGCCGGGTTTGAGTTGTGCCCAGCAGGTGTCGAGCACGCCTTCGCGGGTCACGCCGCCACCGATGAAAATCGCATCCGGACGTTCGAGCCCGGCCAAGGCCTGCGGCGCACAGCCGCGAATCAGCTGCAAACCGGGGACGCCAAGCGCATCGCGGTTGTGCTCGATCAACAGTTGCCGACCTTCATCGGCCTCGATGGCCAGCGCCCGGCAACTTGGGTGCGCGCGCATCCATTCGATGCCGATCGAGCCGCTGCCGGCGCCGACGTCCCACAGCAGTTCGCCGGGGATAGGGCCAAGACGCGCGAGCGTGAGGGCGCGCACGTCGCGTTTGGTCAGTTGGCCGTCGTGCTTGAAGGCTGAGTCCGGCAGACCGGCCAATCGGGAGAGGCGCGGCGTATTGGGTTCGGCGATGCATTCGATGGCGATCAGGTTCAGATCGGCGACCGCGGGATCGTTCCAGTCATTGGCCACCCCATCGATGCGTCGTTCGGCTGCACCGCCCAGATGCTCTAGCACGGTCAGGCGACTCGCCGCGAAACCGCGTTCACGCAGCAGCGCAGCAATAGCGGCCGGGCTCTTGCCGTCGTTGCTCAACACCAGCAAGCGAACACCGCTGAACAACTGCGCATTGAGTGCAGCGATGGGACGAGCAACCACCGAAAGCGTGACCACCTCCTGCAACGGCCAGCCCATTCGCGCCGCCGCCAGCGAGCAAGAGGAGGGCGCCGGGAGTACCTGCATTTCATCGCCGGGCACTTGCCGGGCCAGGCTGGCGCCGACACCAAAGAACATCGGATCACCGCTGGCCAGCACGCAGACCGGTTCGCCGCGCAGCGCCAGAACCGGTTCAAGGGAGAAAGGACTGGGCCACAACTGCCGCTCGCCTCGGATGCAGGCTGGCAGCAAATCCAGTTGTCGCTGGCCGCCAATGATCCGCGAAGCGCGCAGCAGGGCGTGTCGGGCATTTTTGCCCAGGCCCTTGAAGCCGTCTTCGCCGATTCCCACTACTGTCAGCCAGGGTGACATCTGCAGTCCTCAAAAATAGTCTTCAAACGAGCTGTTCCGACGGGCAGGCTTTTCATGCCGTCGAACAAAGCAGGCATAATACCGCGCCTTCGCCCCCTAAGCGCCTTTCCCACACAGCCGGTCGCCCCCTTGAACAAACGCCCGATGTCCTTAGCCTTACGCCCCTCGGCCTGCCCGGGGTTGCTGCGTATTGTCCAGGCGCTGGACGGCGGTATCTGCCGGATCAAGTTGAATGGCGGTTCGATCAGTGCGGGTCAGGCCGAAGCGGTGGCCATTGCGGCCGAACGCTTTGCCGCAGGCGTAATCGAGGCGACCAACCGTGCCAATCTGCAAATTCGCGGGATCGGCAGTGAACATGACGCCTTGATCGATGGCCTGATGGCTGCCGGGTTGGGGCCAAGCACCGCCGCTGGCGACGATGTGCGCAATTTGATGCTCAGCCCGAGTGCGGGCATTGATCGGCAGATGCTGTTCGACACGCGCCCGCTGGCCGAACAGATCCTCGTCACGCTGCAAAGCCGTGAACGCTTCCACGACCTCAGCGCCAAGTTTGCCGTGCAACTGGATGGCGGCGAAGGTCTGGCGATGCTCGAGCATCCTCATGATCTGTGGTTGTCCGCCACTGAGCGAGAGGGCGAGTTGGTTTTTGCATTCGGTCTGGCAGGGTGTCCCGTGGATTCGCCTGCTGGCTCGGTGTCATTGGAACAGGGTCATGCGTTGGTGGTTGCGGTGCTTGAGTTGTTTCTTGACCTGGCGCGTCTCGATCAAACGCGCATGCGGCATTTGCTCGCTGAATGCTCGCTTGACGAATTTCTCTCCCGTCTGGCCGAGCGTGTGCCGCTGATGCCCATCACGGGTTGGCAGCGCAAGGTAAGTCCGGGTGTCTTGCACATCGGCGCTCATCCACAGCGTGAGGCCGAGCGTGTGTATATCGGTGCGGTGCCGCCGCTGGGCCGTCTCAATCCCGCGATGCTCAGAGGCGTTGCACAACTGGCGTGTGACCAGGGTGACGGCAGCCTGCGCTTTACGCCTTGGCAAAGCCTGTTATTGCCCGGTGTTCATGCCGACGATGCGCCGCAAGTTATCCACAGCCTTGAACAGCTCGGTCTGCGTTGCTCGGCCGACGATGCCTTGGCGCATCTGATCGCCTGCACCGGCTCGACCGGGTGCGGCAAAGGCCTGGCCGACACCAAGGGCGATGCCCGAGAACTGGCGGCGCTGCTGCAACGTCACGGCCAGGCACTAAGCGTGCACCTATCCGGCTGCCAGCGTTCCTGCGCCGCCGCACACATCGCACCCATCACGTTGCTGGCGGTTTCTCCCGGTCACTACGACCTCTATTTTCGCGATGCAGCGCAGCCGGGTTTCGGCGCGCTGCACGCACGCAACCTTACTATTGAAGCGGTCGCAGCCTTGCTCGACGCCCGCTCACGGAGCCCCCTTGATGCTTGATTACATCCGCGACGGTCAGGAGATCTACCGCAACTCCTTCGCGATCATTCGTGCCGAGGCCAACCTCGAGCGTATTCCGGCCGACCTGGAAAAACTCGCGGTCCGTGTGATCCACGCCTGCGGCATGGTCAACGCCATCGACGGGCTGCAATTTTCCGAAGGCGCGGGCAAGGCCGGACGTGATGCGCTGGCCGCCGGTGCGCCGATTCTGTGTGATGCGCGGATGGTTTCCGAAGGCGTGACCCGGACACGCTTGCCAGCGAACAATCAGGTCATCTGCACTCTGCGCGATGACAGCGTTCCGGAGCTGGCCCGTGAGTTGGGCAACACCCGCTCCGCCGCCGCGCTGGAGCTATGGCGCCCGCACCTGGAAGGCAGCGTGGTGGTGATCGGCAACGCGCCGACCGCGCTGTTTTATCTGTTGGAAATGCTCGACGCCGGCGCGCCGAAACCGGCACTGATCCTCGGCTTCCCGGTGGGCTTCGTCGGCGCCGCCGAATCCAAGGCAGCGCTCGCGGCGGACAGCCGCGGCGTGCCCTTCGTCATCATGCAAGGCCGGCTGGGCGGCAGCGCCATGGCCGCCGCCGCCGTCAATGCCCTCGCCACGGAGATCGAATGATGCAGCAACCTGGACGTTTGATCGGCCTGGGCGTCGGCCCCGGTGATCCGGAACTGATTACCATCAAAGCCCTGCGTCTGCTGCGCGAATCGCCGGTGGTGGCGTACTTCGTCGCCAAGGGCAAAAAGGGCAATGCCTTCGGCATCATCGAGGCGCATTTGCAAGACGCGCAAACGCTGCTGCCGCTGGTGTATCCGGTGACCACCGAAGCATTGCCGGCGCCGCTGTCGTATGAACAAGTGATCAGCGATTTCTACGATGCAGCCGGCGAAGAACTTGCCGCGCACCTGGACGCTGGCCGTGACGTGGCGGTGATCTGCGAAGGCGATCCGTTCTTCTACGGCTCCTACATGTACCTGCACGATCGGCTGGCCGAGCGCTATGAAGCCGAAGTCGTACCGGGCGTTTGCTCGATGCTCGGCGGCGCCTCGGTACTGGGCGCGCCGCTGGTGTATCGCAATCAGAGTTTGTCAGTGCTGTCGGGTGTGTTGCCCGCCGACGATCTCAAGCGTCGTCTCGCCGATGCCGATGCGGCCGTGATCATGAAGCTGGGGCGCAACTTCCCCAAGGTCCGTCAGGTGCTCGAAGAGCTCGGGCTGGCGGAGCGTGCGTTGTACGTTGAGCGCGCGACCATGGCCAATCAGAAAATCGTCCCGCTGGATCAGGTCGAGCCGATGTCCTCGCCGTACTTCTCGCTGATCATCGTGCCGGGCGAACGGTGGCAAGGCTGATGGCCCGTCCAGTTCCGGCGATTGTCATTCTGGGCAATGGCAGCCTCGCGACCGCGCGCAAGATTGCGCAGCTGTACCCCGGCGCATTGATCCATGGCCTGGCCGATCGGGTGGAAGGCGCGGACCGCGTCTATCACGAGTTCGGCGCCACCTTGCGTGAGTTCTATCAACAGGACACGCCGATCATCGCCTTGTGTGCGGCCGGCATTGTGATCCGCACCCTGGCGCCGTTACTGCTGGAAAAAGGCGCCGAGCCGCCAGTGCTGGCCGTGGCTGAAGACGGCAGCGCCGTGGTGCCGCTGCTCGGCGGCCTCGGTGGCGTGAACGTCATGGCGCGCGAGATTGCCGCCGGTCTCGAGGTTGCTGCGGCGATCACCACCAGCGGTGAATTGCGCTTCGGCACCTGCCTGCTCAATCCACCCAGCGGTTATGCCCTTGGCGATCTGGAACTGGGCAAGCGCTTCGTCTCGGATTTGCTCGCCGGCCAAAGCGTACGTGTCGAAGGAGCTGCGCCGTGGCTGGCGCAGGCGCAGTTGCCGCAAGATCCTCACTCGCAGCTGTCGATCCATGTCGGCCATGCCGAGCGTGCGCCTGCGGCCAATGAATTGATGATTTACCCGCGCAATGTGTTGGTGGCGGTGAGCAATGAGGTGACGGGGCTGCCAGGCGCCATTCGCGCGACCCTGCATCAAGCGAAAATTGCCGTGCAATCGGTGGCCTGCCTGTTGGCCAGCGATCTGAACATGGCCAGCACGGCATTGCGCGAAGCGGCACTTGAACTGGGTGTACCTCTGCGGTTTGCGTCGGTCAGCGGCGGCGTTAGCGAGTTGTCCCGCCACACCGTGCCGAACGCTAACATCGTGTCAGCGGATCCCGGCATTGCCATCGCGGTGGCCACTCAGCCGCTAGACGTTGCGCAGATCGGCCGTGCACGCGGTCGTTTGGCGGTCATCGGTCTGGGCCCTGGCGCCGCCGAACTGATGGTGCCAGCGGTCAAGGCCGAACTGGCCAGGGCCACCGACGTACTCGGCTACGAAACCTACGTGCGCATGGCCGGGCCGTTCCGTGAAGACCAAGTACTGCATTGCACTGACAACCGCGAAGAAATGCAGCGTGCCCGCCACGCCTTCGAGCTGGCGGCGCAAGGCCGTTCGGTGATTGTGGTGTCGTCCGGTGACCCCGGTGTGTTCGCCATGGCGGCGGCAGTGCTTGAAGCGTTGCATGAGTCGAGTGAGCCGAGCTGGCACAGCGTCGATCTGGAAATCCTGCCGGGTGTTTCCGCTTCGCTGGCGACCGCTGCGCAGGCCGGTGCGCCGCTGGGGCATGACTTCTGCGTGATGTCGCTGTCGGACAACCTCAAGCCCTGGGCGATCATCGAGAAGCGCCTGGACCTGGCCGCCGAAGCCGATCTGGCGCTGGCCTTCTACAACCCGATCTCCCGCGCGCGGCCGTGGCAATTGGGCCAGGCACTGGAAATCGTCGGCCGGCATCGCACGCCGGAAACGGTCGTGGTGCTGGGTCGCGACATTGGCCGTCCTGGCCAGACGCTACGGGTTACCACGCTCGGTGAACTGACCCCCGACCAGGTGGACATGCGCACCATGGTGCTGATCGGTTCGTCCACCACCTGCGTGTTCCCTCGTGCCGAGGGTGGCGAGTGGGTGTATACGCCTCGTTGGTATGGCGAAAAACCGACCAGCTAAGCCATGGCGGTCAGTTCTGCTGACCGCCACCGCCCCTCGACCGCGTAAGATTGTTCACTGAAAGACACCGGAAACACGCTCGTATTGAAGTCGTAAATCGGCGGCGCGAGTGTTGAACTGTCGTGCCCGCGCATAAGTTTTTTTACTTCCGTTGTTTTCATGTTATGAAACAGTCGTTAGAGGCCTTGGTCCTTCTTGACGTGCGCAGTTTGTAAGTGTGTGTTAGGGCGAAAGATTAATAGTTACACTTGCTCTATGGGTTAAGTGTAATTAATTAATTGCTTAAGTGTGTAGTTGAAGTCTTGGTTGTTATCAATTAGTGTTTTTCCGGTCTGGTGAGGGCTGGCGCTGTTGGGTGTTTGTTGCTTCCTCAATAGTCTTCGGCTCTTTCTCGAGTGCTTTTCACATTTAATTACGAAGTTGAAATAATGTCCGAATTTATCTGCCGGGCGTGTCGCTTCGCGTGTGGATATTTACTTATTGAACGTATTTGATTGAAAAGGGTGTGACGCGTTATGAGCTATAGGGATGGCAAGGCAGCGGGCTTCAAAGAATTTATCGGCCTTTTTAAACTGGTTGAACTTGAAAAGGCACTGCAGGACTTCAATAAAACACCCGAATATGAGGCGATCATTCGGTATTACTTTGCGTGTATCAATACGCTCAAGCCTGAACGGCAACTGGAGCCGATCGGGTTACTCAAGGAGGCCCTGGCAGCGTTACCCGGGTCTGAAGTACGTCGTCGGCGTGCCTCCGAGTTGGAGTTGCCGGTCGGTCCCGGTGCCAACCAGGCACCCGATCTGGCGGAGATCTACGACCGGGTCGAAGGGTTTCAAGGGCGTTTGAATAGTTATGTCGCGTTATCCCAATCCACCCCGATCGACGTGCCGAAGAACCTTCACTTCGTTTGGCTGGGCGGGGGGGTGGGGAGTATTCAGCGCGACTACATCAACGTATGGAAGCAAGTGCTGAGTCATCAGGGCTATACGTTGAAACTTTGGTATGACAGTGATGCATTGCTCGCCCACGAAACCACTCGGGTCATTGTCGAGGCGGCAAAAGCTGATGCCATGACTCAGGGGGGGCAAGCGGTTAGCGATCCGCAAGAACTTTCAACCCTGTACGAAGAACGCGCCATCGCACTCAAGACCCAGATGTTTGCGCATATCAAAGAGGCGGTCGAAAAAGGCGGGAAAGCCGATGAAGCAAGAATTGACCTTCTGGTGCGCGGCTACGGTCAAGATGAGATCGCGCTGAAAGCGCTGCTAGATAAAAACCTTCGAAGCATTTCCATTGAAGGTTTAGAGCTGCGGGATGTGAGGGATGAAAAATCTTCGTTTCGGTTGAAGGATATCTACGAGCGTGAAATCGGATTACGGGGAAACCTTGCGGCTGCCTCTGATGTTGTGCGTGTCGAGGTGGTTTTGGCCGAAGGCGGCTTGTACTCCGATGTCGATAACCTGCCGCCCCTGAGCAACACACTGGGTACTGTAGATATCAGCCAATTGACCCCCCGTGCTCGCTTGGGCGTTTTGCAATTACTGCTTGATCAGAATCCAGAGTGGATGCCGGGCCGACAGGCAAGCAAATATTCAAACCATTTCGAGAGTATCCCGCAGGAACATCGTGCAGCATTGGAACAATTTGCCAAAAGCAGTCCTTCGCTCAATGACGTTTTTCTTCCCCCTCGCGAACGCCTTGTACGTCCCGATGGTTTGCGGGCAGTATTTGACTCTAGCAGTCTGAACAATGCGTTTCTGATGGCGCACGCAGGTTCGAAAACACTAGAAACTGTGCTCGAGCGTTTCAGAGCCAATTATGACTATCTCGATAGCGTTACACGGCTGGCCATCAAGAACGGTGTCTCTTTTTCAGATGTTGAGGCGATGATCGGGGTGGCACGTGAAGTTGCGCTGCAACGTTTTGGCGTGCTGGAACAGATGGCGGAGCTGGAAGAGATAGCGGTGGAAAAATTAATGAAGGGAGTCGTCGGTTATTTTGCCGATGGCATCCTTCCAGAGGGTGATAGCACCATCTATATGACGGGGCCAGCGGCGGTACGTCATGGCATGGCCGAGGCACAGAAAATGCCTTACACCTTCCAAATGGCCGAACGCTGGAACGCAGAGGCCATACTCGCAGATGGCGTCAACCGTTTTACCGAGGAGGAGCAGGACCACTCCTGGAAAGTCGCCGAGGGTAACTCGAATCAATGGCTGATCGGTGAAAAAAAGCACTGGCAGGAGGGAAGGTTCAAGGCCCGTTATGCCGGTGATGTCACGCAGTTGCTCAAGTACCAGAGCATTGATTTCGAAGAAGGATGGCCGGTCATCGAAGGTCGTCATGTGTTGATCACCGACCTGTTGCAGCAACTGGCTGATGATCTGGGTGAGCCATTTCGCCAGGCGATGAGTCAGCGCCACAACGGCAGCGTGACGTTTGAACACTCATTGTCCCTGAGCTTCGATGACCGGCAAGCGATCATCGCTCAGGATGCCAGCATCCGACCCCCGGCTTCCCTCCTGGACGCGGCGACACAAACTCTGTCGATGGATGAACTGCTGAGCCAGGTCGGCAAAGACCCGCTTCTCACCCTGAATCTAAACCCGCTGCAACGTCTTTTGCTGGGTGGCCTGTTGGGGGTCAATGCACTGGATAACCAGCATTTTGACGTCGCCAGTGCAACGCTTGAAAACCTTTCCAATACGATGGAGGAGTTGGGGGTCAGCCACCGTTACGGGGTCATTGAACGGGAGCTGTTCAAGCAACGTCACCCGGCTTTCCTTGCGGGTTTGACGGGGGCTTCCAATCCGCCCGTGGCCCTGTCCGAAACCAGTGTCGAACTCAAGAAACAGGCACTCGAACGTCCGCTGGCCCTGAAGGAGTGGGGACGGTTGGTCGCCAGAATTCAGCAAGTGTCGAAGCTCGAATACCGCGACCGGATTGGCGAACGAATCGGTGAAGTGCTGGAGAGCTTTGATTACGGCAGTTTCAAATTGGTGCCCCAGGATTTGTTGCTCGAAGGAGCGGGCGATCGGGTTGCCGGACGCTGTTACCCGCTGGCGCTGGCCATGGCTGCTGCGCTCCACAAAGACAGCACCGCGGCCAACACTTTGCGGGAACGCTTTTACCTGGCAGTTACCGAACCTGAAGCCGCCGACTCAAGGGCGTTTGTGAGCATGATCGAGGAGCTGCGTGACGCCCCTGTCAGTGAAATAGGCAAGCCATTGATGCGCTCCGATCTGACTGAGATCGTAGCGATGCTGGAAGAAAAAACGGCCACCACCACCGTGATGCTCAACTCTGACAACCACTCGATGCTGGTTGCAAAAACGCTAGAGGGGCCGCATAGCACTTACCTGCTCTACGATCCGAATTTCGGGATCTTCGAGTTTGCGACTGCCTCGGAGTTCGGTGAGGCGCTGACGCATTTTTTCATCCGCAAGGAGATGGCCAGGCATTACGCCGCTTTTGGGGATGTGGCGCGGCCGACCTTTGATCTGATTGAACTCAATGGTGCCGGGCTGAACGCCACGGTGCTTTCGTCCGGTGTTCAGGTCTCAAGCCTGTCGGAGCCAGGCGCGTTGCCGGAGCAAACGGCGCCGCGGGTACGACAACGGTTGGCCAGTGCCCGCGGGCAGTCGTTGGTCAACAATGCGGCCCTGGGCAGTTCATTGCTGGAACTGGACGCGCACTGGTGGGGTGGGCAGATCGCGCAGGCGACACGGCAGTTGCAGGAGCAACACGGGCTGGCGTCGGATTCTGTTGCGTTGTTCGAGACACTGGAGATAACTCCGACAGGGGAATACACAATCAGTCTGGTCAACACCGATGCCGGGCAGACCATTGAGCGTGTCACCACCCGCGATCACCGGTTCCTGAGAATTAAAAACTTCCTCTCCGAAACCTTCCATTCATTGGCCGCTCGCCCGCGTGCGCCGGTCAATCGGCTTGATCCGACGGACGCCGGCAGCGTCCATACGCTCAATGCCGGGTTCACCGTACAAGCCTTGATGAACGTACTGCGTCGTCACGAGAGTGCAGCGAGCGGTGGTGACAAGGCCCTGACCACCGCCATTCGCCTGCATGCCTACGTCAACTATGCCCAGCTGGCCCATGGCAACGTAGTGGACGTTATTGGTGTGATCAAACTGGTCCGCCAGGCACTGGACGATGAAAAGCTGATCGCCAGGACCAGCGCGCCGTTAGTGCGCAGGGCGTTGGGGCATATCGCCAATGAAGGGGTCGGTACGGTATTGGGGATGGTGAATGTCGGGTTTGATATTTACCAGTTGAGCCACGCCACCAATGAGATTGAAAAAGCGCAGTTCGGGACGCAGTTGGCCTTCGACTCCGCGAGTGCGGTGTTGGGCGTAGCGGGTCTGGGGGCAGCCCTGGCTGGCGCGGGTACGGTGGCCGCAGTGCTGGGGGGGCGCCGGGGTAATTCTTGGCGGGTTGGCAGTGGGCGTTACTGCGCTGGCCGAAGGTTTTGCGACGATTGCGGAGGAAGCCAAGGAGGTCGCGCTGTTTTTTGATGGGCTTGAAAAGTCGTATGTACAAGGCGGCTACTACCTGGACAAGGCGTCGAATGCCTGGATTGCGCATCCCTTGGTTGTGTTTGCCGATTTGGATTTGCGCGCATCCACCGTCCATTTCGACAGCCCGAAATTGTTCCCGCTTCGGGACCATTTCGGGGTCCCGGATTTCGACGTGGATTACAACCGCGCCGTCGATATTCGCCAAGGCCTTGGGTTACCGAACTCGGCACGTTTTTCACCACAGGCAGGACAGACGATCGTTCTGCCCTGCAGACCAAAAACCTGGTACGGCTACGAATACAAGTTGCTGCCGTTTGTCACGTTTCGTCATGCCGGCGGGTACGACACGGCACGTCGACTGGAGAAAAAGAACAAACAGGGGCAATGGCAGTTTCTGTTTTCGTTCTACTCGTTTCCCGGCGAGTACGTGGTCAACCGGCTGAACCCGGTCTACAAACCAACGGTATTCAACGTTCGTCTCGATAACGTCGAGCGTTCACTGGCGGTACCTGCGCTGCCGAAGGTGTGGCACGGGCTGGTGTCCTACCGGGTAGAAGGCGCAGGAGCTCAATGTTCCATGCTGCTCAATCCCGGGGTAAGCCTTGAACTCGCCGCACCCGGTCACATTGCTATGCAATGGGTGCTGCTGACTCCATGGCTGGCGGAGACAGACATCCGGATAGAAGCGGGGGGACGCCTTGTTTCGGGGACGCTGGATGTGACGTTCAGTGGCGCTGGCGTTCACCATGTGTTGCTCAAGCTGTCGAAAAACAAAATCGTGCGTGTAGATCTTGCTGCCCGGCGGCTGGAGGTTGTCGAAGAAGAGGCCGATCCGGCCCTCGGAGAACAAGCGTTGCTGGATCACTTCAAGACACTGACCCATGAACATCGCCTGGCCACGTCTTACACCCCCGTTCGCAACTTCGTGGTGCCGTTCGAAAAGCCGGACGAACCCAGGACGGTAGTCGCGTATTACGACTCGGCTCAGGATCGTTTTCTGTACATCCGCGACCCGAATGTCCTGTTGTCCGATGGGGTGATATTGGGCGCGGTGCTGGAGGATTCGGCTTACTTTTATCACCCCGAGAGTTTCGATGTCTGGCAGGTCGATGCCATCACCGGGACGCTGGTTCAGCACTATCGTTTGCTTATTAGAGATAGCCTGGCGATTGTCCGCTGTGAGGCCGTGACCAATGGCGGCATTCAGATCGTGCAGCAGCTCACGGGAAAGGACGGCCAGCGCGATGAACTGACCTATGTGATCCATGATCGGGCCGTGTTACTCAGCTCGATCACTCGCGGTCAGGATCCTGCGTTGCAGGTCGTTTTGGAGGCTGACACGCTGAAGGACTGGAAGCAGGTGCTGGGTGACTATGTGTTGCTGGCAGAGTCCGCCAATACAGTGAACTGGCGTCCCGGTGCACTGGTTTCGATTTGTTGGCAGATCGATGCCGAGTTGCGGGATCTGGTCTGGGTGCGCAACGGTGACGGGTTGATTATTCGTGCGCCTGCCAGGCGTCACCGCGAGCGGGGATGGGCAGACTCGATCAAGGCCTTGAATGATCTTCTGCTCATCGCCCCTGCCGGTGCCGAGGGCGAAGTGTTCGTTACCTACGACAAGCCTCACAGAAGGCTCGTGCGACAGCAAAGGTCGATGGTGAAGGGTCGCGCACAATGGTCGTCCAGCAACATCTCCCCCCCGGGGCTGAAAAATGTTGTCGCCGTTGAGCGGGACTATCTCGCCTTGACCGACTCCGGTTTGTTCTTTGACATTACGCCGGACGGGAATCTGAGATTTGGCGGGCTGACCGAGCACTGGTTCAAAGGCAAAACCCAGTGGTGGTCGGCGCTGGCAACGGTTGCGTTGCAATACCCGGTGCCGAGTTTTGCCATCCTGGGCTTGGCCGGTTTCAAGGGCGGTTTGTGCGCCTGGTACTCGGGTGGTCGGCTGCTGCTCGCTGAAATGGGGCACGGCAAAGAAGTACGGTTGCTGAGTATTACTCCAGACAATCAGGCCACCTGGCTGTTCGATCTTTCAACCGGCAAGATTGTCCGTCAGGGTTTTATCGATCCAGACCACTTGAGCACGGCATTTGCCCAAGGAACGAAACTGTTACTGGCTGAGGCATTGCCAGTCCCGACGCAGGAATGGGCGAGCTGGACCTTTAGCGACGTGACAGTGGAAGGCTCTGGACTGAGCGCAACGACGCTTGAAGGTGTGGAGGTGGATTTACAGTACAACGAACCGGTACGGATTACGGGCGTTGACAGCCATTGGGTCGCTGCACTGGAAGGTGAATTGAGTGAGGGCCTGGCGGCGCTGGCGAACGAACATCGATGCGCCGATTTTCTGTCCATCAAAGACCCTGACTACCAACAATGGTACGTGGTCCGGACCGGACGGTTGATCCGCATTCCGAAGTCCGCTATTGCTGCGCAATTCACGCTCGTCGGCACCCAGCATCAAACCAATGTGATGCTGCATGACAGCGGGGATGGTTTTTTGCACACCTATCCGCAAAACAACAGGGTCGGGCCGCTCGACTATGTCCAGCGAAACGCCGAAGCACTGGTGGTCGAGGGGGCGAAAACGCGTACGGACCTGCTCCCGTTGATTGCCGATGATGTCAGGATCCTGGTGCTCAAAATGGGTCAAGGTTCAACGACCTGTCGGCTTACCAGAGCCGCATGGTTGAAACTTGAATCGGTCATTGTCGATTGCCGCCATTCGCTCGACCACTCGCCCTCGGTTCCGGGAAAACTGATCTGGGATATCGTGGTTGCGGATCAGTTGTGGGCGAGCCGGGTCGATGAGCACTTGGTGATTGTGGATGCGGACAGCGGACACAGTTTGATCTTTCGCGACGTATTCTCGACCGATGTCGTTTTGCAACGGAACGTATTTCTGGCGATGAGCGGCTATCAGTCTTTCGCGGTGTCAACACTGGTGAGTGCCCTGGTTGCCAGGAAAGGCAGTACGAGCAGTGTGTTACTCAAAGATATTTTGCCCACCGCAATAGTTGAAAAAATAGGAAATTGAGTTCTGACAGCCAATCACACATTGAACCTGTTCGATGTGTGATTGGCTGTCGGCTTTTTTCCAGACTGACACGTTAGTGCAGGTACTGGCCATCGATGGCGAGGACAGGCAGCTTGCCGCACTAATGACGAAGGTGGGCGTCACGGAACCAGATAGCCCTTTACCCCTGTAAAGATGATCTGCGCCGCCAATGCGCAGACGAACAACCCCATCAACCGGCTGACGATCTGCAAACCCTGGTCACCGAGAATCCGCTCGATACGGTTGGACAGATAAAGCACCACGCCGACGGTGAAACTGGCCAGGGCAATACTGAGAATGGCCGTGAGTTTGTCGTCCCAATGCGGCTGACTCACGCCCATCACCAGCAAGGCGCCGATGGTGCCGGGGCCGACCGTCAGGGGAATGGTCAGCGGGACGATAGTCACGTCCTGCTGCACGTTGTCGGTTTGCACCGCCGACTTGCCCTGGGCCATGCCCAGCGCCGAGATAAACAACACACTGCCGGCGCCGATGCGGAACGCGTCCACGGTGATGCCGAAGACACTGAAAATCACCCGCCCGAACAGGTACAGCAAGACGCTTGAAACCAGGGTGGCGGTTGCCACTTTCCAGGCCAGGCGGCGTTGTTCCTTGCGCGAATAACCGCGGGTCAGGCTGATGAAGCAGGACAACACGAAGAACGGGCTGTAGAGCACCAGCATTTTCAGGTAAACGCTGAATAACACGTGGAGCATGGTCGAAGCTCGCGGCGATTGAAATTGACGTGGAGTCTATCAGGCGCCGGGCAGTCTGTCGGCTTGCAGTCATGGGGCGGCTGCAAGTGTCAAAGTCCTCGTTATATTAATAGTGGCTTAGTTGTTATTTTGTTGTTTGTAGTTGGTGACTGTCTTGTCTGGATAATAATAAATTACATTATCTTAAGTTACAGTTGTGCGCTTGTTCGTTTTTTATAAGTTGCGTAAGTTTATCGCTCGGGTCCGCGGAGGGCCTTAATTAAATAAAGGGAAGTTGAAATGAATGTTGAGTCTAATTCAGTTGTAACTCTGTCTGATCGCCTTGAGCGTTTGAATGCTTATGATGTAGCGCCTGATAATGTCGTTATCGCTCCACGGGGTATGGCGATCAAATCTGTGCAGATTAATACCGATATCGAACAGCCGGATCGTGCATCGATTGTAGGTGACGGTGTACTGTCCTTTGTGTCGGGGATGTCCGAACAAAACAAGACCGACATTCAACACACTTATCTGTTTGCCTCGTTAGTGGCGAACAAAAAGTATCCGCGCGATGATCAAGGCAAGGAGTGGTATCAGTACTTCCTGCAAGTCATGCAGGATTCGGGCTGGACCATCCTGCAGAGGTATTACGACACCGTTGCGGCCTCGGGCAAGAGCTTCAAAATGGATCAACTGGTCCTGAAGATTCTGGGCTCCGCCGTTGCCGCCGCCGCCGTACCCGGTCCGACCTCGGCGCTGATGTTGAAAGTTGCCGGCGATGCGCTGGCTGCACTGCAAGCCAGTGATAAACCGCTTCAGGTCTTCGACCAGAACATCAAGGATTCCGGTACGGGTGGTTTTGGTGTGGCGTCCTGCATCGAGAGTCAACACGGTGAAGTCATCCTGGCTCTGGGCGCGGTGCGCTTCATCAAACATGTTAACCAGACCAAAGTCCTGTTTGTTGACTGGGATGCCAGTTCGGTTGATCTGTACAAAGGCGAGTGCCATATGACCATGGTGCCATCCATTGTTGCGCGTACTCGTGCCACTATCATCGCGAAGTTAGGTGGTCGTGCGCTGACTAAAATCGACGAATACGAACTCTGATCACGGGTGATCGCTTTGGCGACTGCGCAGCAGTCGCCATTTTTGAATGGATCAGGAGAACGTGATGGTTGATCAGGATTCAGTTTTTATTAATGCAGGTGCCGTTGTATTGCTGTCCTCTACGCTGTTGGAACAGGAGCGGCAGGATGTATTAAATTCGGTATTGTTTGCGCAGTTAGTGGCTAATAAGAAATACCCGGGATTCGACCGCGCTGATGGGTGGTATGAGACATATCAGGGGGTATTAAAAGACAGTTGGTTGCAGAGGTCTGTTGCGTGGGACAGTTTCGCCGTTGACGACGCGTCAAAACGCGCCATGGTCAATTGGGTTGAGAATCGGCTGGAAGCGACATCAGCTCGCACGATTGCCCATGTCATGCGTGCCTTCAACGATATTGCCCACGTTCCTGGTAACCACCCGGCGATTGAGCGGCTGCGGGAACAAACACTCAGGCCAGAAAATGACGGGGATGGGCACTCGCCAGCGAGTTGTAACGTCAGGTTGCAGATCATCGTGGCCCGACAAGGGGTGTTGATGGACAGTCTTTTTGTCGAGTTCAGGACCACCAAGCAAGGGGCTAATTATCCCTTGGACTACCTTTTTTCTACCGATGAGGTGCAGGGGGATATCGATCTAAGGTGGTTTCATGCCAACTTGTCGCCTGTACTTTATGGCTCAATTCGTGAAGCCGTGGTAAGGAAACTGGGGGGCAGGGCCGCGAATAACATCTTTGCCGTTGACGTCCAAGCGGGCGAAGTGCCGTTAAAGCCAGGAGCCTCTTTATGAATACCCTGAGCGCTCGGCTTGCAGTCAGTCAGGTCATCAACGATGGCACCTCTCCAGGCGCAGCAGTGGTTGGCAGTAGCATTGTTTCATTCAATGAGGGCCTGTCTCCCCAGGACAGGGAAGATATCTACCTGAGCAATCTGTATGCGCAACTCGCCACCCGTTCGGCATACGAGGACGGGTTGGTTGGCAACTGGTTCGATTACTACAAAAACAAACTCAAGTTTCTGGGTTGGGATTCCACGCGTCCTGTCACTCCTGCACAGGCAAGGGGAGGACAGATGGCGGATAGCGTGTCGCGGCAACTATCAGACTCGGCGGGCGACCGCTTTTCGCGCCCGGCAAGTCAGGCGTTAGCGGCTCTGAAGCGTAACAGCACAGCGCTTGAGGAATTTGAAAGGACCAGTCTGCTACGTGAGAAGGGGATCTTCCAGATGATTCCCTGTGCGCTGAAATCACCCGGAAAAGTCGAAATAGCCCTGTATCACAAGCAGTTCAACACTCGCCGACGGGTCTCGAAGTTTTTGTTCTGGCCCATCGAGGAAGTCGTGGAAAGCAGTCAGGAGCAAATGGCGATCACTACCTTCAGCACGCTGCATTACGCAACCTTCCGGGATAAAGTCGCGGCTGCTGTTGTCGCCGAAACCACCCGTCATTTACATGAGCTGGAGATCTGAGGCTCAGGAGGTCTGAGCCGTCGCCCGATTCTGCTGATCACGTTGAGCCACCCAGTGCTCAATCAATTCACGCAACTGCGACAGCTCGACCGGTTTGGCCATATGCCCGTCCATGCCGGCCTGGCGTGCACGTTCTTTGTGTTCGGCGAGGATGTGCGCTGTCAACGCCACCACCGGCGTGCGAATCCGCTGATTACCGACTTCCCAGGCACGCAATTGCTGAGTCGCGGAGAAGCCGTCGAGGATCGGCATTTCGCAGTCCATCAGGACCAGGTCATAACGCTGGGCTTTCATCGCCTGCAAGGCTTCTTCGCCATTGCTGGCGGTATCCGGTTGCAGGTTGAGCTTGCCAAGCATGCCGCGAATCACCTTGGTCGAGATGCTATTGTCTTCGGCCACCAGGATGCGGAAATCACTTGGCACCTTAACCGGTAAGGTAGGGCCGGCGGGCAGGTGCTGCGAGATGGAAAGGCCCTTGTTTCGCTGGTTCAGCTCGTCGGCCAACGTCGTCTTGAGGGTGTACCCGGCCACCGGTTTGGCGAGGATGCGTTTGATCCCGGAGTTGCGCGCGATGATCTTGCTGGGCGCATTGCTGATGCCGGTGAGCATGATCAGCAGGATGTCGTGGTTCAGGCTCGGGTCTTCCTTGATCTTGGCGGCCAGTTGCATGCCGGTCATGCCGGGCATGTTCTGGTCCAGCAGGACCACGTCGAAGTAATCGCGCAAGTGAGCCTTGGTGCGCAGCAGCGCCAGCGCTTCCTTGCCGGACGCTACGGCACTGACGTTCAGGCCCCAGGCTGTGCACTGTTGCACCAGCACTTTGCGACACGTGTCGTTATCGTCGACCACCAATACCCGTGCACCCTGCAGGGGGCCATCAAGGTCAGACGTCGGGTGTTCGAGGCGGTCAGGGTCCAGCGGCAGGGTCAGCCACAAGGTGCTGCCCTGGTTGGCGCCGCTCTTGACCCCGAACTCCCCTTGCATCAAGCGAATCAGCTGACGGGCGATCACCAGTCCCAGGTTGCCTCCCAAGCGGGTGGCCGAGAGAAAGTGTTTGCTGTGCAGTTCGGCGTGCATCAATGCGTCGCGCTCTTCGGCGTCCATCGGCTCACCGCTGTCCTGCACGGCAATGCGCAAGCGCGGTTTGGCACTGCGATCATCGAGCGCGACGACGATCAGAATTTCGCCTTCGTCGGTTTTCTTCAGGGCGTTTTCCAGCAGGCTCAGCAAGGTCTGACGCAGGCGAGTCGGGTCACCGCTGATGACGCGCGGCACTTGCGGCTGGATAAAGCTGATCAGCTCGACGTTCTGCTGTTCGGCCTTGGCGCGGAAGATGCTCAGGCAGTCTTCGATCAGCGCGTTGAGGTCGAACTGCACATCGTCCAGTTCGATCTGCCCGGATTCGAGCTTGGAGATGTCGAGAATCTCGTTGATCAGTGTCAGCAGTTCGTTGCCGGCACTGTGGATGGTCTGTACATAATCGCGCTGCTTGACCGAGAGCGGCGTGCCCAGCAGCAGCTCGGTCATGCCCAGCACGCCATTCATCGGGGTGCGGATTTCGTGGCTGATTTTTGCCAGGAATTCGGCCTTGGTGTTGATCTCTGCGTTGCTGGCGGCCAGGTCGCGGCTGACGCTGAAACGGTCTTCGGTGATGCTGCGCTGACGTTCGCTCAAGGCAATGCTCATCAACAGGCCACTGATGCAGATGAACACCAGCAATGTGGTGATCAGGCCTTGAGGCTCCACCAGGGTCAGCCCCAGCAGGGCGGGCAGGATAATCAGCGTACCGGCGTTGAACACCACCATTGCCGCCACGAAAAGACGCGCCGGGCGGTAGCCTTTCTGCCAGTGATAGGCGCTGACGAACAACATGGTAAGACCCGCGAGGGCGACCAGCGCGTAGGTAATGATGTTCAGCGGCAGTGTGTTGACGAACAACAGCAGCAAGCCGCAGACACTGATGAGCAGGATGTCGCCCAACAACAGCTTGTTCATCGGGTGCGGGCCGAGCGGGGCGAAGAAACGATAGGCGAACATCAGGCCACAGGGTGCCGTCAGCAGCAGGGCGAGGTAAGCGCCCGGCGTCTGGACCGCATGCCAGTTCGGTAACCAGGGGCCTGCTACGTTCAGCAGCAGGATCAGGCTGAGCATCAACAGCCCTTCGCAGCCCGCTAGCCAGAGACTGCTGCGTGAACGGGTGTAGGCATAACGAATGAGGTTGTGCAGGATCAGCATCGCGATACAGCCGAACAACAGTCCGTAGATCAGCGTCTGATTCTGATTGGCCGCGGTCATGACCGCCGACTGCAGGGTGATGTAAGGCCTCAACTGATGGTCGGAGACCATTCGCAGGTAAACATCGAGAGGTTTTTCGTTTTGCGGCAGCGGCAACATGAAGTCGCTGCTGGGCAGTGGCCGTTCAGCCTGGGGCTGGCGAGTGCCGGTGTTCAGTTGCTCGATCAGCGTGTCGCCGTCCAGCACATACAGATTGAGGTGCGACAGGTCGGGTGCGAACACCCGCAGCAACTGTTCATGCTTGCCGGGAGCGAGTCTGAAACGCAGCCATAACGCGCCATCGGGCTCGGCGGCGGTGAGGCGGTCGAGTTCAATGGGGCTGAATTGATTGGTGTAGCGAGCGGAACGGATGTCGCTGAGCTGCAGGTCACCCTGTTCGTCGAGCAATACCGCCCAGCCACTGCCTTGCGCGGCCTGAGCCGGGAGCATGCAGAGCAAGGTCAGCAGAGTGACGGTGAAACCTATGGCAATCCTGAGCCAGCGCACGGCGAAATCCCTTCGTAGGTTGATGCCAGAATATAACTATGCGCGGCGTCGGAATAGTCCGGCAAGGGCCCGAAGCCCTTGCCTGGCCGAATGGCGTTCTTATTCCTGATTTTCGCCACGCTCGCGGGCAATGGCACGGTAGCCAATGTCCTTGCGATAGAAACAGCCTTCCCAGTCAATTTTTGCCGCCAGCTTGTAAGCCTGCTGCTGAGCGGCGTCGACGCTGGCACCCATTGCCGTGGCGCAGAGTACCCGACCACCGGCCGTCACCACTTGACCGTCCTTGAGTGCAGTACCGGCGTGGAAGACTTTGCCTTCCAGTGCAGCAGCTGCATCGAGACCGTTGATGGCAACGCCTTTAGCGTAGTCACCAGGATAGCCGCCAGCCGCCAGCACGATGCCGACGCTCGGACGCGGATCCCATTGTGCTTCGACCTTGTCCAGGGCTTGCGCCAGCGCCGCTTCGACCAGTAACACCAGGCTCGACTGCAAACGCAGCATCACCGGTTGGGTCTCAGGGTCGCCGAAACGGCAGTTGAACTCGATAACTTTTGGGTTACCGGCTTTGTCGATCATCAGACCGGCGTACAGGAAACCGGTGTAGACGTTGCCTTCATCGGCCATGCCACGCACGGTTGGCCAGATCACCAGGTCCATGACGCGCTTGTGCACTTCAGCGGTCACGACCGGGGCAGGGGAGTAAGCACCCATGCCGCCGGTGTTCGGACCGGTGTCGCCGTCGCCGACGCGTTTGTGGTCCTGGCTGGTGGCCATCGGCAATACGTTCTTGCCGTCGACCATGACGATGAAGCTGGCTTCTTCGCCATCCAGGAACTCTTCGATTACTACGCGAGAACCGGCGTCGCCGAATGCGTTGCCCGCGAGCATGTCGCGTACGGCGTCTTCAGCTTCGGTCAGGGTCATCGCAACGATCACGCCTTTACCGGCGGCCAGGCCATCGGCCTTGATCACGATCGGTGCGCCTTTTTCACGCAGATAAGCAAGGGCTGGCTCGATCTCGGTGAAGTTCTGGTAGTCGGCGGTCGGGATCTTGTGGCGCGCCAGGAAATCCTTGGTGAAGGCTTTCGAACCTTCCAGCTGAGCAGCGCCAGCGGTCGGACCGAAGCAGTCCAAGCCACGGGAGCGGAACAGATCGACGACACCGGCGACCAGTGGCACTTCCGGGCCGACGATGGTCAGGGAAACATTCTTCTCGGCGAAGTCTGCCAGCTGTTCAAGGGCCAGCACGTCGATAGCGACGTTCTCGCACTTGGCTTCAATGGCGGTGCCGGCGTTGCCCGGGGCAACGAAAACCTTCTGCACGCGCGGATCCTGAGCCACTTTCCAGGCCAGGGCGTGTTCACGGCCGCCGCTGCCAATGATCAAAACATTCATTTCAAAAACCTCGGATGACGCTAATTCTTGATGCAGCCATGCAGCTGCTTTTCTGTGGGAGCGTCGTATCAGTGACGGAAGTGGCGCATGCCAGTAAAGACCATGGCGATGCCGGCCTCGTCTGCGGCAGCAATCACTTCGTTATCACGCATCGAGCCGCCTGGCTGGATCACCGCAGTGATACCAACCTTGGCCGCGTTGTCGATACCGTCGCGGAACGGGAAGAATGCATCCGATGCCATGACCGCACCTTGTACCTGCAAACCAGCGTGTTCAGCCTTGATCGCCGCAATACGAGCGGAGTTCACGCGGCTCATCTGGCCAGCGCCGACACCGATGGTCTGACGGTTCTTGGCGTAGACGATGGCGTTGGACTTAACGTATTTGGCGACTTTCCAGGCGAAGATCAGGTCGTGGATCTCTTGCTCGGTCGGGGCGCGCTGGGTCACGACTTTCAGGTCTTCACTGCCGATCATGCCGATGTCGCGGCTCTGCACCAGCAGGCCACCGTTGACGCGTTTGTAGTCCCACGCAGCAGCGCGATCAGCCGACCACTCGCCGCAGGCCAGCAGGCGCACGTTGGCTTTTGCCGCCACGATGGCGCGAGCTTCTGCGCTGACGGACGGGGCGATGATCACTTCGACGAACTGACGCTCGACGATGGCTTTGGCGGTTTCAGCATCCAGTTCGCGGTTGAAGGCGATGATGCCGCCGAACGCCGACTCGGTGTCGGTGGCGTAGGCCAGTTCGTAAGCCTGGCGGATACCGCCTTCGGCGTCCGGGCTCACGGCCACGCCGCACGGGTTGGCGTGCTTGACGATCACGCAGGCCGGTTTGACGAAGCTCTTCACGCATTCCAGCGCGGCGTCGGTGTCGGCCACGTTGTTGTACGACAGCTCTTTGCCTTGCAGCTGGGTGGCGGTGGCGATACCGACTTCGGCCGGTTTGGCTTCAACGTAGAACGCCGCGCTCTGGTGCGGGTTCTCGCCGTAGCGCATTTCCTGAGCCTTGACGAACTGGCTGTTGAAAGTGCGTGGGAACTCGCTGCGACCTTCGGTGCTGAGGGTGTCAGCCGCCTGGTTCACGGTGCCCATGTAGTTGGCGATCATGCCGTCATAGGCGGCGGTGTGTTCGAAGGCCTTGAGCATCAGGTCGAAACGCTGAGCGTAGGTCAGGCCGCCAGCCTTGAGGCTTTCGAGGACGCTGGCGTAGTCGCTGGCATTTACCACGATGGCCACGTCTTTGTGGTTTTTTGCAGCCGAACGGACCATGGTCGGGCCGCCGATATCGATGTTCTCGATCGCGGTCGGCAGGTCGCAGCCTGGCTTGTTGATAGTCGCTTCGAACGGGTACAGGTTGACCGCAACCAGGTCGATCGGCTTGATGCCGTGCTCGTTCATGATGGCGTCGTCGATACCGCGACGACCGAGGATTCCGCCGTGGATTTTCGGGTGCAGGGTTTTCACCCGACCGTCCATCATTTCTGCGAAACCGGTGTAATCCGCGACTTCCACTGCGGCAACACCGTTGTCGCGCAGCAGCTTGAACGTTCCGCCGGTGGAGAGGATCTCGACGCCCAGGGCTTCAAGCTCTTTGGCAAATTCGAGGATCCCGGTCTTGTCGGAAACGCTGATCAAGGCGCGGCGGATCGGCAGGCGGGTAGTCTGGTCGGTCATTTCAATTTCCATCAAAAGCAAAGGAGTCAGCAAAAAAGGCGACCGTTTTTACGCGGGCGCCTTTCTGGTTTGATTGAATGCTTACAGCAAATCGTACTGCTTGAGTTTCTTGCGCAGCGTGCCTCGGTTCAGTCCGAGCAGCTCACTGGCCTTGGTCTGGTTGCCCTTGACGTAGTTCATCACGCACTCGAGCAGGGGAGCCTCGACTTCGGAGAGCACCAGGTTGTACACATCCGTGACGGCAGCGCCCTCAAGGTGGGCGAAATAATTGTGCAGCGCCTTCTCGACACTCCCGCGAAGGGTCTGACCTTCTTCGCTCGGCGTATTGAGGTGCTGTTTCAAATTCACGTTGTCGCTCACGGGTGTTGTTCCACTCACTAAAGTCTCGGTCATCATCGTCATGCGGCCACCTCGTCTCCGTCCCCTGTCAGGCTCTTGTAACGTTCGGCGAAGAAGCCCTGAACGTTGGCGCATTGTGCTTCCGTATCTTCCAAACGATTGAAGTGGGCGCGAAACTCCCTGGCGCCCGGCAAGGTTGCGAGATACCAGCCCACATGCTTTCGAGCAATGCGTACGCCCATGACGTCTCCATAGAAGACGTGCAGCGCAGCCAGATGCTCTAGCAGAATGCGTTCCACCTCGATCAGCTCCAGTGCCGGGAGTTTCTCGCCGGTACGCAGAAAATGATCGATCTCACGAAAAATCCATGGCCGCCCTTGGGCGGCCCGGCCTACCAACAGACCATCGGCACCGGTCGCATCGAGCACGTATCGGGCCTTCTCTGGCGAATCGATATCGCCATTGGCAAAGACCGGAATCGACACGGCCTGCTTGATCGCGGCGATGGTGTCGTACTCGGCTTCGCCGGTGTACAGATCGGCACGGGTGCGGCCATGCACCGCCAACGCCGTAATGCCTGCCTGCTCGGCGATCTTCGCCACGGTCAGGCCGTTCTTGTTGTCCCGGTCCCAGCCGGTGCGGATCTTCAGGGTGACCGGCACATCAACCGCAGCCACTACGGCCTGCAGGATCTCGGTCACCAATGCTTCATCTTTCAACAGTGCGGACCCGGCAGCCTTGTTGCAGACCTTCTTCGCCGGACAGCCCATGTTGATATCAATAATCTGTGCGCCCAGTTCGACGTTGGCCCGGGCTGCATCTGCCAGCATCTGTGCATCACCACCGGCGATCTGTACCGAGCGGGGCTCGGGATCACCTTCGTGGATCATGCGCATCCGCGATTTGCGGGTGTTCCACAAGCTCATGTCGCTGGTGACCATTTCCGAGACTACAAGTCCTGCGCCCAGTCGCTTGCACAGCTGACGAAAGGGTTGGTCTGTGACCCCCGCCATCGGGGCGAGAATCAAGCCGTTGTGCAATGTGTAAGGACCGATGCGTACCGCCGACATAGGACTTCCCTGTTGTGGGGTCGGATCATGAGAGTTCGAAAAAGGGTTGGCATGATACCCGCTCTCGATGACTGGATAAAGGCTGAATTGAACAAAATCTGAACAGTTATTCTGTTATCGTCGGCGGTTTGGTATGAGCGGTCAAAGTCAGAAATATGCCGTCAAAGCCGTAACACTGAACCGTTTCACTCGGGCGAATGGAAGCTCAGGCTGTAATTCACCGCTTTGGAACCTGGATCGAGGATATCCAGTGCGATGTGGATCGGCGTTTGCGGAGGCATTTCCGCCATCCCTTCGAGATCGCCGTTCAGGTACTCGCCGGGTTTGAAGCGACGGCTGGCGATCAGGTGGCCGTTGAGGTCGGCAAAACGCAACTCCAGCAGCGGGAAAGGCTGGGAGAAGGGGGCGCGGTTGTAGATGATCGCGTCGACCACCAGTGCACCGTTGAAGTCCGGGTGACTGCGGACCACCAGGTTGCTGCTTTTGATTTTGGCGATGTCGACTTTGGATGGCACGGTGCAGCCGATTTGTGGGCACAGTTGCTGGAACCACGGACGGTACTGGTCCTGACGCGCCAGCTCGTCGAAATGGTAGGCAATGTACTGACCGGCGAGCGCAGCGGCGCCGAGCAGGACCAGCAGTAGCCAGAAAAATCGGCGACCCCAGGGTGAACGGCGCTTTTGCCAGTCCAGTTGCAGTGGGTCATCGGTCAGGTCTTGCAGGGCTTCAGCGCGGACAGCCGGCTCACGCTTTTTGCGCAAGGGCTCGATCGAGGGCAGATCGTCATCGACGTCACCGGTCGCCGACAGGCGTTCATGATGCATTGGGGCGTCGAGTGGGTCGTGCAGGCGCAGCTGGGGCGGCAGAGACTCGTCGTCCAGCTCCACCGGTTCCAGGGACAGCGAAGGTTCGGTGCGCGAGTATTTGCTCGGATCGAGTTCCAGCTCCGGCAAGTCGGCTTCGGTGGTCTGCGCACGATCGGCAGCCGATTCGCTGAACAGGCTGTCGGGCCACGGCGCTTCTTCGTGCTCGACGGTATCCCGGCTGGCACTCAGGTTGTCTACGCGCTGTCTGCCGAATTCGGTGGTCGGCTGGATCTCCCTTTGTTCGAGGCGGGCGAGCTCTTCGTCCAGGTCCAGACTGTCCAGGTCCATCTCGGCCGCGGTCCATTGCTTTTGGCTGATGGCTCGCGGCTCCGGCGGTTCGACGATGGCCGGGGCGACCGGCGTGATCGCGTCTTTGCCGGCCCGTTGCTCGAGCAACTGCTTGGCGGCGTTGAACACCTGCAAGCACGAGCCGCAACGAACCACTCCGCGGGCCACGCTCAATTGAGTATGGCTGACGCGGAAACTGGTTTGGCAATGCGGGCACTGGGTGACGAAGCTGTCGGTCATGCGGCGATCCGGTTTATGCAGGCGCTCATTCTAGCGCCGACGGCCAGTGATGCGCACCCAGCCATCGCGATTGGCGATCGGGTCCAGATCGAAGTCTTGGGCGTAGGCTTTGGCGACTTCTTCACCTTGCTCGGCGAGGATGCCCGACAGCGCCAAGCGACCACCGGATTTGACCAGGCTGGACAATTGCGGCGCCAGGGAAACCAGTGGGCCGGCAAGAATGTTGGCCACCAGCACGTCGGCCTGAACCTGCGGCAGATCTTCCGGCAGATACAGCGGGAAGAGTTCTTCGGCAATGTGGTTGCGCCCGGCATTATCGCGAGAAGCTTCCAGCGCCTGGACGTCGATATCGGTACCGACGGCTTCCTTGGCGCCCAGCAGCAGGGCCGCAATCGCCAGAATCCCCGAGCCGCAGCCGAAGTCCAGCACGTTGCAGTCTTTCAGGTCCTGACCGTCGAGCCATTCCAGGCACAGCGCGGTGGTCGGGTGAGTGCCGGTGCCGAACGCCAGGCCCGGATCCAGCAGCAGATTCACCGCGTCAGGCTCCGGTGCGGCGTGCCAGCTTGGGACGATCCACAGGCGCTGACCGAAACGCATCGGCTGAAAACCGTCCATCCAGCTGCGTTCCCAGTCCTGGTCTTCGATGACTTCGCTGTGATGCTCGGGCAGCGGGCTGCCGGTCAGCAACTCAAGATGGGCCAGCACGGTGGCGGCTTCGGTGCCACCTTCGAACAGGGCCAGCAGGTGCGTGTGCGACCACAGCGGGGTGGTGTTGAGTTCCGGCTCGAAGATCGGCTGATCTTCGGCGTCCATGAAAGTCACCGATACGGCGCCCACTTCAAGGAACGCGTCTTCGTAGGTTTCGGCTTGTTCTGGGCTGATGGCGAGACGGACTTGCAGCCAAGGCATGGCGGGCACCTTTGAAAAATATTGATTGCAGCCTAGCGGGCGGCGAGAAGCGCGCAAGTTTACGCGAGCGCGAAGGTTTTGTGGGAGCGGCCTTGCTCGCGTGCACATTATGAAACCCTCAGAAACAACAAAGCCGCTCGAAAGCGGCTTTGTTGGTCTGGATCACATCTTAATGCTGATGCCCTGCATTATTGGCTGTGAGCCATTGCAGGCCTTTGTTTGTCAGACGATAGCGTTGCAGGCGGCTGTTGGGGCGTTCAGGCAGCGTCATTTCAAGCACCCCGGCGGCCATGGCTGGCAGTATGTAAGCCTTGCGGAAGTAGTCAGCGTTTTTCAGGCCCATTCTGGTTTGAAGTTCCAGCCTGCTCATGTTGCCTTCAATGGCTCTTAGCACCGAAGCGACTTCCATGCTGACTTCCATGCTGACTTCCATGGTTGTTGCATCTGCTCTCTGTGACTGAGGGTGCGCTGGAAGCCGTACGACATACGAAATCCGATCATCGTCAGTTTCAAATAGTGGCGCAGGTGAGCCATTGACCGCCATGACCTTGAGAATTTTCGGGATGCCTGTCGAGCGGCCTTCGGTCAGACTCAGTTCTTTCAGGAACTCACCAATTCGCCGGTTACGGTAGCGGCGGCTCACGGCGCGACCTATTCGCAGGTCCTCCATTCGAATCGAGCGGTCTGGCCCCGGGAAGCTCAGAATCACCAATTCTTCCTGGCTGATGCGGACCTCAATCGGTTCGCGTTCTTCATAGGACCGGTGATAAACGGCATTGACCAGCGCCTCTTCAATTGCTGCGAAGGGGAAATTCCAGATCCTTGTAGCTTCGGCGCGGTCTGCGTGTTTGATCACTGTTTCATGCAGGTAGTTGCGCTGGATATAGGCCAGTGATTCGCGGGTTATGGTTGCCAGTGGCCCCTTGAAGATCTTTTCGTCAAAGCGATCACCGCCAGCCCCCTCCGGAAACCACAGAACATCAATCTGTGTGCCGGGGAAGAATCGCTCTGGGACTGGGCTAAAGAACATCAGGCCTGCATTTTTAGGCCATGGCGACTCGGTCGGGCCTCCCACGACGTTCATTTGTCGCCCTAGCGCTTCGGTAGACAGAACTGCTGCATCCTCGGCCAAGGCACTGCCCACTTCTTGCAGAAAGCTTTGCATTAGAGGTTTGGACAGATCACTGACACGAGCGCCCAGATTGAAGCGATCATCAAAAGGCACCTTGGCAGCAAGGCTCAAGAGTTCTTGTTCGGTTTCGCCCTTGGCTTCCACCGTGCTGCTGTAGCGACGGATGTAGTAATGCAAACTTCTGTGTTTGGCTGTCACAGCGGCCGGAGCTTTATAGGGGCGATTTTGCCCGCCGGGCGCCCATAGCACGATTAACTTGCGACCCTCGACCTCTTCCATACTCAACACTGGAAAGTAAGCAGGCTGAATTGATTGGCAAGCCGCTAGCAGTTCGAGCTGGATCTTATCGAGCACCTGATCGGAAAGCCCCTGTGGAGGAAAGATCGGCTGACCATTGGCTTCGCAATCCTGCCCAATCACAACGTAACCACCGCCCAGGTTTTCGAAGTCGTTGGCGAAAGCGCAGAGCGTGCGAATGATCGGATCAGGATTCCAGCCTGATTTGTATTCGATTCGCTCACCCTCGACTGTCCGCTGGCGCAATAGACCGTTGAGATTGATGGGCAGTTTTTCAGGCATGGGCTGGCTCTGGTTCATCGGCGTTGCGCTGATAAGTGAACGATTATAGCCAGCCCGGACAGACCGGTGCCTGTCAGATTAGCCCCGCAGGGACGGGTGAAACCTTCAGAAACAACAAAGCCGCCCGAAGGCGGCTTTGTTGATTGGGTCGAAGCTTAATGCTTTTCGCCAGCCAGCTTGTGTTCCAGGTAGTGGATGTTGATTCCACCTTTGCAGAAACCTTCATCGCGGACCAAGTCGCGGTGCAGCGGGATGTTGGTCTTGATCCCGTCGACAACGATTTCGTCCAGCGCATTGCGCATGCGCGCCAGGGCTTCGTCACGGGTTGCGCCGTAGGTGATCAGCTTGCCGATCAACGAATCGTAGTTCGGCGGAACGGCATAGCCACTGTACAGGTGCGAATCGACGCGAACGCCGTTGCCGCCTGGTGCGTGGAAATGCTTGACCGTGCCCGGGCTTGGCATGAAGGTTTTCGGGTCTTCGGCGTTGATCCGGCATTCCAGCGCGTGACCGCGGATGACGACGTCTTCCTGGGTATACGACAGCTTGTTGCCAGCGGCGATGCTGAGCATCTCCTTGACGATGTCGATGCCGGTGACCATTTCCGAAACCGGGTGCTCAACCTGAACGCGGGTGTTCATTTCGATGAAATAGAACGCGCCGTTCTCGTACAGGAACTCGAAAGTGCCCGCGCCACGGTAGTTGATGTCGATGCAAGCCTTGACGCAGCGTGCGAGGACTTCTGCGCGTGCTTTCTCGTCGATGCCCGGTGCCGGCGCTTCTTCGAGCACCTTCTGGTGACGACGTTGCAGCGAGCAATCGCGGTCGCCCAGATGGATGGCGTGGCCCTGGCCGTCGGAAAGTACCTGAACTTCCACGTGGCGTGGGTTGGTCAGGAATTTTTCCAGATAGACCATCGGGTTGCCGAACGCCGCGCCTGCTTCGGTGCGGGTCAGTTTGGCGAAGGAGATCAGGTCTTCTTCTTTATGCACAACGCGCATGCCGCGACCACCGCCGCCGCCAGCGGCCTTGATGATCACCGGGTAACCGACTTCGCGACCGATGCGCAGAGCGGTTTCTTCGTCTTCAGGCAGCGGGCCGTCGGAACCCGGAACGGTTGGAACGCCAGCAGCGATCATGGCGTGCTTGGCCGATACCTTGTCGCCCATCAGGCGAATGGTGTCGGCTTTCGGGCCAATGAACGCGAAGCCGGAGTTCTCGACCTGTTCAGCGAAATCAGCGTTTTCCGCAAGGAAACCGTAGCCTGGGTGAATGGCGGTAGCGCCGGTCACTTCAGCCGCGGCGATGATTGCCGGGATGTGCAGGTAAGAGTGCGCGGCCGAGGCCGGGCCGATGCAGACGGATTCGTCTGCCAGACCCAGGTGCATCAGCTCTTTGTCGGCCTTGGAGTAAACGGCGACAGTCTTGATGCCCATCTCTTTGCAGGCACGCAGAATCCGCAGGGCGATCTCACCGCGGTTGGCGATCAGAACTTTTTCCAACTTCGCAGTCATCAAAGTCTCTCCGCGGTTCAAACGATGGTGAACAGCGGTTGGTCGTACTCAACCGGCTGGCCGTCTTCGACGAGGATAGATTCGATCACACCGCTGGTTTCAGCTTCGATGTGGTTCATCATCTTCATGGCTTCGACGATGCACAGGGTGTCGCCTTTCTTCACGGTCTGGCCGACTTCAACGAAGGACGGCGAGGATGGCGAAGACTTGCGATAGAAGGTACCGACCATAGGCGAACGGGCAACGTTACCGTTCAGAACTGGCGCGGCCGGAGCAGCAGGTGCGGCGGCAGCAACCGGGGCAGCAGCAACAGGCGCAGGCGCCGGAGCATGCATTGGAGCCGGTGCGTAGTACTGCTGAGCCGGGGTCTTGCTGTGACGGCTGATGCGTACGGACTCTTCGCCTTCCTTGATCTCGAGCTCGTCGATGCCGGACTCTTCCAGCAGTTCGATCAGTTTCTTAACTTTACGGATATCCATGAATCATCAACTCCCAAGGGTCGGTCAGGGGCGTTACGCTTGTTGTTCAAGCTGTTGCCGGTCTTTCAAGCTGCTCTAGGGCGGCCTCCAGGGCCAGTCGATAACCGCTGGCGCCAAGGCCGCAGATCACTCCCACCGCTACGTCGGAGAAGTAAGAGTGATGGCGGAAAGGTTCGCGTTTGTGCACGTTAGACAAATGCACTTCGATGAATGGGATGCTCACCGCCAGCAGCGCGTCACGTAATGCGACACTTGTGTGCGTAAAAGCTGCTGGGTTGATCAGAATGAAGTCCACACCTTCGCTGCGGGCAGCGTGGATGCGGTCGATCAATTCGTACTCGGCGTTGCTTTGCAGGTGCAACAAATGGTGGCCGGCTTCACGGGCACGGCGTTCCAGGTCCTGGTTGATCTGCTCCAGTGTCGTAGCGCCATAGGTGCCCGGTTCACGGGTGCCGAGCATGTTCAGGTTGGGTCCGTGCAGAACCAGTAGCGTCGCCATCTGCTGTTCCTTGTGATCTGTGTGCAATTGTCAGAACCCGGCGACTATGCCGCAAAGCCTTTGTGACTGTCCAGTTCTATGCAATAGCCAGCACGATGGCCGATGTTTGCGCGAAATATGTGACCGCGTTATTAAATCCGGTCATTTGCTTTCGCAACACGTTCGGCGAAGTCGGTGGCGTTGATCTCGCCGATCACTCGCACATCGGTGTGTTCGACGCCGTCCTTGCCGAAAAACATCAGCGCTGGCGGGCCGAACAGTTTGTAGCGGTCAAGCAAGGCGCGTTGCTCGGCGTTGCTGGCGGTGATGTCGAAGCGGATCAGTCGATAGCCTTTGAGGAGTTCGACGACCCTGGCGTCGTTGAGCACCTTATGTTCGATGACTTTGCAGCTGATGCACCAGTCGGCGTACCAGTCGAGCAGCAGCGGGGTGCCTGATGATTTGGCTTCGGCGAGGACGCGGTCCAGGTCTGCCGGGGTGCTGACGGTTTGCCAGGCGCTGGTGTTTTGCGGATGCTCATTGCCGGCAACCGTGCGCGGCTGGCCAATTGGATTGAGCGGATCGGTCTGGCCGCTGAACGCTCCATACCAGCACGCCAGGGCATAAAACAGCAGGAACATCCCCAGCAATTGTCCCAGGCGTTTTCTCGGCGGTTTGTAGACGAACTCCAGCGCACCCATGAACAACCCGACGCCACCGGCCAGCAAGCCGATCAGCAGCAACGTGATCTGGCCCGGCAGTACTCGACTGAGCAGACCGATCGCCAACCCCAGCAACAAAACGCCAATCGCGTTTTTCACATAGATCAGCCAGGGACCGCTTTTCGGCAGCCAGGCGGCGCCACCAGTGGCGACCAGCAACAGCGGGGCGCCCATGCCAAGGCCGAGCATGAACAATTTCAGACCCCCGCCCAATGCATCGCCGCTGGCGCTGATGTACAGCAGCGCGCCGGCCAGTGGTGCCGAGACGCAGGGCGACACCAACAGGCTGGAAACCACGCCCAGCACGGCGGCGCCCCACAACGAACCACCCTCGGTGCGACCGGCGATTCGATCCAGCCGACTGCTGATGGCGTGAGGCAGCTTGAGTTCGAAGACGCCAAACATCGCCAAGGCAAACAGCGCAAAAAACATCGCGAACGGCACCAGCACCCACGCTGATTGCAGCCGCGCCTGAAGATTGAGTTGTGCGCCGAACATCCCCATCAGCGCGCCGAGCAGGGCGAAGCAGGCGGCCATTGGCAGCACATAAGCGAGGGACAGATTGAAGCCGCGCAACCCCCCCACCTGACCGCGCAACACCACGCCGGACAGGATCGGCAGCATCGGCAGCACACACGGCGTGAACGTCAGGCCTATGCCTGCGAGGAAGAACAGCGCCAGTTCGCGCCAGCTCCAGGCCGGGGGCGCGCCTGCGCTGCCATCAATACTCAGGCGCTCGGTCTCGGGTGGATAGCACAAGCCTTTGTCGGCGCACCCCTGATACGTAACCACCAGGGTGAAGGCGCGTTGATCGGTGCGCGGCAGTTCGACTTCGAGAATGCCGTGGTAGACCTCGACATCGCCGAAGTACTCATCGTGCTTCTGTTCACCCTTGGGCAGTTGCGCTGCACCGAGGCCAACATCGGCGGGTTCGGCGCGAAACTGAAAGCGGTGCCGGTAGAGGTAGTAGCCCTCTGTGGCGACGAAACGCAGTTTGATCGATTGCGGTGTGCTTTCTACCAGACTCAGCTGAAAGGCTTCACGCACCGGCAGAAAGTCGGCGCTGTTGTTGATCGAGCCCAACGTCGAACTGGGCCGACTGTCCAGCAAACCGGCGGCGGTGGCCGGCAGGGCGAGCACTAAAAACAACAGGCAGAGCAAACGGCGCATGACAATCTCGCGTATCGAAAGTGAAGGCATGATAGCGGACGGCGGTCAGGTGTGCAGGGCGGCGATCCGACGATGGCGATCTATCAGACGCGGAAGGCCTGAACGGCTGTATGCAGCCGTCCACCCAGCACCAACAAATGTTCCCCTTGCTCACGGCCCTGACCAATGCGCAGCAAGTTATCCCCACCCAATTGGTGAATCCGCTCACTGTGATCGCGGATTTCGCTGACGGCGCCACTCTGCTGGGCGGTGAAATCAGCGATGCGTACGGCGGTGTCGGAAATGGTCTGGATCGCGCCGACGATTTTATCCAGCGCACCGTCGGCGGCCTGGGCCTGATTGGCAGTGGCTTCGGCGTGTTCGACCTGGGCGCGCATGCCTTCCACCGATTGTCGCGCCGCGGTTTGCAAGGCGGCGATCAAGGTCTGGATCTCTGCGGTGGCGCCGGCGGTGCGTTGTGCCAGTGAGCGAACCTCTTCAGCCACAACTGCAAATCCGCGCCCCATTTCCCCGGCACGGGCCGCTTCGATGGCGGCGTTCAGGGCCAGCAGGTTGGTCTGGTCGGCAATCGAGCGGATGACCGTCAGCACGCCGCCAATGGTTGCCGACTCCTCGGCCAGGTGTTCGATCATTTGCGCGTTGCCTTGCACTTCACCGACCAGCGCGTGCAGCCCGGTGAGGCTCAAGCCGATGACTTTCTGGCCGTGCTCCACCGCCAGCCCGGCATGGCGGCTCGCGTCGGCCGCCTGGCTGGCATCGCCGGCAACCTGTTGAATGGTCGCTTCCAGCTCGCCGAGAGAATCACGTATCAGCGCCGTGTCGCCGGCCTGATGTTCGGCGCCGCTGTGCAGGTCATTGCTCAGCTCGGCCAGCGTTCGGCTACTGCCGGCGACCTGTTCGGCGTTGAGGCGAATGGTCCCGACCAGGTCGACCAGATAGGCGCGCAAGCGATTGAGCGACGCTTGAATGTCATGCAGTTCGCGATTGGTCGCACCCAGTTCAATGTCCCGGCTAAAGTCGCCTTCGGCCCAGGTCGAGAGGGCCGGGGCGAGGTTGGTCAGCGTCCGGGCCAGTTTCCGTTGCAAGGTGTCGATCAGCAAAGCAATAAGCAGAATCAGGCCAATCATCACCCCTTGCATCAGCCGCACTTCGCCCTGGATCTGCCCGTGCTGGGCGCGAACCACCGGTTCCAGTCCGGCAATGGCCTGCTGCACGGCGGCGATTTTCAGGTGAGTGGCGGCGCTTAGGTCGGTGCGTTTCTGGATCTGGTCGCGCGTGCGCGCCAGTTCGGCCGGGTAGCGAGTGAGGAGGCTGTTCAGTTCGCGCTTGAGGCCGACGCCTGCATCCTCGGCAACGGCTTTTTCAGTGTTCTCCAGACCCATCATCGCCGAGAAATCATCCGTGTTCGATTCACTTGTGCTCGTCACGCCCAGCAACGGCAAGGTGTCCAAAAGCTCAGCCTGGATGCGGATGCTGCTGACTTCACGCTCGACATCGGCGGCCAGTTCGCTGCGGCCGCTGCTGACCAGTTTGTCCCGGGCCAGAGACAATTTCCCCAAGTGCTGGGAGGCGGCGAGCAACGGCGTCAGATACGCCGCGTGAGTGCTGGCGTATTGACTGAGCTGATCGAGGCTGGCCCCGAGTTCGCGTTCAGCTTGCAGCAACAGTGCTTGCGGATCACCGGCCAGTTTACCGGCCGCCAGTAGGTCGGTTTTGCTGAATTCTTCCAGGCTCGACAGGCTTGGGCGCAAGGTGTCGGCCAATGCCGGCGGCAACTCACCGAGTTCCTTTTGCACGCCGTCGATGGCCTGACTGGCGCTGCTCAGGCGCAGGGCATCGCCGCTGGCGAGGTAGTCGTCGATGTTGCGCGCGACTTCATTTTGAAATTGCTGGGACAAGCCCAAGTAACGCTCCATCAAAAGATAGGGGCGCTGCAAGGCCTTTTGCGACCACCACAGTGTGGCGCCAAGGGCCACGCACACGGCGACTAAAAGGAGGGTATTGAGATTGGTCAGCAGCTTCAGGCGCATCGCGGGTCTACCAACGGCAGAATGGTAAGTGCCTGAAGTTATTGCGTTTGTATTACAGGGTTATGACCGAATCGGTCGATTCCGATGAAAAGGTGGCACTTTGCTTTGATGTTCTCGCGGCCTGCACGCGATTGCGTCCGGCGTCCTTCGCGCGGTACAGCGCTTCGTCTGCCTGGCTGGCCATCATCAGGCTGTCGGAGTTTTCACACAGTTCCACCACCCCGGCACTGAACGTGCACCAGAGGTCCTGCGGTTGAGCCGGATAGTGAATCTCGGCAAAGCGTCGACGGATTTCGTCGAGCACTTTGTGGGCCGATTCGAGATCGGTGTCCGGCATGACGATCGCGAACTCTTCACCGCCGTAACGGCCGATGAAATCGGTTTTGCGCAAGCGTTGCTTGAGAAACAGCGCCAGGCTCTTGATCACCCGATCGCCCATGGGGTGGCCGTGGCTGTCGTTGACTCGTTTGAAGTGGTCGATGTCGAGCATTGCAAAGCTCAGCGGCTTGTTCTCGCGACGGGCGCGGAACGAACAGTCTTCGAGCAATTGCAGAATGTGCGTGTGGTTGTACAAGCCGGTCAGGCTGTCGCGGACCATCCGCGCTTTCAGATTGCGTGCCCGCGCCGCGCGGTTGCGCACGGTGGTGATCAGGTGCCGGGGCTTGATCGGTTTGGTCAGGAAGTCGTCGCCGCCTTCGCTCATGGCGTCGAGCTGCTTGTCCAGATCGTCTTCAGCCGACAGGTAAATGATCGGTACGCTGACGTAACGGTCGTTGTGGCGGATTACCTTGGCCAGCTCAGTACCGGTGCAGGCTGGCATGTACATGTCGAGGATGATCAGGTCTGGCTGGAAGTCCGCGAGCTCGGCCATGGCCTGGATCGGCTCGATCAAGGTCCGCGTGACGATCCCGGCGCTGTTGAGCAGGCGCTCGGTGTGCAGGGCCTGGGCGCGGGAATCGTCGATGATCAGCACTTTATAAGGTTCGTACTGGGCGACGCAGGTCAGGACTTCGATTTTCTCCAGCAGGTTCGAGGCTTCGAGGGTGCCGGTCAGGAATTCCTGGCCACCGGCACGCACGGCGGCGAGGCGGGTCGGGGTGTCGGTTTCGTGCAGGCTGAAGAACAACAGCGGCAATTGATGATCGAGGCCTTCCTGGGCTTCGGCAGCCAGTTTCAGGCCGATGCCGGCGCCACTGAAGTCCACGTCCATGACGATCGCCGCAGGCAAGCGCTCAATCATCGAAGAGCGGAACGCCGCAACGCTGTCGAGGGCTTGAGCGCTGAGCCCAAAAAATTCCAGCTGCTTGGCCAGACGCTCGGCGCGGTCGTAATCCTGAAGCATCACGTAGATCGGCTTGCGCAGCGGCGGCAGGAAGGTTTGTTCGAGTTGGTCGCCATGGCGCAGACCGGTGCGCGACAGGCGCTGCATCAAACGATTGAGGTCAGTGATCAGTCCGCTGCTCAGGCGTCCGCGATTAGCGTCGACAGCCTCCAGCGACTGACCGATGTGGCGTGCCAGCTGGGTGTGTTCAGGTTGTTCGAAGCGCTCGGCGAAACGCAGCAGGCGCAGGTTGGCCTCGCTCAGTTCCGATAAGTCGGTGGTGGACCACTCGCTGCGTTGCAGGCGCTGCCATATCTCAAGAATTTGACGTGCCTGATGAATTACCCGCTGGGCAAAGTGGTGCTTGAGGCGC
The DNA here is from genome assembly GCF_008370005.1 of Pseudomonas sp. ANT_J28. Lineage (NCBI taxonomy): Bacteria > Pseudomonadati > Pseudomonadota > Gammaproteobacteria > Pseudomonadales > Pseudomonadaceae > Pseudomonas > Pseudomonas sp. ANT_J28. The sequence continues at coordinate 76,229 of NZ_VOBM01000020.1, forward strand.
TCACGGCTGGGGTCTTCTGGCTCGGTCATATCCTGACTACTAGTTAGGGTGCATGCTGAGATCGACTGGTGGCTCTATGCTAGCACCTCTTTTCCATTGCATGAGTGTCGTACATCAATTAACTGTAAAGCGACCTTATTCAGTTTCTGACCGACTGGTCGCATAGGCTCAGCGCTGTGCTTCACTTATAGTGGCCGTCGATCGTGGCCATTGTGCGGGTAGGTGTTTGCGCAGGATTTAATGCGCGGCAAACGAGGCACGATGAGATAGGGTTGTGGTCGAACCGATGAACTCAAGTGATTGAAAGGATATCGCCATGCTGGACTGGAAGAACCGCGCGGGCAGCGCGCCTGAACGTGCCGCTGAACCGAAATCGGCCACCCGCAGTTATTTGGGTGGCCTGTTGTTCAGCCGGGCGCTGGCCACTCTGATTGGCCTTTACTTGCTGGTGGCTATTGCGCTGGGCTGGTACTGGAGCCAGGAACCTGCGCTGTTCCCGGTTCAGAAGAATGCCCAGATGGCCGCCGAGAAAGAAGGCAAGCAAATGGTCATCGGCTACACCACGGTCGAAACCCTCAAGACCGTCGCCGGTACTTTGCTGAGCAAACCGGGTGGTTATATTTCCAACGACCGTTTCCCGCCGGGCCTGTGGATGGACAACACGCCGAGCTGGGAATATGGCGTGCTGGTCCAGGTCCGCGACCTGAGTCGTGCCATGCGTAAAGACTTCGCCCGTTCGCAGTCGCAGTCCACCGAAGATGCTGACCTGGCCAAGGCCGAGCCGCGCTTCAACTTCGACAACAAGAGCTGGGTGCTGCCCTCCAGTGAGTCCGAATACCAGGAAGGCATCAACTCCCTGAGCCGTTATCAGGCGCGGCTGTCCGACCCGAGTCAGAAAAGCGCGCTGTTCTATGCTCGCGCCGACAACCTGAACAACTGGCTGGGCGATGTCGGTACTCGTTTGGGCTCGCTGTCGCAACGGCTGTCGGCCAGCGTAGGCCGGGTCAAGCTCAACACCGCGCTGAAAACCGAAGTCCTGGTTCCGGGTCAGGTGCCGCAGGTCGACGAAGAGATCGTCGAGACCCCGTGGATGCAGATCGATAACGTGTTCTATGAAGCTCGCGGTCAGGCTTGGGCCTTGTCTCACTTGCTGCGCGCCATCGAAGTCGACTTTGCCGATGTGCTGGCCAAGAAGAACGCCACGGTCAGCGTGCGCCAGATCATTCGTGAACTGGAAGCCTCGCAGGAACCGGTCTGGAGTCCTATGATCCTTAATGGCAGCGGCTTCGGGGTGCTGGCCAACCATTCGCTGGTCATGGCTAACTACATTTCCCGGGCCAACGCCGCAGTGATCGATTTGCGTCAATTGCTCAATCAGGGCTGAGTCATGGTCGATAGCGCCAGAGAGGTCGCGCACCGCGCGGCCTCGGATGCCGAACAGATCGCCTGGGTTGACGAGCAGGACAACCTGCTCGGCGCCCTGGTCCGCTCCGACCTGCGTGAACGCGGGCTGATCGGACGCGGCACTTACATCATGCTGTTCAATTCTGCCGGTGAACTCTGCGTGCATCGACGCACGCTGAGCAAAGCCATTTATCCAGGTTTCTGGGATGTGGCAGCGGGGGGGATGGTGCTCGCGACCGAAACCTACGCCGAATCGGCTGCCCGCGAGCTGGAAGAAGAACTGGGTGTGAGCGGTGTGGAACTGACCGCCCATGATCACTTTTTCTTCGAGGACACCGGCAATCGGCTCTGGTGTTCGGCGTTTTCGGCGGTGTGGGACGGTCCATTGATCCTGCAACCGGAGGAAGTGCTCGAAGCACGTTTTATACCCATTGATCAGGTGATGCTGGAAATCCAGCAAAAGCCTTATTGCCCGGACTCTCTGGCCGCATTGAAGCGGTATCTTTGGTCTCGGGCGAATGACGTCGCAAAAGAGGCATAAATTGGCGCCGATTGGCTCTTAGCAAGTCGGCTTTTTGCCGTTACACTGCGCGACCTTTTCAAGCTGAACCGGCATTGCCTGGCTCAGTAGCGCTGCCCCTGCCTGAGTGGGGCTTCGCGGTCGATGGCACTTGCCCAAGTTGCCGCGACCAGTCTTTGTCCTCCCAAGAGGATTGCCGGTGGCCAAAAAAGCCGCATCCTTCGCCGCCCTTGGTGGCCTGGTATTTTCCACCGACGCAGGTCGTCATTGCCCGGATTGCAGTCAACCGGTGGATGCCTGCATCTGCAAACAGACCGTTATCCCGGCCGGCGACGGCATCGCTCGCGTGCGTCGCGAAAGCAAGGGTCGTGGCGGCAAGACGGTGACCACCATCACCGGCGTGCCGTTGGCCGAAGACACACTCAAGGACCTGGCGACCACGTTGAAGAAACGTTGCGGGACCGGTGGTGCATTGAAAGACGGAATCATTGAAATCCAGGGCGATCATGTCGAGCTACTCTTGGCCGAGCTGATCAAACACGGTTTCAAGGCGAAGAAGTCCGGCGGCTAGCAGCTTCTGTGAAAACCACCCTCGGCTTGATCCAGTCCTGCCAGCAGGTCTGGCGTCGTCTACATGGTTTTCACAGAGCCTGTTCTGACCGGTTTCTAAACTCACTGCGGTCAGCGAGGTCTATCCCCTCGTTGACGAACCGTCATTTTCATTCTTTAGACTGCGCCGGCCTGAACCCAGGCGACGCTCTATGACTTCTTTATAGGGGACTTCAATGTCCGTACGACGCACACGCAAAGACGATGGCAGCCAATGGACAGTTGCGGACAGCCGCAGTGTTTACGGGATTCGCCATTGGGGGGCCGGGTACTTCGCGATCAATGACGCCGGTCGCGTCGAAGTTCGTCCGAACGGTCCGACCAGTTCGCCTATCGACCTGTTCGAGCAAGTTGACCAGCTGCGTAAAAGCGGCCTGTCCTTGCCGTTGCTGGTGCGTTTCCCTGACATTCTGCAAGACCGCGTGCGTCAGCTGACCGGCGCGTTCGATGCCAACATCGAGCGTCTGGAATACCAGAGCAAGTACACCGCGCTGTACCCGATCAAGGTGAACCAGCAAGAAGCGGTGATCGAGAACATCATTGCCACCCAGGACGTGTCCATCGGTCTTGAAGCCGGCTCCAAGCCTGAGCTGCTGGCCGTGCTGGCCCTGGCGCCGAAGGGCGGCACCATCGTCTGCAACGGTTACAAGGATCGCGAGTTCATTCGTCTGGCGCTGATGGGCCAAAAGCTTGGCCACAACGTGTTCATCGTGATCGAGAAAGAATCCGAAGTCGGGCTGGTGATCGAAGAAGCCGCCTCGCTGAAGGTCAAGCCACAGGTAGGCCTGCGCGTGCGTCTGTCGTCCCTGGCGTCGAGCAAGTGGGCCGACACCGGTGGCGAGAAATCCAAGTTCGGTCTGTCGGCGGCGCAACTGCTGTCGGTGGTCGAGCGTTTCCGGGCGGCGGGCCTGGACCAGGGCATTCGCCTGTTGCACTTCCACATGGGCTCGCAGATCGCCAACCTGGCGGACTACCAGCACGGCTTCAAGGAAGCGATTCGTTACTACGGCGAACTGCGCAACCTCGGCCTGCCGGTTGACCACATCGACGTCGGCGGCGGTTTGGGCGTGGACTACGATGGTACGCACTCGCGCAACGCCAGCTCGATCAACTACGACATGGATGATTACGCCGGTGTCGTGGTCGGGATGCTCAAGGAATTCTGCGACGCGCAGAACCTGCCGCACCCGAACATCTTCTCCGAAAGCGGCCGTTCCCTGACCGCTCACCACGCGATGCTGGTGGTGCAAGTGACCGACGTCGAGAAACACAACGACGACGTGCCGCAGATCGACAACAAGGAAGAACTGCCGGAAACCGTGCAGTGGCTGGTTGACCTGCTGGGTCCGACCGACATCGAGATGGTCACCGAAACCTACTGGCGCGCCACTCACTACATGAGCGACATTGCGACCCAGTACGCCGATGGCAAGCTGACCCTGGCCGAGAAAGCCCTGGCCGAGCAATGCTACTTCGCGGTGTGCCGTCGCCTGCACAACTCGTTGAAGGCTCGTCAGCGTTCGCACCGTCAGGTGCTCGACGAACTCAACGACAAGCTGGCCGACAAATACATCTGCAACTTCTCGGTATTCCAGAGCCTGCCGGACACTTGGGCCATCGGCCAGGTCCTGCCGATCCTGCCGCTGCACCGTCTCGACGAAGAGCCGCTGCGCCGTGCGGTGCTGCAAGATCTGACCTGCGACTCCGACGGCAAGATCAAGCAATACGTTGACGAGCAGAGCATCGAAACCAGCCTGCCGGTTCACGGTTTGAACGACGGTGAAGACTACCTGCTGGGTATCTTCCTGGTCGGCGCCTACCAGGAAATTCTCGGCGACATGCACAACCTGTTCGGTGACACCGACTCGGTGAATATCTACCAGAACGCTGACGGCAGCGTGTACCACGCAGGTATCGAAACCCACGACACCATCGAAGACATGCTGCGTTACGTGCACTTGTCGCCGGAAGAGTTGATGACCCACTACCGCGACAAATGCGCCAGTGCGCGCATCACCGCCGCCGAGCGTACCCAGTTCCTCGACGCGCTGCGTCTTGGTCTGACCCGTTCCTCTTACCTGTCTTCTTGAGGTAAGGCACCGCTCCCATCAAGTTGTCTGAAAATGTTCCGCACGTAGCGGAAATTTCAGATGACTTGGTGGGATGCCTCTCTGATTTCAAGCGAAATGACTTACATTCTTGGCCATCCAAGCGATGTGGTCTTCTTTTCGCGTAGGTCATTTCCTAAGTTGTACTTCGGCACTCTACTCGGCCAACTCTCTCGGAGAGAATCCCCGGCCGCCCCTCCTGTAGAGAATCGCCGATGTTCGATCCAGTCAACGAGCCGTCATTTCGTCTGGATGTAGAGGGTCTGCCCGACCCCTTTGAGGTCTTGGCCTTTACCGGTAGAGAAGCCATCAGCGAGCCTTTTGTGTTCGACGTGGATCTGCTGATCGATGACCCGACACTCGACCTTGCAAGCCTGCTGTACCGTCCGGCCTTTTTGCATGTCGGGCCTGCGGGAAACGGCTTTCACGGACAATTGCATGAACTCGTCCAGCGTGACCATGACTTGGCTGTCAGGCTCTGCCGCGTACGTCTGGAGCCGAAGCTGGCGTGCCTTTCCCTGCGCTTTAGTCAGCGAATTTTCAGCGCGCGCTCGGTGCCGCAAATCCTCAGTCAGGTGCTCAAGGAGCACGGTATTGCCGGCAAGAGTCGGCGCTTTGAGCTGCGTGGCGATTACCCGGCCCGTGAATTCTGTACGCAGTACCGGGAATCAGACCTGCAATTTATCCAGCGTTTGTGTGCCCAGGAGCGGCTTCACTACCATTTCGAACACGGCGAACGCGGGCATTGCGTGGTTTTCGGTGATGCTCAGGGGCACTTTCGTTTCGGTGAGAACGCGGTCTTCCAGGTCGAGAGCGAGCAACCGGCCGTGCGTCAGTTCAAGCTTCTGGGGTGCGCTGGGCAACGAACCGCGCCGATTGCCGAAGGTCGGACGGACCTGACGGCGCTGCGTAGCGGTCAGTTGATGGCGCTGTCCGGCCATCCGATCGCCGACTGGAATCATCTCTGGCTGCTGACCCATGTGGAGCATCAGGGCAGCCAGGATTTAACGGCGTCCTACAGCAACCAGATCCGCGCGATTCACTGGCAGGTGCCTTTTGTAGCGCCTCATTGCGCAGTGAAACCCAGGATGCACAGCCTGCAACGGGCTTGGGTGGTCAACATTGATCAGTCATGCCCCGATCCGTCCAGGCCGGTGGCCGTGCAATTTGACTGGCTCTATCAGGGCGAGGGTGCGGCGCCCAGCCACTGTTGGCTGCCGTTAGCCCCTGAGCTGGGCGACGCGGCAGTTACGCAGTTGAGTGAGGGGGCCGAGGTGGTGGTGAGCTTTATCGAGGGGGATCCGGATCAGCCGCTGATTACCGGGTTTCTTCACGTCCCTTCGTCCGTTGAAGAGGCTGAGGAAATCGGCCCGCCGCGCACATCCGCGACAGATGACGTCGAGGGCTTGCTGGAGCTTCTGCAGTCGAGCGAACCATTGATATTGCTATGCCTGCTGCCCGGTGGCGGCAGTTTCAACCACTGCACGCAGGCCCTCTGCACCTGCCGGGCGGCGATGCAGTTTGGCCAGAGTGGTGCGGCATGATCGCCGCGACCCCGCAATGGCTATTGCTGGATGTGCCGGGTGCGCCACAGGCGGGGGTGATGCTGCAACAGCAGTTTGCGCATGCCCAATGGTTCTGGTTGTTCGAAGGCACGGAGTGGCATGCTTTGCGTAAACAGGGCCCGGCCCTGATCGACCTTCGGACTTGCCCTGCGCTGACCGGGTTGTGCGACAGCGAAGCGCCCCTGTGGCGTGGCTTGCTGATGGCCAGCGAGGCGTCGTCGTCGCAGTTGCTGGAGCATTTGCGCCGCATGCTCACGGTCACTTTCGGTGTGCATCACCGAGCCTTGTTGAGTTACTTCAACCCGCAAACGGCCAGTTATTTGTTCGATGCCTGCGATGCGCAGGAGCTGAGTCGCTGGCTGGGTCCTGTCAGCCATTTGCGCTGGTTCGGCGGGACGTGGGCGGACCGCGCGATTGGCAGTCAGGGCTGGCAGCAGCTGGTCAATCCGGGGCTTGCCGTCAGCCCTTTGGCGGTTGAAGAAAACCTCAGTCCTCGTCAGCAGGAAAAACTGCAAACCTGCCTGCTGGAGCAACACGCCTGGCACTGGAGTCGATCCACCGGGACTGACTACAACACGCTGTGGTCCCACGTGCAGGAAGGGCTGGCGCTGAATTTTACCGAGCGCCCGGTACTCGATGACTGGTTATGGCTACGCTTGCAGTACCCCGGCGCTTTGCCTGGGCACGCATTGCCGGGACTCACCCAGCAGGAGCGTCTCGATAGCCTGCGCAACCGGTGGCAGGGCGATCAACCCTGAACACGAGGTTCGACATCGATGGCGAGCACCACACAGCGCTTGTTCAACCTGATAATCGGCGGCGTATTGCTGGCCGTGATGACGGCGTGCTCGCCGCTGAAGTTGCTCAATGCGCTGACTCCCGACGCAACCTACGACAAGACCGAGGGCATTGCCTACGGTCCTGACCCGCGGCAAAAACTCGATGTGTATGCACCGCGCCATCCCATGGAAAACGCCCCGGTGGTGGTGTTTTTCTACGGCGGCAGCTGGAACAGCGGTTCACGCAGCGATTACGCTTTTGTCGGCGAGGCCCTGGCGTCCCGGGGCATTGTTGCGGTGCTGGCGGACTATCGGTTGTACCCGCAGGTGCGTTATCCGCTGTTCCTGGAAGATGGTGCCCGGGCCGTGGCCTGGACCCATGAACACATTCGTCAATATTCCGGGAGCCCACAGCGGTTGTACCTGATGGGCCACAGTTCCGGGGCCTACAACGTCGCGATGCTGGCGCTGGACCCCGCGTTACTGGGGGCGGTGGGTCTGTCGCCGCACAACCTCCGTGGCTGGATCGGCCTGGCCGGGCCTTATGATTTTCTGCCGATCAAGAATCCGCAGGTGCGCCCGGTGTTTTTCTGGCCGGATTCACCACCCCGGTCGCAGCCGATCAATCATGTCAGTCGTGGCGCGCCACCGGCCTTGTTGATCGCGGCGAGCGACGATGAACTGGTCAACCCGGCCCGCAACACCGGTGGTCTGGCGCGCAAACTGCGCGAGGCGGGCGTGCCGGTGCAGGACCTGTATTTCTCGCGCACCAGCCACGCCACGCTGGTGGCGACGCTGTCGCGGCCGATGCGCGGTTTGGCCCCGGTGCTGGATGTGGTCACGGCCTTCGTCAAAGCCACGCCGACTCAGTGAGCTTTGCCGGCGAACCAGCCGTCGTTTTTGTGCAGGTACCAGGCAAACGCGCCGAGGGTCAGGCTGCGCAGCAACATGAACAGCAGAAAGGTTATCCACAGTCCATGGTTGCCCAAACCTTGCAGCGCCCAAGCGAACGGCAGCAACAAAATCACCGTCAGCAGCATGCCGTTGCGCATTTCCCGAGCCCGGGTGGCGCCGATAAACAACCCGTCGAGCAGGTAACTCCCGACCGCAATCAGCGGCAGCGCGGCGAGGTAGGGCAGGTAGGTGAACGCCGTGTCGCGCACGCTCTGAATGTTGGTCTGCATCTCGATAAACAGATGCCCGGCGAACAGGAACATCACGGCAAAACCCAGGCTCGCCAGCAACGACCAACCGCAAGCCACCACCAATGAACGACGCAAGGCCTCTCGATCGCGAGCACCAATGGCATGCCCACAAAGGGCTTCCACCGCGTGGGCCAGGCCGTCCAGCGCATGGGCGGTCAGCAGCAAACCATTGAGCAGCAGCGCATTGGCGGCGACGGTGGCATCACCCAATCGTGCGCCTTGCACGGTGATCAGGAAAAACACCGATTGCAGCGCCAGGCTGCGGATGAAAATGTCGCGGTTGACCGCCAATAGTGGTCGCCAGCTCTGCCACAGCGCCAGCGTGGCCCAGACGATGTGGCCGGGATAGGCGCGCAGGGCGTTGCGGGTCATCAGCAGGCCGATCAGCGCGCCGGTCCATTCGGCGATCACTGACGCTCGGGCCGCACCAACCACCCCCCACTCCAGCCCGAGAACGAACCACAGGTTCAGCGCGATGTTCACCAGGTTGGTGCTCAGCAGAATGGCCAGCGGCGCCCGGGCGTTCTGAGTGCCGAGGAACCAGCCGACCAGCGCATAACTGGCCAGTGCTGCCGGCAAACCGAACAGGCGCGTGTGGAAAAACTCGCGGGTCAGCTGATCCAGCTCCGCTGACGGCTGCATGAAATGCAGCGCGACCCCACTCAACGGCACACCCAGTGCTCCCAGGACAATGGCCAGGCCCATGGCCAGTAACAGGCCCTGCAGCAAGATCTGCCGCAATGCCGCACCGTCCCCACGCCCGGCGGCCTGTGCGGCGAACCCTGTGGTGCCCATGCGCAGAAAACCCATGGCCCAGGCGAGAAAGGTATACAGGCTGGCCCCGACCGCGACGGCGCCCAACTGATGGGCGTGGGGCAAGTGGCCGATGACGGTACTGTCGACCAGCGCCACCAGCGGTACGGAAATGTTCGAGAGAATCATCGGCGCGGCGAGCGCCCAGACTCGACGATGGGTAGGGCGGTCGCGCCAGTCGGCGATCAGGTTGGACATGCAGGCTCCTTGGGGGAGCGGCATTGTAGCGACACATCAGAATCCGCCGCGATTCATTGTGGGTGTCAGTGGATTATCCAGCTCAACAACCACAACCCCAGCAGCAACCAGATAATCCCCATGATGATCGACGCATTCATGAACGCCCGAATCGCCGACCACAACAGCATCAACCCCAAAATCAGCGCAATGATGCTGATGATCGACGTGTCCATGCCCAGCGCACGGGACAGCCCTTCGACAAAGTTGCTGCCGGCGTGGCTCAGCAGATTGAACAAGCCGCTGAGGCCGTCAACGATGAAACGGATAACCGAACCGAGTGCCTGGCCGAGCCATTCGAAAAAACTTTCTACCTGCATGTCGTGAGCGTCCTTGATGAAAGTGGTGGCGTGGTTGCCGGACTTGAGCCTTGGGCTATCGAGCAGGGTGGGGAGTTCCCTCCAAGCATAGTGGTTTTGCAGCGCTTGGCGCTTGCCTTCACTCCTCATCCCCCCGAAGCTATACGCCTTCAGGAGAGCCCGATGAACCTTGTTGAACTGACCGAACGCCTGCACGCCATCCGTGACCGCAATGACTGGCGGCCATTTCACAGCCCGAAAAACCTGGCCATGGCCGCGAGCGTGGAAATGTCCGAGCTGGTGGAGATTTTCCAGTGGCTGACCGAAGACCAGTCGCGCCAATTGCCGGCGGACACACTGGCCCATGCCGGGCAGGAAATCGGTGACATCGTGCTCTATCTACTGCTGCTGTGCAGCGAGTTGGGGTTGGACATGAATGAAGTGGTGCGCAGCAAACTCGCGGACAGTGAACGGAGGTTCAGCTGATGAGCGACCGTCATTTCGATCAACTGGCGACCCGCTTCGCCGAAAAAATCTACGGCGGTGCCAAAGGCGCGATCCGTCTGGCGGTGCTTCAGGCCGACTTGGCCGAAACCTTGCCGGACCGGCATTTACGCGTACTGGATATCGGTGCTGGTCTGGGCCACATGTCGTTGTGGCTGGCCCAGCGTGGTCATGAGGTCACGCTGGCCGAGCCCGCCGAGCCGATGCTCGAGGGCGCCCGCCAACGCTTTGCCGACGCCGGGCAAACGGCGACGTTCATTCAGGCGCCGTGGCAGGATCTGCTCGGCCAACTCACCGAACCCTACGACTTGGTGCTGTGCCACGCCGTGCTGGAATGGCTGGCCGAACCGCATGCGATCCTGCCGGTGTTGCATCAATTGACCAAGTCAGACGGCTGGTTGTCCCTGGCCTTCTACAACCGCGATGCGTTGATCTATCGCAACCTGCTCAAAGGCCATTTCCGCAAAATGCGCAAGAACGACATGGCTGGCGAAAAGCAAAGCCTGACGCCGCAGCAGCCGCTTGATCCGCGCGAACTGGCGGCGCAACTTGAAGGCCTGTGGCAGGTCGAAACCCAGAGCGGGGTGCGGGTTTTTCACGACTACATGCCAGTGGAATTCCAGGCCCGCGTCGAACTGGCGGACTTGCTGGAAATGGAATTGGCCCACCGCCGTCACCCAAGCTTTGCCGGGCTTGGGCGCTACTTGCACTGGATCTGTCGGCCGGTCTGATCGGAGCGCGAAATGAACAGTCGTTCTGGGTTATTGGTGGTCTGTCTGGGGTTGGCGGCCTGTCAGGGCAGCAACCCTTATGTGGCGTCATCCAACCCCCTGCCACCCGCGCCGCCTCAGGCGGCCAACACCTTTGACCGCAGCGCCTACCCGGCACCGCCGCGCGACTACGGGCACTACCGCAGCTGGGCCTGGCTCAACGGGCAACTGCCGCCGGGCAGCGCCTGGGCGGATTCGGCGCAGGTCGCCGAAGCTGTCAGCAATGCCCTCGATCAACGTGGCTTGCGCCCGCTGCACGATAACCGCCCGGCCGACCTGTTTGTCAGCGCCGACCTGCACCTGGAAACCCGCCTGCGTCAGGTTCGGGACGACTATGGTTATTCCGGCGGCGGTTATGGCGGTTACAACCGCTACGGCAGTGGTTACGGCATGTACAACACCGTGCCGATCGTTCGGACTTATCAGGAACAGGTCGTGGTGGTGCGGGTTGATTTGTTTGACGCCCAGAGTGGTCAACCGGTGTGGAGTGCCAGCGCCGAAACCAGCAATCGCGGCAGCCAGAGCGAGCGAGCCGACGCGATTCGGGAGGCTGTAGAAAAGGCGATGTCGGCGTATCCTCCTAGTTAGCTTCTGTCGTTAAGAAGCATTGCGCAGGTTCATGTCTTCAACCGGAGAAATATCATGTTCCGCCGTCTCGCTTTACTGGCTGTGGCCGCGCTGCTCAGTGCCTGCGCCGGCAACCAGGTCAGTCATGACTTCGATGCCAGCCGCGACTTCGCCGCCTATCGCAGCTGGAGCTGGAAAGAACCCGCCCTGCAATATCGCCCCGATGACCCACGGATCAAGAGCGACCTAACTGAACAACGCATCCGCCAATCGGTGACCGATCAGCTGGATCAGCGTGGCCTGCGTCCGGCTGCCGGTGGCAAAAAGGGTGATTTGAGCGTGCAGACCTATCTGATCGTCGAGCAGCGCCAGCAACAAGTCACCACCAACTACGGCGGCACTTGGGGTAATCCATGGAACGGCTACTGGGGCGGGCCGATGTACAACGAAACCCGTAACGTCAGCTACAAAGTGGCGATCATCCAGATCGACCTGCTCGATGGCAAGGACGGCAAATTGGTGTGGCGCGGCAGTGACGAGCAGATACTTAGCCGCACACCGAACCCGTCGGATCGCAGCATGGCGATACGTGAAACGGTGGGGCGAATTCTCGCCAACTACCCACCCAAATAAACACCACAAAAACCTGCTGGAGCAAGCTTTGCTTCTGCAGGCTTTTTGTTGTCTGCACTGGCATGTTGCCAGCACCCCAGCCAAGTCTTGACTACACTGCTGTTCACCCATGGAGGTAGCCCTCGGTTGTGCACCGGCAAAGGAGTGTGCGATGTCTCCCCGTTTGCAGTTTCGCAGCCCGTCCCGGCAACGGGGGGCGATCGGTTTGATGGCAGCGCTGACATTGGGCATGGCCCTGATGTTCTTGCTGGTCGTGGTCGACAGCGGTCGTTTGTACCTGGAAAAACGCGACCTGCAGCGCGTAGCGGACATGGCCGCACTTGAAGCTTCCACCCGAAGTGGTGATTGCGCCGCTGGCAACACCGCCACCGTCTATGCCACCGCCAGCGCAAACCGTAACGGCTTTACCCTTCCTGACCCCAATCGCAACCTGTTGGTCGCTTGCGGTGCCTTGAACTTGGATGCCAATAACCTTCAAGTATTTGGCACAGACCCGAGCAAGAGCGAAGCCATTCGGGTGATCGCCAGCCATTCGGTCCAGCAGAGTTTTGCCGGCGGTGTCGGCGCCCTGTTCGGCGGCGCTCCACGCGCAGCGACCATCAACCTGACGGCCAGCGCTGTCGCCGCATTACCGCCACCGCAGGCTTCGCTGACCCTGCGCAGCACGACGTTGAGCGTCGACACCAGCAAATCGGCCACGCTCAACGCACTGTTCGGTGGTTTGCTCGGGGGCAACCTGAACATCAACGGGGCGGGCTGGAACGGACTGGTGAACACCAACATCAGCCTGCTCGGCTACCTTGATCGATTGAAGGTCGACCTTAACCTCAGCGCTGCCGGGTATAACCAGGTATTGGGCAATACGATTGCCGTCAGCCAGCTGATCCAGACTGCCGTCAATGTGCTGGACCCCGGCGGCACACTCGGCGCGACCGCAACCATTGCCAGTCTTCAAGCGCTGAAGATCGCGGCAGGCGCAACCACCGTCGTACTCGGCAACGTGCTGCACGTCGAGGCTGGCAGCACCGTGACGGCGCTGGCGACCAACCTGAAAGTGTTCGACCTGATCGAAGCCGTCGTGCAACTGGCCAACAAGAAAAACGGCCTGGTGGCGACGTTGCCGATCAATCTGGCGGGCCTGGCGCAAATCACCGCCCGGGTGCAGGTGCTGGAGCCTCCGCAGCTGTCAGCCATTGGCAATCCGAAAAACGCCGCGCTCGCGCCTTTGGGGCCCAACCGGATCTATGTGCAAACTGCCCAGATCAGGACATTGCTGTCGATCGACTTGCCGGTGCTCAACTCCATCGTGGCGCTGATCAATGCGGCGGCTGATCTGGCAGGCCCGCTGACCAACACACTCAACGCCTTGCTCAATCTCAACCTGGTGGCAGTGCTCGATTCACTGACTTGTGCCTTGCTCGTGCCCTGTCAGACTCCCGACATCATCGTGCTGCCGCCACCGATACGTATCGACGTGGCGCTGGACGTTGCCAGCGCCAACAGCTATGTCACTGCCTACAGTTGCGTCAGTACCACCAACAAAACCCTGACCACCAACACCAGCACTTCGCTGGTAAATCTGAAGATCGGCAAGATCGATCCAGCCACCGCTTTCGGCAGCAACACCACGCCACCGGCGGTAGTGGTGCAGCCGTTGAAGGTGATCGATATCGGGGTGAAAACCTGTCTGAGGATTCTGCTCCTGCCCATCTCCTGCGACCCACGGATTCCGGGCGTCGGCGGCGGCATCAGTATCATGGCCGACACGACCGTCGTGCAGAACGCCAACATGCTCCACGTCTATTCCGCACCGCCGGCCACCAGCCTGCCGGAGATCAACCAGCCACCGTTCTACTATTCCTATTCCACCAGCAATATCGTCAGCAGCCTTACCGACACGGCGACCAATATCAAGGTCAACATGTACGGCCCGACGGGCAGTCTGGTCGGTGGTCTGGGGGCGATCCTCAGCACTGTCACCACATTGCTGGTCAACGCGATCAACGGCGTGCTCAGCCCGTTACTCGACACCTTGATCAACACACTGCTGCTCAGTCTGGGAATCGATCTGAACAAGGTCGATGTCGGCGCCAACCTCAGTTGTCACTCAGGACGAGCGACGCTGGCAATCTGATCGTTGGCGGCAATCGGCAGTTCGATACAAAACCGTGCGCCCTCGACCGAGTTTCTGACGCTCAGTTTTCCGCCCATGTTCTCGACGATGCCGTAACTCACCGACAACCCGAGCCCGGTGCCGACACCCACGGGTTTAGTGGTGAAGAACGGCTCGAAGATCCGCTCCAGTAGCCTGGGATCGATACCGCCGCCGTTGTCCTCGACCCACAGCCGCACCGAATACGCATCACGTTCGGCGTACACCGAGATCCACGGTTTGAACTCGCGGTCGGCCTCGCGTTTGCCGAGCAACGCATCCCGAGCGTTGACCATCAGATTGATCAACACCTGTTCGAGCTGATCGACGTAACCGCGCACTTGCACGTCAAAGCCGGTCTCGTTGACCCGCAGATCGACCCCTTTGCCGCGCATCCCTTCGGCCAGCAGCGACAGCGTGCCTTCGATGGCTTGCGCCGGATTAAACGGATGCTGCTCGATCTCCGAGCGGCGGCCAAACACCCGCATGTGATCCACCACCCGCGCGGCGCGCTGGACCTGTGCATCGATGCGGTTGAGCTTGTCGGTCAGGTAGTCGATCTGCGCATCGCCGTTGCTCAGACGCTTGAGCACGTTGACGATGGCCATGCGCATCACATTCAACGGCTGATTGATTTCATGGGCCAGCCCTGTGGCCATTTCACCGAGGGTGGCCATTTTTGCACTTTGGGTGAGCTGCTGCTGGGCGCGGCGGACCTCGGTGTTGTCGCGCCCCACGGCCTGAATCTCCAGCAAATGGCCGTGCTCATCGAACACCCCGCGATCCGACCACACCCACCAGGCATGTTCCCGTCCCGGCAGTTGCAGGTTGATTTCCGCGGTGCTGACCGGGAATTCCGGGCTGAGTTGGCTGAGCCGCTGGAGAAACGCTTCGCGCTGTTCCTGCGACATCCAGCTGCCCAGATTCACCCCGGGCAGTTGCTCGGGTTGGCACTCCAGGTAAGTCGCCAGCGGGCGGTTGCCGAAGATCAGGGTCAGGTCCGGGCGGTAGCGGCAGATCATCGCCGGAGAGTCTTCCACCAGGATCCGGTAGCGTTCTTCACTCTGTTTCACCTGTTCGGCGGCCAGGGTTGCTTCGGTGACGTCCAGCCACAGGCCGACGGCCTCCACCGGCAAGCCAAGGTCGTCGCGCAGTAGCTTGGCTTCATCGAGTAGCCAGTGGTATTCGCCGCGACTGTCGCGCAGCCGATAGCGGGCGCGCACCGAACCTTCACGCAGCAAATGTCGGGTACGTTCGAAATACCGATCGCGGTCATCCGGGTGGACCCTTTCAACCAAGGCTCCCGCCGCGCAATCAGCCAGTGTCCAGCCGAGCAGCGGCAGTAGGCTGTCACTGAAAAACGTCGGTTGCAGCGCACCTTCGTCATAGCGTTGCACGTAGATCACTGCCGGTGAGCTGGCGATCAGGTTGTCCAGTCGGGCATGGGCCGCCGCGGCGTTTTGCTCCTGGTTTTTGATGTCGCTGATGTCGAGCATGAAGCCCACCAACCGCCGGCTTTTACCGGTGCCCAGAACCTGGCCCTGCAGGCGATACCAGTTCGGTGTTTGTGCCAAACGCACGCACAGCAGCAGCGGGGTACCGTCGTCTTGCAAGGCTTGCAGACGACTGCTCAGCTCTTCCCGGTCTGCGGGGTGCACCCGATCAAGCCAGTCGTGCAGCGGCAAACGATCGATCGCAAGGTTCAGGTTACTGGCCAGCGACGGCGCCAATTGCACCTCGCGACTGTCGCGGAATACCTCCCACCATCCGGTGCCGAGCAAGGCTTGCAGCGACTCCAGCCGTTCCAGTTGCAGAAGGTGCCGGTGCTCGCGCAAGCGCTCAAGCAGCGGGCCTGCCAGCGCGGCGGTGAGTTGCAACCAGTCGCGATCATTCATGTCGGGTGCATGTTGCTGCACCGGATAAACGCCACACAGCAACCAGGCGGCCACACCCCGAGCATCGTGATAGGGCACCGCGAACCCTTCGGCATTACCGAAGGTGCCTTGCAAACGGGGATGTTCAGCGGGCGTCAGGCGTTGCGGCGCAGAGCCGTTCAGACTGTCGAGCCCCGCGCCCAGGCGCTGAGCGTTTTGCCACAGCTGGGGCGCATCGAAGGCCGCGTAATGCTGGTGTATCTGCCAGCCTTCTTCCTGTTCATCGAGCAACGCCACCGCAATGCATGGCATGTGGAAACACTGCGCCAGGCCTTGCAGCTGTTCCACCAACACCTCGGAAAGGCGCGTCAGGTTGCACCGGCGCAGCTGTTCGCCGATCTGCGCTGCAAGTAATTGGCATTGCTCACGGCTGCGTGATTGTCGACGTTCGAGCAACAAGTCTGCGATGTCCAGCAACTGCAACAACCAGGCATCGGCCAACGGCTGGACCCAGCCACGCAGCTGCAGGGGTTGTCCGTTGAGGCTGTAGAAGTCCAGGTCCAGAGACTGTCCCTGCCAGTCGACGGGCGCGCCTTCAACGGCGAGGCAGCTGTGGGGCATGAGGAAATCGAGCAGGTGCGGTGCTTGCGCCGCGGGCGTCTGCTGGGCCAGCGCATGCCGCAGCGGGCCGGTCAGGTGAGTCACGCGACCTTCGGCATCCAGATGCATCTGCAAACCGACACTTTGCACGCTCAGGGTGTCTGGCGTGTCCACTGGTTGAGGCGGATGGCGGTTGAGCAGGCGCCCGAAGAGTTTGTCTGCGGAACTCAAAATTGCAGGCTCGAACTGGCGGTGAGGTTTGCCGGCAGATTGGGCACTCGGCCAATTCCCGGCACGTTCAGAAACGGGATGACCTGCTGCAGTTTGCTGGTGGGGTAGTTGATGCTGACCTTCAACACCCCGCCCACGTAGGTGGCGCTGGCGTCGGTGGCGACATTGAAATTCAGTGCGGCAGGAATCCAGGCCAACTGTCGGCTCAGTTCTGTCGTGGCAACGGTTTTTACCGCGGTGTCGTATCCGGGGGTGGTCGGATCCAGCGCCACGCTTCGGCGCACCGCTTCGGCGGTCGACTGGGTGAACGATTGCATCAGCAACAGCGGCAAGCTGTAAGTGACAATTCCATAGAACACGGCGAAAAAGATGAGAAACACCAAAGCGAATTCAATCGCTACAGCGCCTTTTTGCTTACGGGGGAGGCCTATTTTCATGACTGCGTCTACCCTGTTATTCACGACGTGATATCAGCATAGAATCATTCAGCCAAAACGGACGTTTTTTACCGGATGCAGAGCTTTGTACTACTGATCTGGCTGACGCTATGCGCAGCACAGGATGCTCGAGAACGACACATCGCCAATGGCCTGACCCTTGGCGCAGGGGGGGTGGCGCTGGGGTATCTCTTGTGGACGGGCACTACCTGGCTGGGGGCCGAGGCGGTGCAGGGCGGCTGGGCTTTTTTGCTGGCGCTGGCTTTCACATTGCCCGGTTATGCGCTGAAACGCTTGGGTGCAGGCGATGTGAAGCTGATGACCGGCCTGGGGCTGGCGACGGACGGCATGCACCTGCTCGGCGTGTTCATCGGTGCCGGATTGGCCAGTGTGCTGTGGCTGCTGCTGGCGCCAAGAGTCTGGCTTCATATGGGCCAAGGGCTTAGAAATCATCTTCGATATCTGGGGCCTGGAATGTCAAAGAAACAGCCCTTTGCACCCTTCGTATTGGTGGGCCTGTTGCTCACACTCGCCTGGTTTCACTAATCGCCCGTTCTATGTACAGAGTCGGAAAGTACGTCTACTTTCATTTCAGTAGTTGTACAGCCTGTGGCTGTCACTAGGTCAACTTTGACCTCGCAGGGAGTCGCACGTGAACAAGCTTTCTTCGGCAGTAAAAGTCCTTGTGGTCGACGACCAGCCGTTTATTGCCGCGCAGCTTTGTGAGTTTCTTGAAGGCCGCGGTTACCGTTGCGTTCCTTGCGAGACTGGCAAACAGGCAGTCGAGCGTTTCAATGAAGACGAAGCGATTGGTCTGGTGCTTTGCGATTTGCACATGCCCGGTCTGGACGGGATTCAACTGGTTCAGGAGCTGCAACGGTTATCCGGCAAGCACCGTGTGTTTGAAGCGATCATGCTCACTGGGCGTGCGGACAAGCAGGATGTGATCAAGGCTTTGCGGGCCGGGTTTGCCGATTACTACCAGAAGCCGATTAATCTGGGCGAGTTGCTCGAAGGGATTGCGCGTCAGGCAGTGGTTTTGCAGGAACGGCAGAAGAGTGTGCAGCTGGGGCATCTGGATCAGAAGCTGCAGTATCTTGCCGAGTCGATCGATGATCTGTATCAGGATCTGGATAAGGTTCGGCGTGGGCCTCGGTTGTCGGTTTCCACGGATGACGATGTCAGTGCTGTGGATCGGGTTGAGATTCCGGCGATTTTCAGTCAGCTGTCGCCCAGGCAGTTGGATGTGGCGCGGTTGGTGGGGAAGGGGCAGACGAATTATCAGATTGCCTGTGAGTTGGGGATTACCGAGAACACGGTGAAGCTTTATGTGTCGCAGGTTTTGCGGTTGACGCATATGCATAATCGGACGCAGTTGGCGCTGGCCTTGTTACCCGGTCATTCTGGATTGCGTCAGGGGGTGACTGCGCATTAGGTTTTTGTTGGTGTCCCCCCAAGCGTCCAATTCCCGGACCAAGACTACCCCCCCGTCCCACTGTCCACCTTCCCGCTCTCATACTGATCAAAGTACGCCGGGATCTCATGCTGATAGCTCTTCAACCAGCGCTGCATGCTCAGGTCGCGCTCGGTCGCGGTTGAGGTTTGCGGTTTCTGGGAAGCCGCCTTGTTACTGCTTTGCAATTGCAGCCAGCCTTCGGTTTCCTGTTGTTGGGCCGAGGCGGGACCGGGGTCAATGGCGTGAGTGGTGAGGGGCAGGGCCAGCAGGCCGAGGCAGCAGAGGATGGTCGGTTTCATCAAAAACCTCTCCTTATTGAAGCGTTGGTGTGGCGACAGCGACCTGGTTTACGGCGGTCGGGCCTGACTTGCCCGGTGTCTTGAGTCTTTGCGCGCGGGCCTGGGCTTCGGTGACTTGGGCGGGGCTCAGGCCGAGACGGCTGACGAGTTCGGCCGCGCGGCTCCAGTCGTCCTGATAGATCAGCAGCGTCACCAGATTCAACGCTGCCAGTTGATCGCTTTGCTTGAGTTCCATGGCCGTCAGGAATTCAAAGCGCGCATCCTCGACGCGTAATTGATTGAGGTACACCACACCGAGGTCGTTGCGGATTTTCTCGTCGGTCGGCGCTAGCCGTGCAGCCCGTTGCAAGTGGGCTTGTGCCAGGCCGTTGTCGCCCTTGGCGGCTGCGAGTTGGCCCAGGCCGTGCTCGGCTTCGGCGGCCAGGCAACTGCCGAGCAGGCTACGGTACAACGGCTCGGCTTCGCTACGGCCCAGCAGTCGATAGACCTTGGCCTTGCGCAGGCGCACGTCGGCCAGGTTGTCGGGCAGGCTTTGCAGGTTGGCGAGGCTGGCGTGCAGTTTGCCGTCATTGGCCATGTCATCGGCAAGGTTCAGCGACAGCTGTTCCTCGGAGGTCAGCTTGCCGCAACTGGCCGTGTTGGTCAGGGCGCTCCAGGGCGTCGCGCCGTTGCTCGCGCAACCGCCTAACAACAGCAGAGTCAAACCGGCAATTATTGCTTTCATAACGATCCCTCTAAGAACCAAAGGCATGGGACAGGGCGGTGAAACCCGGGCCGGCCAGTACGATCAATAACGCCGGGAAGAGAAACAGCATCATCACGACGGACATTTTGGCGGACAGTTTGGAGATGTATTCCTGCAAGCGCGTCAGGCGCCGGTCATCGAGCAATTGCTTGAGGGTCAGCAGGGATTTCATCGCACCGCCCCCCTGATGGATCAACTGCTCAAGGATGACGCAGGTATCGGTGAACTCGTCGACGGCCAGCAATCGGGTGGCTTTGTGCAGTTCTTCGCCCAGTTCCAGGCCGGAATCGACCCGGGCCAATACCAGACGCAATTCATGGGTCAGGGCCGGCAATAATTGTTTGCCTTCATTGCTCAACACGCGCAGCGACTGCTCCACCGCCATGCCCGATTCGAACAGGATGCGCAGCAGCGGAATGAAGGTGGAAATCTCGCTCGCCAGGTGTTTCTGCCGACGCTGCGCGGCAGCGGCCAGCAACCGTTTGGGCAACAGATAGCCAATGCCGGTGGCGAACACCGGGGCCATCCAGTGGTTGTCTGTGTGAGGGAAGAACACGCCCTGGATCAGCAAGGTCAGGGCCAGGGCCAGCACCGGGGCGCCTACCTGGAACGCCGCGAACAGTGAGCGTCGCCGGGCGCTGCGCCAGCCGAGACGGTTAAGCAATGCCTGGGTTTCGTTATCCAGGTTGACCGAGCGCTGACCGATCCGGCTGCTGCCCAGCACCTGCAGCCACTGATTCACCCGGTTGTCGCTCGCCAGTTTGCCGTCGAGTCGTTGCGCCACCTGGCGAACCCGCCGACGGTGTTCCAGCAAACCGCTGAGCAGCAACAACGTTGCCCCCAGAAACAGCAATGCGCAGATCAGCAAAGGCACTTTCATACGCTGCGCAACATGTGCCAGAGTGCCAGGCTGCCGACCACCTGCAAGCCGAACGCGGACGCGAGCATGATTTGCCCCGAAGGGTCGTGCCACATGGCGAGCAAGTAATGAGGGTTGGTCGCGAGGAAATAGCCGGCCAGGCCAATCGGCAGGCAGCCCAGGACCCACGCGGTCACCCGGGTTTCACCGGTCATGGCCCTGAGTTGGCGCGCAGCCTGCTCGCGCTCACGGATCATCTTGATCAGGTTTTCCAGTAATTCGCTGGCATTGCCGCCATAGCGATGATTGACCTTCAAACCGAGTGCGAACAGGCGAAGTTCGTCTTTCTCATACAGCTCGGCGAGGTCAGCCGCGGCATCCGGCAGGCTGACCCCCAGCTGCACGTTGCGCTGAACCCGGCCCATGGCATTTTTCAGCGGATCTTCGGCGGCGTCGATGGCGCCCAGCACCGCATCGGCCAGGGTGCGCCCGGACTTCAGACTGCGCACGGTGTGATCGAGCATTTGTGGCAGTTGTTCGATCATGCGCTGGAGTCGGCGCTGATAACGCCAATTGACATACAGACGCAGAATCAATGGCGGCAGCAGTAACAGAGCCAGCAAGCCGACCCAGCCACCGGTAGCAAATCCGAGCAAGATGCCAAAGGTCCAGAGCAGCAGCCACCCCCCCAGATGCGCGGAGGGACGCCCAAGGCCGGCCCGCAGAAAGGTCCGATCCAGACCGACCCAGGAGGTTTTCGTCAGCGCCGGCTGCGGTTGCCCCTGGGTCAGGCGTCCCAGCACCCGCTCGGTGCCGGTCTGGCGCAAACCGCGATAAAACAGACGGATCGACAGTCCGAGCAAGGCCAGGCAAACGAGGATGAGCAGCACCGGTTTGAGCATGCCGTGGCCTTCAGTACGCAGAGGGAGAGAGCGCCAACTCACGGCGCAGTTTTTCGCTGGCGGGGTTGACCGCCTCGCGCATGAATCCGAAACCGCTGCGCCGGTCGAGCCGGAACAACGTGTTGGTGACATACACGTCATCACGCAAGCCGATCACCTCCACCACTTCGCTGACGCAGCGGCGGCCGTCGGGCATGCGCGTCAGCTGAATCACTACATCCAGTGCAGCGCAGATCATTTGCCGCAAGGTACGTTCGGCGATGGTGCGGCCCGTCAGGCCCACCAATGTCTCCAGGCGCAACAGTGCATCCTGGGCGTTGTTGGCGTGCACGGTGCTCATGGAGCCGTCGTGGCCGGTGTTCATTGCGGTGAGTACGTCCACCACTTCGACGCCACGAATCTCGCCGAGGATGATTCGGTCCGGGCGCATCCGCAGGGCGTTGCGAATCAGGTCACTGGATTTCACTTCGCCGTGGCCTTCGGCATTCGGCGGTCGGGTTTCCAGGCGCACCACGTGAGGGTGGCCCAGGTGCAGTTCGGCGACGTCCTCGATGGTGACGATTCGCTCGTGAGGGTTGATCAACTGGCTGAGAATGTTCAACAGCGTGGTCTTGCCGGTGCCAGTGCCGCCGCTGATCAGGATGTTGCAGCGCTTGCTCACGGCCTCCTGAAGAAAGTCGAAGATCGCCTGATCGATGGTTTGCATCGCCATCAGGTCTGAGCTTTTGAGCATGTCCTTGCGAAATTTACGTATCGACAGGCAGGGGCCATCGAGCGCAATCGGTGGAATGATCGCGTTGACCCGGCTACCGTCGGGCAGTCGTGCGTCGACCATCGGCGATGACTCATCGAGCCGTCGGCCGAGGGGCGCGAGGATCCGTTGCATAACCCGTTCGACGTGATGTGCATCGATGAAGCGCAGGTCGCTTTGATGCAGTACGCCGTCGCGTTCAATGAACACCCGGTGCGGGCCGTTGACCAGAATCTCTGTCACTGCCGGGTCCCGCAGCAGCACTTCCAAGGGGCCGAAACCGGTGAGTTCGTCGACGATTTCTTCGGACAGACGCTCCATTTCATAGCGGGAAATCGCCAGGTGCAGCCGGGCGACGTACTCGGCAACCTTGTCGATGACGAACTGTGAGAGCACCTGCCGTGAACCCTCCAGCAGGTTTTTTCCGGACTCCTCGATGGCGTCGATGATGTAGCGGTGCAGCACCAGTTTCAGACCTTCGTGGTCGGTGTTGCCAGTGGTGGTGCGTACAGGGGCACCGAAGAGTTTTTCACCGCTCATTGCGCACCCCTCAACCGGTTGAACCAGCCAGACTTGGGCGTGGCCACGCCCTCTGAGCGCTTGGCCAGCCGATCGCCGAGGGCGCGCAGGCTTTGAGTCAGGCCTTCGCGCGGGGCCAGTTGAAACAGAGTCATACCTTGGTTCTTGGCGTTAAGCCGCACTTCCGGGCTGTAGACGAGGGTCGCGATGATCTCCATGCCGTAGCTTTTGCTCAGGGTGTCGGCGTCCGGTGCGACGTTGCGCAGGTAGCGGTCCACCAGCAGCCTGGCGTGATCGAGGTTCATGCCTTTTTCACGCCACAGGTTGAGTACCGCCAGGTTGCGACGGCAGTCGAGCACGTTCTGATCGGTGTACCACAGCAACTTGTCGCAATGGGTGACGAAGGTGCGTAGCGCTTCGCTGTCCGGCTGGCCAGTCAGGTTCACCACGATGTGCTGGAAGTGTTGGCGCAGGGCGCTGAGCAGCATGTACAACTCGGCGGTGCTGGTGTGATCCAGCGGCTCATCGTGGCTGGCGTAGGCGAGGATCCGCAACCCGGCGGCGCAGGTGGTGAATGCGCTGTCGATCAGCGTCGCGTCGAGGCGCCGCAAGTGCCGGAGTGCATCGCCGAAGTGGAACGAACTCTCCAGCCCGAGCAAGGCCAGGCTGTCACCGCGCGGCAGGCCCAGGTCCAGCAACAGCGTTTGCTGGCCGCTCTTGTGTACCACCTGCGCCAAGTGGGTGGCGAGCAGCGCGCCGTCGGCGTTGATCTGCACACCGTAGAGCACCGTCAGGCTGCCCAGTTGGGTGTTCGGGGCCACGGGCGGCAGGCGTTTGCCCAGCCGTCGCACCAACCCCGCGACTTCACTGGAACGCGAACCGTAGGCCACGAAATCCCGTGCTCCGGCGCGCATGGCATTGAGCACGAGTTGGTTGTCCATGCCATCGCCCAGCGCGACGATCGCCAGCATCGGTTTGGCTTCCAGGGCACCTTCGATCAGTGCGCTTTGGGCCACCACGTGTTCGCGGTCCAGGCCGACAAACACCAGGCTGGCGAAGGTCACGTCCACCAGCGCCAGCAATTCGTCGAGGCTGCCACCGCCGGCGCTGACCACTTGGCCCAACGGGGCGAGGGCGCCTTGCAGCCACTCAAGGTCGGTGCTGTTGCGCGTGATCGCGAGGAAGGTCTGGCTCAGATTCTGGCTCTGGCTCATTGCGATAATCCGCTGCGTTTATCGAAGTCGCCGTTTTCGAGGAAGTACAGGCGATACCAGTTGGGGTCATAGTTGCGCAGCTTTTCACCCGGCAGCGACGGCAGTTGTGCGTTGGCAGCCAACGGTTGGACCAGGTGCGGCGTGACGATCATCAGCAGCTCACGCTCTTCGCGGTTGACCGATGAGTTGCGAAAAAACGCACCGAGAATCGGGATATCGCCCAGGCCTGGAAACTTGCTGACTTGCGAAATGTTGTGAGTGCTGATCAAACCGCTGATGACGAAACTCTCGCCATCGGCCAACGAGATGCTGGTATCGGTGCGGCGAATGGTGAACGCCGGGACGGTGGTGCCGCCGATGGTCACGCCATTGTTGAAGTCGAGTTCGCTGACCTCTGGCGCCACTTTGAGGGTGATGCGGTCGTGGCTGACCACGGTCGGTGTGAGCGTCAGGCGGATGCCGAATTCCTTGTATTCGATGGAGTAGCTGTTGCTGTTGGCGCTGGGTACCGGGATCGGGATTTCACCTCCTGCCAGGAAGCTCGCGCTCTGTCCGCTGAGGGCCACGAGGCTTGGCCGTGCCAGGGTGTAGGCGAAGCCGCTGCCTTCCAGGGCGTTGACGATACCGAGGACTTTGCTGCTGCCACCGCCCCAGACAATGTTGAAACTGTCGTTGAGCAGCGGAATGCTGGGCACCGCGATCCGCGGATCAATGTTAAACAGCGGCACCACGCCCGGCGTCACGGCCGTGTTGGGCACCGTACCGGGTGCGCCGAAGAGGAAGTTGTTCGAGCCTTTGCCGAAAATCGACGTACCGGCCTCTTTCAGTTTGGTCCGGCTGACTTCGACGAAACGAATGTCGGTCTGCACTTGCGACGGTAGCAGTGGGTCATCAGAGGGTAACCGAGTAGCGCTGGTCATCGCCGCGGTGGCCTTGCCCTGAACGAACACCATGCTTTGGCGCGGAGCACTGGAGCAGGCGGTCCAGACCATCAGGCTGGTCGCGCCGGGGGCCATCCCGGTCAGCAAAAACGCTTGATTAGCGTTGACTCGCACGTCGGCGATTTTCGGGTCACCCACCGCCACCCGAGTGATCGCCACTGGCGATTGCACCTCCTGTTGCAGCCCTTCACCGACTTCCAGCACCGCAGGCAACGAGCCCAGCGCGGCGCAATTGCCGACGGCTGCGAACGTTACGCTGAGCGGCACACCGCTCAGTAAAGAAACCCAGAGCAGGCCTTGAAACAGCGGCATGGAACGACTGCGCATTTAGATGCGTCCTTGCTCGATTCAGGGGGTTTGTTGAGTAATTTCGTTGCCGCGGATGACTTCCACGCTCGACTTGCGCGGTGCTGTGCCGCCGTGGGTAGCGACAGGTTTGGGTGGGGGCGTCATGGCCAGTTGGCTGAACTGGATCAACTCGCGGTTGGTACTAGCAAGGTTGGCCGATGAATCGCTTTCGCCGGCCCAGTAACGAGCCAGACGTTTTTCATCGGCGCTGCGTACGGCCAGGCGCAACACGCCGGCTTGGGCGGCGAGCATCAACCGACTCAGTAGTTGTTCGGGGACGGCAAGCAAGACGCTGCGGGCGCTGGCGCGCAATTGTTCCTGCCTGAGTTTTTCTTCGTTGCTGCGGACCGGGCTTGCGGGTTGACCGTCGTTGGTCAACCCCAGCTGTTCGCCCACCCCGAGCACCCGCAAGGCCGGCACCACCAGTTGCGCCGACGGCTGAAGGTTGTTGTTGTCCGTGCGCAGAAACAGCAGCACATCGACATAGTCCCCCGGTGTCAGTTGCCCACCGGCATTGATCACTTCATCCACCGCGACGGCGAGGGCGCGTTCATCGGGACGAATCATCCGCGCCAGTCTGCCACCGGCTTCAAAGCTTTCATCATTGAGCCAGGTGCCGGCGCTGAGGGCGCGCCAGGGCGTTCGGCCAATCGCTTGATCGAGGCGGCTCAGGCTGCCGGCCGGGACGGTACGGAGTTTTTCCAGGGTCACGTCAGCGGCGCTGATCGGCATGAACGCTGGTACATCATGCAGCAGCACCACCACCGGTTGGCGGGTGGGGTCGTCAACGGGGACAGGCGTCTGGGCGATGGGTGCAGGCGTGACGATCCCGGGTTGCACGACAGGCTCGGGAGCGGGTTGGCGGCTCAGCGTGAGGCCCCAGTAACCGGCAATAATGGCGCCCACCAGAAACAAGCCGGCCAGGCCCAGAGTGATACGACTGTTCATGACGGCTCTCCCTTTCCTGCTGCTTGAGAACTCGTCGCATCCAACGAGACAACTTAGCAATCAGGCAGCTATGAACATGGAACTATTTGGCTATTTGACGGTAGCTCAGCTAGAGCAAAAAGCCATTAGGAGCCTGAAAATAACTGGCGAAAGTAAGTCGCCAGGGCGAAAACGTGGCCTTTTTGACGTCAACGAAGCGACTAATGCTTTAGTGATAATTCGTTCTTACAGTTGTGGGTACGGGGATTGCGGACAATGCTGATGCTGGCAAAGGGGAATCATGTTGCGACCGAGCAACACCCGTCGTCTTTCAGGAGAACTGCCATGTCCTTTACCAAGATTGCTCAGAAGATCAAATCCGAAATCGCTTTTTACAAAGGCCTGGCCAAAGATACCGAAGGTGCTTCAGGTATTGAGTACGCGGTCGTTGCCGCGATGGTTGCGCTGGTGATTGCTGGACTGAGCTCGGGCATTGAAACCGCGGTCACCACTCTTTTTACAAGTATCAAGACTGCACTCTCATGACGAGAGCAGAGGCAACTTGCTAATGTTCCAAAGGGCTTCTAACGTCAGCGCTTAGTCCATTGCAGGTGTTGCCCATGAACGCTCCCTCACTTCCACGTCAACAGCTTCTTCTGGTCGATGATGAGGAGGATGCGTTGCTGGAGTTGGCGGAGTTGCTGGAGGGCGAGGGCTTCAATTGTTTTACCGCCACCTCGGTCAAGCTCGCGCTGAATCATCTGACGCGCCATCCTGATATTGCGCTGGTGATTACTGATTTGCGGATGCCGGAGGAGAGTGGCATGTCGTTGATCAAGCGATTGCGTGAACATACGTCCCGCCAGCATTTGCCGGTGATTGTGACGTCGGGGCATGCGGACATGGAGGATGTCAGTGACATGTTGCGGTTGCAGGTGCTCGACCTGTTTCGCAAGCCGATTTATCACGTGCGGTTGTTGGAGACATTGAATAATTTGTTTCCGCAGCCTCGCATGGATTTAGTGAGTCCGTGATTGATCGTTCCCACGCTCTGCGTGGGAATGCAGCCAGGGACGCGCGTCCCAAGAGCCGAACGCAGAGCGCAGGAACGATCGGGTCAGGCAACCGGTCGCCAATGCCCTGCCATATGCTCCAAATCCCCCACACCCACCAACAGCAAATCCCCGCTCGACCCTGCCGCACTAGCCAGCAATGTCACCTCACTGGGCAACCGCACCGGTTTCCTGAACTGCACCGCAATCTCGACATTCGCCGCCGGCAGATGCTCACTTAACGCCGCCAGCGTACGCGCCTTGATCCACAAACCATGGGCGATGGCGGTAGGAAATCCGAAGAGTTTGGCGCTGACGGCACTCAGGTGAATCGGGTTGTAGTCGCCGGACACTTTGGCGTACTGCCGCCCAATGTCCGACGGCGCTTTCCAGCGGGCCACCTCCGACATCTCCAGCGTCGATGCCAACACGTCCTCGACGGGCTCGCCTGCGAGTTTGACCCCGCGGCACAGCATCTGGCTTTCAGCTTCCCACAACGCCCCCAACTGATCGTCGAGCGTGGTCACCAGATCGAACGTCGCGCCCTTTTCATGGGGCTGAAGGTTTTGCACCTGAACGCTGACCCGCACACGATTCACGCCGCCCATTGGGCGAAAGATGCGAATGCGGTTGCTCAGGTGAATCAACCCCAGCAGCGGAAATGGAAACTCCCTGGCCGTCAGCAATTGCATCTGCAAGGCGAACGCCAGGATGTGTGGATAGGTCGGCGGCAGCAGGCCGTTGTTGGCAAAACCGCAGACCTTGCGATAGTCCGCCAGGCGCTTCGGATCGACATTGATCCAGCAGCGCAACCCCGAGTCGGGCAGGGTGGTGCCGGTGATTTTGCGCCGCGTCGCAGCCCGCACGTACAGTCCCGACAGGCTTGGTTCGCGGTTGAGTGTGTGCCAATCGATGATCATGCCTAAGCCCCCAAAACACTTTGCCCGCACACTCGCAGCGCCTGCCCGGTGAACGCGCCGGTGCCCGGTTGAGCCAGCCACGCCACCGCTTCGGCGACGTCTTGCGGCAGGCCGCCCTGGCCCAGCGAGCTCATGCGCCGCCCGGCCTCACGCACGCCGAACGGCAGGTGCGCGGTCATCTGGGTTTCGATGAAACCGGGTGCTACCGCATTGATGCTGATGCCGCGTTCATTGAGCGTCGGCGCCCAGGCCTGGGCCAGGCCGATCAGCCCGGCCTTGCTCGCGGCGTAATTGGTTTGCCCGCGATTGCCGGCGATGCCGCTGATGGACGCCAGCAGGATCACCCGGCCGTTGACGTGCAGGCTGCCGCTGTCGAGCAGTGCCTTGGTCAGCACTTGCGGCGCATTGAGGTTGACCGCCAGCACCGCGTCCCAGAATTCCGGGGTCATGTTGGCCAGGGTTTTATCCCGGGTGATGCCGGCGTTGTGGACCACGATGTCGATGCCGTCGGGCAGTTGCTCGATCAACTGCGCAGCGGCATCTTCGGCGCAAATGTCCAGGGTGATGCTGCGCCCGCCGAGGCGTGCGGCGAGGGCTTCGAGATCAGTCTTGGCGGGTGCTACGTCGAGCAGGATCACTTCGGCCCCATCGCGGGCCAGGGTTTCGGCGATGGAGGCGCCGATGCCGCGTGCCGCGCCGGTGACCAGTGCCTTGCGGCCGGACAATGGGCGAGTCCAGTCCGTCACCTGTGTGTCGCAAGCATTCAAGCGAATCACTTGCCCGGAAACGAACGCACTTTTGGGCGAGAGGAAAAACCTCAGAGGGCCTTCCAGTTGATCCTCCGCACCTTCGCCGACATAAATCAGCTGCAAGGTGCCGCCGCTGCGCAGCTCCTTGGCCAACGAACGGCTGAAACCTTCCAGCGCTCGCTGGGCGCTGGCGGCGAACGGATCGCTCAAGGTTTCCGGCGCGCGACCAAGAATCACCAGGTGCGCGCTGTGATCGAGGTTTTTTATGAGTGGCTGGAAGAACTCGCGCAGCTGTTTGAGTTGATCGGTCTGCACCAGGTTGCTGGCGTCGAACACCACGGCTTTGAGTTTGGGGCCGTGGCCGGGAATCCATGCAGTAGCCAGGGAAGGCTCGGTGCCGTAGCTGTAAATCGCGTCGGTCAGACGGTTGGCGAAGGTGCCGATTTTTTCCGTCAACGGGCCACCGCCTAACAACAGCGCCCCCTCGACAGGCCGCAGCCGGCCTGCTTGCCAGCGCTCCAGCCGAACCGGCGACGGCAGACCCAGGGCCCCGACCAAACGATGGCCGAAGGACGAATTGGCGAAGTCGATATAGCGGTCAGACATGTAACGCACTCCAGCAGCTGGGGTTCAAAGTGTGGACCATGAATGGCAATCAGTCGTTCGATCCACGAGATAAGGCCTACGCTTGTGAGTTATGGCCTTCACAGAATAGGAAGCTTTTCATGACTCAGCTGCGCCGCGTTGCGATTATTGGTGGTAACCGTATCCCCTTCGCCCGTTCCAACGGGCCGTACGCCACCGCCAGTAATCAGGCGATGCTCACCGCCGCGCTCGAAGGCCTGATCGAACGCTACAACCTGCACGGTTTGCGCCTGGGCGAGGTGGCGGCGGGGGCGGTGCTCAAGCACTCCCGGGATATGAGCCTGACCCGCGAGTGTGTGCTCGGCTCGCGGCTGTCGCCAACCACCCCGGCCTACGACATTCAGCAGGCGTGCGGCACCGGTCTGGAAGCGACGTTGCTGGTGGCGAATAAAATCGCGCTGGGCCAGATCGAGTGCGGAATCGCCGGCGGCGTAGACACCACCTCCGACGCGCCGATTGGGGTCAACGAAGGCCTGCGCAAAATCCTCCTGCAAGCCAACCACGCCAAAACCACCGCCGACAAACTGAAAACCTTCCTGCAACTGCGCCCCCGTCACCTGATCCCGGATCTGCCACGCATCGGCGAACCGCGCACCGGTCTGTCCATGGGCGAGCACTGCGAGTTGATGGCCCAGACCTGGAACATTCCGCGCGACGAACAGGACCAACTGGCCTTGGAAAGTCACCAGAAAATGGCCGCGTCCTACACCGAAGGCTGGCACAACGATTTGATGACGCCGTTCCTCGGCCTGACCCGCGACAACAACCTGCGCCCGGACCTGACCCTGGAAAAACTCGCTTCACTCAAACCGGCGTTCGAAAAAAGCGCCAAAGGCACTTTGACGGCGGGCAACTCGACGCCGCTCACCGATGGCGCGTCGCTGGTGCTGATGGGCAGTGAAGAATGGGCCAAGGAGCGTGGTCTGCCGATCCTTGCCTATTTGCGCGATGGCGAGGTGGCGGCGGTGGATTTCGTCAACGGTGCGGAAGGGCTGTTGATGGCGCCGGTGTATGCGGTGCCGCGTTTGCTGGCGCGCAATGGCCTGACCTTGCAAGACTTCGATTACTACGAAATCCACGAAGCCTTCGCTGCGCAGGTGCTCTGCACGCTAAAGGCCTGGGAGGATCCGGAATATTGCAAAACCCGCCTCGGCCTTGACGCACCGTTGGGCTCCATCGACCGCAGCCGGCTCAACGTCAAGGGCAGCTCACTGGCCGCCGGGCATCCGTTTGCCGCCACCGGTGCGCGCATCGTTGCCAACCTGGCGAAGTTGCTGGATGCGGCGGGCAAGGGCCGAGGGTTGATCTCGATCTGCGCCGCCGGTGGCCAGGGCGTTACAGTGATTATTGAGCGCTGAGGATCGCGGCGCTTTGCTGTGCGGCCAGTTGCCGGTTGCGGTTGGCGTAACTCTCGGCCATCACTGAGCAGACGATCAGCTGCAACGGGTGGTAGATCATGATCGGTAACAGGATCAGCCCAAGCCCCGGGTTGGCGCCGAAGATCAGCGCCGCCATTGGCGCACCGGCGGCCAGGGATTTCTTGCTGGCGCAAAATACCGCAGCGATTTCATCGGCCGGGCTGAATTTCAATGCGCGAGCGGTGCGGGTGGTCATCCACAGGATGATCGCCAGCAGGATCGCACTGCCGATCAGTGCCGTGAGGATTACGCTGTTGCCCTGTTTTTGCCACATCCCCGAGACCATCGAATTGCAGAACGCCGCGTAGACCAGCAACAGAATCACCAGCTTGTCGACGATGTTGGTGTAGCGCTTGTGGCGGGCGAAGAACTTGCCGAGGAAGGGCCGAACCCATTGGCCGAGCACCAGTGGCAACAGCAACATGGCGCAGAGGTCGAGCAGGGTTGAGCCCAGATCGATGCCGCCAGCGCCGCTACCGACCACGAAACTCACCAGCAATGGCGTCAGGAAGATCCCCAGCACGCTGGACAGGCTCGCGTTGAAAATCGCCGCCGGTACGTTGCCGCCCGCGCTGCCGGTCAGGGCCACGGACGAGGAGATGGTCGAGGGCAGGGCACAGAGGTACAGGAAACCCAGCATCAGCAGTGACGGAATGTGCGAACCCAGCAGCGTGTCGCTCAGCAGCCAGATCAGCGGAAACACCGCGAAGGTGAAACCCTGAACCATCACGTGCAGCTTCCAGTTTTTCAGACCGTGAGTGATCTGCTCGCTGGACAGGTTGACCCCGTGCAGGAAGAACACCAGGAACACACCGATGTTGATCACGTATTCAGCGTGCATTCCACCGCCGGTGGCGCCGAAGGTTGGGAAGAAATACGCCAGCAGCGTGGCGATCAACATGCCGCACAAGAACCAGTCGGTGACCACGCGTTTGAGGTGTTTGAAGGCATGCATAACAGGCACCGAATACATTTGTAAGAATTGGTGACTTAGCCTAACGTCGGCTTCATCAGCCGTCTTGCGACATAAGGCCAATCAATGCCGACTAACGGACAACTTTCTCTCGAGCGGACGATTCCGACGCTGACGGTGCTGCCACGTCCGCTGTATGCCCGTGCGGAAAGTCTCAACGCCGGTTCATGGACGCCGCCGCATCGACACGACTGGGTGCAGTTTTCCTACGCGATCAGCGGCGTTCTCGGCGTGCATACTGCCGAAGGCAGTTTCTTTGCGCCGCCGCAGTGGGGAATCTGGATTCCGGCGGATCTCGAACACCAGGTGGTGACTTCGATGCGCGCCGAGATGCGCAGCCTCTATGTTCGCCGCGAGGATTGTGAGTGGGCGGACGGGCGTTGTCGGGTGCTGGAAGTGACGCCGTTGGCCCGCGAGCTGATCAAGAATTTTTGTTTGCTGCCGGTTGAATATCCACAGGGCGACAGCCAGGAGTCGCGGCTGGTGAATGTACTCCTGGATCAGTTGGCGCATCTGCCGGAGGTGGGCTTCTCACTACCGTTACCGCGCCATGAACGGTTGCTGGGGTTGTGCAACGAGCTGATCGAAAGCCCTGAGCGGAACGTGACCTTGCAGGCGTGGGCCGAGCGGTTGGGCACCTCGGAGAAGACCTTGATGCGGTTGTTCCAGCGGGAAACCGGGTTGAGCTTTCGAGGGTGGCGCCAGCGGATGCGGTTGCTGTCGTCGTTGAGTTTGCTGGAGGAGGGGGACAGCGTGACGAATGCCGCGCTGTCTTGCGGGTATGACTCGACGTCGGCGTTTATTGCGGCGTTCAAAAGCCTGTTTGGGTTTACCCCGGGAGAATTGTTCAAGCAGTGACGACGCTAAAAGATCGCAGCCCGCGGCAGCTCAAGGTTTGGCGCTGCACCTGTAGGAGCATGGCTTGCCAGCGAAGGCTGCCGAACCGGCAACACCTGAACAACGCCCCACGCCAATTCAAAGAACAGGAAAACCACCAGCAAAGAGCTGGCGCCATGGAGCAAGGCATACAGCTGCCAAGCCGAAAACAGAAATCTGCCGACTGCGTCATATCGACCAAACACCTGCTGCGGATCACGAATCCGCAGCACCGCCCACACGCAGACAATCGACCCCAACAGATTGGCCATCAGCATGTGCATCGGCTCAAACGGCGGCAACTCGCCAGGCAAATTGAACGCCTGACTCACATTCAGCAAAACTCCATGCAACGCCGCAAAACTCCACGGCGTGGCAAACGCTGCCGTCACGATCAAGTCATACCACGCACTGCCCCGCACCAACCGGCGATATTGCGTTGAAGTCCACATCCGTCTTGCTCCATAAATTCAGGGAGCAACAAGGCTAAAGCCTGGAGTATGCTCCAGGGTCAAGCCCTCTCGAGACGTCATGATGCGCATCGGTGAATTAGCCCTGGCCAGCGCCGTCAGCCGCGACACGCTGCGCTTCTACGAACAACGCGGGTTGATTGCGGCACAACGCAGCGCCAACGGCTATCGCGACTATCCAGCGGACATGGTGCAACTGGTGCTGTACATCAAGACCGCTCAGCGGCTGGGCTTTACCCTCGGCGAGATCGGCAACAGCGTCGCTGCGTTATGGCAGTCGCCCGATCCGGACAGCGCCGTCACGCAATTGCTGCAAGACAAACTCAAACTGATCGAAACCCGAATGGACGAACTCGGCGCGCTGCGTCAGGAGTTGCAGCAACGGCTCGGTCAACGTTGTCCATTGAATCCGTGATCCTCATTTATCAAGGAAGCCACTCATGTCTACGGCAAAAACCGCACTCATCATCGGCGCCTCCCGGGGCTTGGGCCTCGGTCTGGTGAAAACCCTCCTGGCCGACGGCTGGCAAGTCACCGCCACCGTGCGCAACCCGCAGAACGCCGAAGCCTTGCAGGCCTTGGGCAAGGTGCGGATCGAAAAACTCGACATGGACGATCAGCAGGCAGTCATCGCCCTCAGCCAGCAGCTCAAGGGTGAAGTGTTTGACCTGCTGTTCGTGAATGCCGGGGTCAAGGGACCGGAGGTTCAGGCACCGGGCGGCGCGACGTTGGCCGAGGTCGGTCAATTGTTCTTCACCAACGCCGTGGCGCCGATCAACCTGGCCCAGCGTTTTGTCGGGCAGATACGTCCGGACAGCGGCGTGCTGGCGTTCATGAGTTCGGTGCTGGGCAGCGTGACCATGCCGGATGCGCCGGAGCTGGCGTTGTACAAGGCCAGTAAAGCCGCGCTGAACTCGATGACCAACAGCTTCGTCACTCAGTTGGGCGAGCAGAAGCTCACCGTACTGTCGCTGCATCCGGGTTGGGTGAAGACCGACATGGGCGGTGAAGGTGCCGACATCGATGTGGAAACCAGCACGCGCGGATTGGTCGATCAGGTGAACGCATACACCGGCAAGGGCGGGCATCATTTTGTGAATTACAGGGGTGAAACCATTCCCTGGTAATCACCGCCGTCCCAATGTGGGAGCGGGCTTGCTCGCGAAGGCGGAGTGTCAGTTGACATCAATGTTGCCTGACACACCGCCTTCGCGAGCAAGCCCGCTCCCACAAGG
>NZ_VOBM01000021.1:0-104996 GCF_008370005.1 Pseudomonas sp. ANT_J28
TCAGCAAAATCCAAAACCGCGCTTAAATCCTGAGCAACAGACATAAAAAATCCGGAATCCTTATCAGATTCCGGATTTTCCTGCTGCCTGAGGATTAGTCAACAATCCTTAAGTGAACAGCATTGCGCGCTTGGCGGGCTTCCCTTGGGTGGGCGTCAATTTGCCGTATTGCACGTCATGGCACTGGACACTCCCGAATCACTGCAACTCAGTTCACCGCGAATACATCGCCCACCAAAAGACATGACCCAGGATTGCAATCTGCTGCTCCTGAATCTGGGCGAACGTGTAGTCCTCGTCCGGATGCTCGTCACGGTTGAAACTGCGTAGGCGGATCCCACCGGGCAGCCGGTAGACCTGTTTCACGCGGAGCTGGCCGTTGTGGTTGATCGCGTACATGTCGCCGTCGACGATGTCGCCCAACGAGTTCTTTCCGACGTTCATGCCAACGGTAGCGCCGTCGCGCAGTACCGGGAGCATGCTGTTTCCGCTCACCACCACGCACCTGGCGTTGCTGAATTGCACGTTGTTGTGACGCAGGTCTTTCTTGAAGAAACGCAGCTTGGCGCTGTCGCTTTCTGAGATCACGAAACGGCCTGAGCCGGCCGCCAGTTCAACTTCACGCAGGAAGGGGACATAAACCTCATCGTCATCCAGGGGCGTGCTGTCGTCCCAAGGCTGGATGTCTGACATTGAAACGCTTGGAGGGGTGCGCTTCAACGGAGCAGCATCAGACACCCCTTTAAGCATGTCACCGACCCCTTCAGCCAGCCACATCGGTGAAACGCCACACGCTGAAGCGATCTGGGCAGCAAAGGCTGTTGCCTTCGATTTCCCGCGCTCAAGGTCGGAGATAGAGGTTTGCGTCAGGCCTGCGCGCGCGGCAAGCTCGGTCTGATTGAGCTTGGCGTGTTGGCGGGCTGCTTTGAGT
This sequence comes from Pseudomonas sp. ANT_J28, assembly GCF_008370005.1. Lineage (NCBI taxonomy): Bacteria > Pseudomonadati > Pseudomonadota > Gammaproteobacteria > Pseudomonadales > Pseudomonadaceae > Pseudomonas > Pseudomonas sp. ANT_J28. The sequence continues at coordinate 932 of NZ_VOBM01000021.1, forward strand.
CGTTTATTAAATTCCATTTGCGGAGTATTACGGGAGCTCCCATATCATTGCAAATCGTTATCCCGATAATTTGCTAGGCGACAGCTTTATTCGTCGCGACCTTCCATCATGGTCCGTTTGAGCATCACATAAACCGCTCCGGCGCCGCCGTGTTTCGCTTGGCACGAGGTGAAGCCGAGCACTTGTGAATGTTGGCGCAGCCAGGTGTTGACGTGGCTTTTGATCATCGGTCGCTTGCCGTCCAGTCGCACAGCCTTGCCGTGGGTGACGCGCACGCAGCGGATTTCGAATTTGGTCGCTTCGGCCAGAAACGCCCAGAGGGTTTCCCGAGCCTTTTCCACGCTCATGCCGTGGAGGTCGAGGCTGCCTTCGAACGGAATCTGTCCGATCTTGAGCTTGCGCATCTGGCTTTCCTGAACACCGTCACGCGCCCACATCAGCTCGTCTTCCGGGCCAACATCGATGACGAACTGATCGGACAGCCCGTCAACGGTGGTGGCATCGGTGCGCACGGTGGCGGCCTGACGCAACTTGGCGATTTGCGCGCGGTCAGCTTTGGGTTTGCCGGTTTCGGCGCGATCGTGTTTGATCGGCTTGACGCCTTGGATCGCGCTTTTGAACAGGGAAAAATCGTCGTCTTGCATGTCAGCCTCCGCGAAGGGCGGCCAGTTTACCCAACTCGAGGCGAATGGGGCGCGAGAAAACGCGCAACGCTCGGCTCAGTCGTGCTTTTTCATCAAATGCGGGGAGATGTTCAGCTCTTGCGACTGCCGCGAGCGGCGACGGCAGCGACGCCACAGCCACACGCCGAGGTACAGCACGAACAGGCCAATCGCCAGAATCACTGCCGAACCGACCCGGTTGGTATTCAACTCGCCCAGGGCGGGTGCGTGGCCAAGCAGGCTGGCGGCACCGGCCATCACCAGCAACACACCGCACATCGACAGCAAGGCAGCAAATGCCGCGCCGATTCGAAAACGCCAGTTGCGTTGGCCTTTGGGCCGCAAGCGGCGAGCGTCAAAACCATCGGATAACTTCATTCCGACCTTCCTCAATGGGTATCGGCCCTTCGACCGGGAGTTGACCGGGATGTTCCTGAGGCTAAAACAATTACAGCAAATGATAGATTTTTGCGGATGAGCGGCGGCATGGACCGCTCATCGAGCGTCGATCAGATCAGTTCGTGAGTCAGTGCGAGGGTGGCAAAGTTGTCCGCCATGATCGCCATTTCAGTCTGCTGAACGTGGTCTGCGCTCAATACGCCGCCCTTGTAAGGCAGGTCGCGAGTCGCGCAGGCGTCTTCCACCAGCGTGCAACGAAAGCCCAGGTTCTTCGCGGCGCGCACCGTGGTGCTGACGCTGGAGTGGCTCATGAAACCGCATACGATCAGGTCCAGCGAACCGAGATTCTGCAGGCGTTCCAGCAGTTCGGTGCCGTGGAACGCGCTCGGCAGCAATTTGCCGATGATGGTTTCGTCGCCCTGTGGTTCCAGGCCCGGGATGAACTCACCGCGTTCGCCTTGTGGATCGAACAGCCCACCGACGGTCCCGAGGTGGCGGACATGGACGATCGGCCGGCCGGCTGCACGGGCAGCGGCCACCAGTTGCTTGATGTTCGCGACGGCAGCATCCATGCCACTCAAGGCCAACGGGCCGCTGAGGTATTCTTTCTGGGCATCGATGATGACAAGGGTCGCATGGCTCAGAACGGCAGCTGCATAACCGCGGCCGCTGAGTTGAAACATCGTTTTTGGAACGGACATTCTGGGGCTCCTTCGAGTGGGGCTTTTGCGACATTGTCCTCTGGCTGAGCGCTTCTGTGAATCGCTACCATCGTAGGCGCCGTCTTTGCTGGCTCGCAGCCTTGTCAATAGGCGCGTTTTGTTCAATAGCCAGTCGAAAAAATAGAATAGTCCTACATTTGCCCTGGTGGTTTTCCCGCGTCGTCGAGACGCGTTTTGGCTGTTAGAATCGCCAGTCGTTTTTTTTGGAGTTTGCCCCGTGATCACTTCCCGACTTCGTACCCTGCGTGACCATATCCGTTGGGCCGTCAGCCGCTTCCATGGGGAGGATCTGTTTTTCGGCCATGGGACCGACAACGCCTGGGACGAAGCCCGTCAGTTGGTATTGGGTGCCTTGCACTTGCCGTGGGAAATCGCCGACAGCTACCTCGACTGCAATCTTGAAGAAGACGAGTTGGTCAACCTGCAACGCTTGCTCAAGCGCCGTATCGAAGAACGCATTCCTACCGCCTACCTGTTGGGTGAAGCGTGGTTCTGTGGCATGTCGTTCATTGTTGATGAGCGCGTATTGATCCCGCGTTCGCCGATTGGCGAGCTGATCGAAAAACGTTTCGAGCCGTGGCTGGGCGCCGAACCTGCGCGGATTCTCGACCTGTGCACCGGTTCCGGCTGCATCGGTATCGCCTGTGCCTACGAGTTCCAGAACGCCGAAGTGGTGCTGGCCGACCTGTCGTTCGAAGCACTGGAAGTGGCCAACCAGAACATCGAGCGTCATGGCGTCGATGAGCGGGTGTACACGGTGCAGGGCGACGGATTCGATGGTTTGCCGGGTCAGCGTTTTGACCTGATCGTGTCGAACCCGCCTTACGTCGATGCGGAAGATTTCGCCGACATGCCGGACGAATACCAGCACGAACCGGAGTTGGGCCTGGCCTGCGGTGATGATGGTTTGAACCTGGTGCGTCGCATGCTTGCCGAAGCGGCGGATCACCTGACCGAGAAAGGTTTGCTGATTGTCGAAGTGGGCAACAGCCAGATTCATGTCGAGGCACTGTACCCGGAAGTCGACTTCGCCTGGCTTGATTTCGAGCGCGGCGGGCATGGTGTATTCATGCTGACGGCGGAACAGTGCCGTGATCATCAGGCGCTGTTCGCTTCCCGCGTCTGACCCCGCAATGATCGTTCCCACGAGCGTGGGAACGATCAGATCTGCGCGATCAGCGGTGCGTGGCAATCCAGATCAGCAATCCAGCCTGAAACACCGCAAACGCCACCAGGCAGGTAATGATAAAGCGCAGCCCGGCGTCTTCGCGCTTGTACTTGCTGACTTTTTCTTCGTGTTTCTTGAGTTTGACTTCCTGCTCGGCCAGATTTTGCTCGGCTTGCTGGAGCATCTGCGCCGCCTCAAGAATTTCCACGACCTGCAGTTTTTCCGTACTCCAGTCACCCAACAGGTCGCCGACTTGCACTTCTTTGACGCTGCCCTTCAAATGCTGGGCGTCGGCGTAGATCACATCGAAACCGTGCATCCGCAAAAAGTGATCGCGGCGCAGGCGAGTGTCTTCGTTCAGCGCATCCTTGTTTTTCAGGTCTGTGCCGTCGACGGTGTAGCCGGGCCATTTCTTTTTCGCCCAGGTAATGCCCTGAGCGGCCATGAAGCGACCGATGCCACGATTCATCGGTTCGATCTGCAAACCGCTGTCAGGCCCGAAATGCACGCGCTTGGTGGCGTGATCGACCCACACGTCAAGATGATTCTGTTCCTTGCGCACGCGCTGGCCGGGCAGCGAAATGCTCATGCGCATCAGGCTGTGTTCCTTGTTGTTGCGCTCGGCGTAACCGAATTCAACAAAGCGCAGCGGCCGTCCACCGGTGTTGCGGTCGGTTTGCAATGGCGCCAGACGGAGCATCTTGTGGTGCTCGGCGTGGACGTCCGCCCACGGCAGCTCGACTACTGGTGGTGCGTCTTTTTCAGCAGTGGTGTCGGGTGAAGTCTGGGTATCAGTCATAACGGCGAGATCCTGTCCAAGCTCTGCTTGCCGCCAGTCATAGCGCTGGCGACAAAGGCTTATCGGCCGTTTTTTTCAGGACTGGAGGGCCAGGGGGCGTTCTCAACTGGTTTTCACGCCGCGCCGGGTCTGCTGTTGTGCAGGGCAAGGCGCGAGAAGCGTGGTTTGGTCATTCCAAATAAGCTTTGAGCAACGCAGCCCTGCACAACAGCAGACCCGGCCCTTCGGGTTGTGCCTTAAAGCGGGCCAGCCTGCGTTGCAGGCCTTGGAAAGGGAACAACCATTACCAGCGGCCTGCGCCTTGCCTGGCCCGCTTTAAGGCGACAACGCGGCGTGAAAACCAGTTGAGAACGCCCCCTAGCACCGCTTAACGGGTGCGAAGTCCGTCAATAAACCCGAGGATTCGCGTGCCGAGTTCAGCCGCCAGTGGCAATTGCGGATCTTTGTAAGAGGCCAATTGCCGTTTTACATCGTTGGTCACGATGCGCATGACGTGGTTCATGCCTTCGATCAGCGCCAGCTCGGCGTCCGGTTTGGCGGCCTTCAACAGCTTGGCGTCACCGACACCGACCTGGATGTCATTGCTGCCCTGGATGATCAGCGCCGGCATCTTCAACTTGGCAAACGCCGCCGCCGGGTCCTGGCGGAACAATGAAATCAGATACGGCTGCACGCTTGGGCGGAAAATCACCTGCAACTGCGGCGGCACGTTGTCGTCGGTGTGGCCGGCCTTGAGGCTGTCGAGCAATTCATTGCTGCGCAGCATCAGCGGTGGCGGCAGGCGATTGCTCAATTGTTGGCGCAGTACTTGATCGATCGGCCGGGCGCTGCCAGACATGGAGATGACTGCGGCGGCATTCAGGCTCGGCGCCGCGAGGCTGGCGATCAAGGCGCCTTCGCTGTGGCCCAGCAGAATCAGTTGGCCAAAGCGCGGGTCGGATTTGAGCTTGCGGCCCCAGGCCTCGGCGTCGGCCACGTAGGCTTCAACCGACAGATTGCGTTCATCCGGGGTCGCCGCAAGGCTCGCCGCCACGCCGCGTTTGTCATAACGCACGCTGGCGATGTTGTGTTTGGCCAGTACCCAAGCGAGACGCTTGAGGCTGTCGTTGCGTCCGCCGTCGGGGTTGTTTCCGTCACGATCTGTAGGACCGGAGCCAGAAATAATCAGGACAACCGGTACCGGGGTGTCGGACTTTGGCAGCAATAACGAGCCGAAAAGCTCGCCGGTGCCGGTGTCCAAAGTAATCGGGCGTTGCAGGACAGTGGCCTGTACAAAGCCGGTAATCAGGGTAAGGCTCAAGGCTATAACTCGCAGCATCATCACGCCATCATGAACAAGATGCCGGTTGGACTCGCAGGCACCCATAAGGTTCGAGGATGAACTAGTTGGGTAGCCTGCGTATACTGGCGCGCATTACGTATTTGGTTCGAATTCACGGAGCGTCCTGCATGTCCGGCAATACCTACGGCAAGCTGTTCACTGTCACCACCGCAGGCGAAAGCCATGGTCCGGCGTTGGTCGCCATTGTCGACGGCTGCCCGCCGGGCCTGGAGATCTCTCTGGAGGATCTGCAGCGTGACCTGGATCGCCGCAAACCCGGCACCAGCCGCCACACCACCCAGCGCCAGGAAGCCGACGAAGTCGAAATCCTCTCCGGCGTGTTCGAAGGACGCACCACCGGTTGCGCCATCGGCTTGTTGATCCGCAACACCGACCAGAAGTCCAAGGACTACTCGGCGATCAAGGACCTGTTCCGCCCGGCCCACGCCGACTACACCTATCACCACAAATATGGCGAGCGCGATTACCGTGGCGGCGGTCGCAGCTCGGCCCGTGAAACGGCCATGCGCGTGGCCGCCGGAGCGATTGCGAAAAAATACCTGGCCACTCAGGGCATCGTCATTCGTGGCTACATGAGCCAGCTCGGCCCGATCGAAATCCCGTTCAAGACCTGGGATTCGGTGGAGGAGAACGCTTTCTTCAGCCCTGATCCGGACAAGGTCCCGGAGCTGGAGGCCTACATGGACCAGTTGCGCCGCGACCAGGATTCGGTTGGCGCGAAGATCACCGTAGTCGCTGAAGGCGTAATGCCGGGCCTCGGCGAGCCGATCTTCGACCGTCTCGATGCCGAACTCGCTCACGCGCTGATGAGCATCAACGCGGTCAAAGGCGTGGAAATCGGCGCCGGTTTCGCCAGCGTTGCCCAGCGCGGCACCGAACACCGCGATGAAATGACCCCGCAAGGTTTCCTCAGCAACAACGCGGGCGGCATTTTAGGTGGCATTTCGTCGGGGCAGCCGATCGTCGCGCACCTGGCGCTCAAGCCAACCTCGAGCATCACCACGCCGGGCCGTTCCATCGACATCCATGGCAACCCGGTGGAAGTTGTCACCAAGGGGCGTCATGACCCGTGCGTTGGCATCCGCGCCACGCCGATTGCCGAAGCGATGATGGCCATCGTGCTGATGGATCACCTGTTGCGTCATCGCGGGCAGAACGCCGACGTGCGCGTGAGCACGCCGGTGCTGGGTCAGCTTTAATGGCTGACCTCAACGCCGCTGCGGTCTGACGGCAGTGGCGGCGCTCCCCTACTGGCGGCTCTCCAGTTTCTATCTGTTCTATTTCGCCTTGCTCGGTTCGACAGCGCCGTTCCTGGCGCTGTACTTCGATCACCTGGGGTTCTCCAGCGCGCGCATCGGCGAGCTGGTGGCGATCCCGATGCTGATGCGCTGCGTGGCGCCGAACATCTGGGGCTGGCTCGGTGATTACACCGGCCGACGCCTGGCCATCGTGCGCTTCGGTGCGGTCTGTACGTTACTGACGTTCTCGCTGATCTTCGTCAGCAAAACTTACGCCTGGCTGGCAATGGTCATGGCCCTGCACGCGTTCTTCTGGCACGCGGTGTTGCCGCAGTTCGAAGTCATCACGTTGGCGCACTTGCAGGGCCAGACTAACCGTTACAGTCAGATCCGCCTGTGGGGTTCCATCGGTTTCATCATCACCGTGGTCGCGCTTGGCCGGTTGTTCGAGTGGCTCAGTCTCGATATTTACCCGGTGGCGTTGGTGCTGATCATGGCCGGCATTGTCGTCAGCAGCCTGTGGGTGCCTAACGCTCAACCCGTCCAGGGTGAACGACCGGCGGGGGACGGTTTTCTCAAGCAGTTGCGCAGTCCCGGGGTGTTGGCGTTTTACGGTTGCGTGGCGCTGATGCAGATGAGCCACGGTCCTTATTACACCTTTCTGACCTTGCACCTGGAGCGACTCGGCTACAGCCGTGGGCTGATCGGCGTGCTCTGGGCGGTCGGCGTGGTCGCCGAAGTCTTGATGTTTCTGGCCATGAGCAAAATCCTCGCGCGTTTCTCTGTGCGTCGGGTGTTGCTGGCGAGTTTTCTGCTGGCGGCGTTGCGTTGGTTGTTGCTCGGTTCGTTCGCTGAGTTCCTTTGGGTGCTGTTGTTTGCCCAGGTACTGCACGCGGCGACATTCGGCAGCTTTCACGCGGCTGCCATCCAGTTCGTGCAACGTAGCTTCGGCGCGCGCCAACAAGGGCAGGGCCAGGCGTTGTACGCCGCACTGGCCGGCACCGGCGGCGCACTGGGCGCGTTGTATTCCGGCTATAGCTGGAATGCCCTCGGCGCCACATTGACCTTTAGTATTGCCAGTCTCGCAGCCCTGGCGGCTGCCGTTATCATTGCGACACGTATGCAAGAGGACAGGCCATGAGCCTCACCCGTGAGCAACTCGTCCAGGAAATCATCGATGCCGGGCGTTTTCTGTATGGCCGCGGCTGGTCGCCGGCCACCAGCAGTAACTACTCGACGCGGCTGTCGCCGACTGAAGCGCTGCTGACGGTGTCCGGCAAGCACAAAGGCCAACTTGGCCCCGACGATGTGCTGGCGACCGATCTGTCCGGCAACAGCCTGGAGCCGGGCAAAAAACCGTCCGCCGAAACCTTGCTGCACACCCAGCTCTACAACTGGCGTTCGGAGATCGGCGCGGTGCTGCACACGCATTCGGTGAACGCCACGGTGCTGTCGCGCCTGACGCCGCAAGACTTCATCGAGTTCGAAGACTACGAACTGCAAAAAGCCTTCAGCGGTGTGTCGACCCACGAGTCCCGGGTACGTGTGCCGATTTTCGACAACGATCAAGACATTGCACGCCTCGCCGCCAAGGTGCAGCCTTGGCTCCAGGCCCATCCCGATTGCGTCGGTTACCTGATCCGCGGCCACGGTCTCTACACCTGGGGCGCGCGCATGAGCGATGCACTGCGGCAGATCGAGGCCTTTGAATTTTTGTTCGAGTGCGAGTTGAAGACGCGCTCGCTCTCGAACCATAAAGCATGAACCGTTAAGGAGTTGCCCTGATGAGCAGCCTGTCCGTTTACCACGTCTCAAGCCCTGACTTGCCAAACAAGGTGCTGACGCATTTCGAAGACATCGCCTCGACCCTGGCCGAGCAGGGCGTGCGTTTCGACCGCTGGCAAGCCACTGCGAAAATCCAGCCCGGCGCCAGTCAGGAAGAAGTGATCGCCGCGTATCAGGAGCAAATCGACAAGCTGATGACCGAACGCGGTTACATCACCGTCGACGTCATCAGCCTGAACAGCGATCACCCGCAAAAAGCCGAATTGCGCGCCAGGTTTCTCGACGAACATCGCCATGGCGAAGACGAAGTACGAATTTTCGTCGCCGGCCGGGGCTTGTTCACCCTGCACATCGACGATTACGTCTACGCGGTGCTGTGCGAGAAAAACGACCTGATCTCGGTGCCGGCCGGCACCCCGCACTGGTTCGACATGGGCGAGCATCCGCATTTCGTCGCGATCCGTCTGTTCAACAACCCTGACGGCTGGGTGGCCAATTTCACCGGCGAAGACATCGCCAGTCGCTTCCCGCGTCTTGAGGACTGAGGCGATGCCGATCAAAGCGATTCTCACCGACATCGAAGGCACTACGAGCGCGGTGAGTTTTGTGTTCGACGTGCTGTTTCCCTACGCCGCCAAACACTTGCCGGATTTTGTTCGCCAGCACGCCGAGCGTACGGATGTTGCCGAGCAACTGGCCGCCGTTCGCCGGGATACCAACGAGCCGAGCGCCGACGTCGAGCGGGTGATCGACATACTTCTGAGCTGGATCGCCGAAGACCGCAAAGCCACGCCGCTGAAAGCGTTGCAAGGCATGGTCTGGGAGCAGGGCTATCAGGCTGGGGAGTTGAAAGGCCACATTTACCCGGACGCCGTTGAAGCGCTCAAACGCTGGCATCAGGAAGGCTTCAAACTGTTTGTTTATTCGTCCGGTTCGATCCAGGCTCAAAAGCTGATCTTTGGCTGCTCGCAAGCGGGGGATCTGTCACCACTGTTCAGTGGCTATTTCGACACCACCCCGGGGCCCAAGCGTGAAGCGCAGTCCTACGAGCGCATTACCCAGGCTATTGGCCTGGACGCTTCGCAGATCCTGTTTCTGTCCGACATCGTCGAGGAACTGGACGCGGCGCACACGGCGGGAATGGCTACGTGCGGGCTGGCCCGAGAGGGCGGGGAGTTGGCGGGGCATGTGACCGTCGAAAGTTTTGCGCGGATCGATCCTGCCGCGTTTTAAGCCACGACGCACATAACCTGTGGGAGCGGGCTTGCTCGCGAATGCGGTGTGCCATTCAACATTGACGCTGTCTGACACACCGCATTCGCGAGCAAGCCCGCTCCCACAGGGGATTGCGTGATTCCAGAAACAAAACAGGCCGTGAAGCGAAAGTCTCACGGCCTGTTTGTTTACAGCTCTGGAACGGTTTAAACCGAGTGATACGTCGGCAGGGCAAACCGCTGCTGGCTTTGCAGCATGGAAATCTGCGGCAGTTCGCTGGCCTGTTCGGCGATGTCACGGCGAATTGCACTGATCACCCAGGAAAGCTGATCACCCGCATGCAATTGCTGGTAGGAAATCGAGCGTTTGAAGACTTTGCCGTCGGTGCTGCTCAAGGTCAGCAGAATGCCACCGTCAGGACGTGGCTGGGTGGCCACTTCGAAGTTGGAGAACAGGGACGAAAATTTTTCTTGGATCAGGTTCATGTCTATCAGCTCCGTTAGCTCTTGAATGGCAAGCATGCAGAGGTAGTTGCAGTGATTGTGCCAGCACCTTAATTTTTAAAAAGCGTTATAAATCAATAAGTTAATTTTCTATTGATTTTTGGATTTCGTGCAATCTGCATGAATGGCCATCGTGCATCCTGCATTTTGCGTGGTCGACATCGATTCGATGGAACCAATTGCCCGGCGCAAGCTCACGATTTCAAGTACCGCAGACGTGGATACAAATCATTTCAAAAACCGCGTGTACAGGTCAGGAACCGCTGACGTATTTTCGGCCTCAATCAACGCCGCCCGAACAATAAAAAGATCGACCGGGAGCAACCATGAGCCGCACGCCGAACGACACGATTACGTGGAGCATGATGCTCCGCAAGCTGCCTTCCATTGCCAAAGCCATTCCTCGCGTGGTGAAGGGCATTAAAGCCGCCAACGTCAAGGACCCGACCCAACCGTGTGGCCTGGGCTGGAGCTTCGAGCAAGCGACGTTGCGCAATCCCGATGGCCCGGCATTGCTGCAGGGCGAGGTAGCGCTGACTTATTTTCAGGTCAACCAATGGGCCAATCGCATTGCCCATCATCTGATTGCCCAAGGCATCCGCAAGGGCGATGCGGTGGCGGTCTTTATCGAGAATCGCCCGGAGCTGCTGGTAACGATTCTGGCGGTGGCCAAGGTCGGCGCGATCAGTGCCTTGCTCAATACCTCGCAAATCCGCGATACCCTGGCTCACAGCCTGAACCTGGTGGCACCTGCGGCGATCATTGTCGGAGAAGAGCTGGTGCCGGCGTTTTCGGCAGTTCGCGAACGGGTGTCGATCGAGGCGGCGCGCATCTGGTTCGTCGCTGATCAAGACACCTTCAGCCATCCGGGCATTGCGCCCGACGGGTTCATCAACCTGATGACAGCCAGTGCCGACAGCTCCAGCGCCAACCCCGCCAGCAGTCAGCAGGTTTTTTTCGACGACCCTTGTTTCTATATCTACACCTCAGGCACCACCGGCTTGCCCAAGGCCGGGGTGTTCAAGCACGGACGCTGGATGCGCAGCTCCGCAAGCTTCGGGATGATCGCCTTGGATATGCGCCCGGAGGATGTCGTCTATTGCACCTTGCCGCTCTATCACGCCACTGGGCTGTGCGTATGCTGGGGCTCGGCGATCAGTGGCGCCTCGGGCTTTGCCATTCGCCGCAAGTTCAGCGCCAGTCAATTCTGGAACGATGTGCGCAAGTACCGCGCGACCACCCTCGGTTACGTCGGCGAACTGTGCCGCTACCTGGTGGATCAACCGCCCAGTGCCGACGACAGCAAGCACCGCGTGACGAAGATGATCGGCAATGGCCTGCGCCCCGGCGCGTGGGGCGAGTTCAAGACACGATTTGCGGTGAATCACATCTGCGAGCTATACGCCGCCAGCGACGGCAACATCGGCTTCACCAACATCCTCAACTTTGATAACACCGTCGGTTTTTCCCTGATGTCATGGGAGTTGGCGGCGTACGACCACGACAGCGGCGCGCCGACTCGGGATGCCAAGGGCTTCATGCGCAAAGTCGCCAAAGGCGAGCAGGGGCTGTTGCTGGCGAAAATCGACGACAAGGCACCGCTGGACGGCTACACCGATCCGCAGAAGACTGAAAAGGTTGTGCTGCACGACGTGTTCGAGAAGGGCGACCGTTACTTCAATACCGGTGACCTGCTGCGCAACATCGGTTTTGGTCACGCGCAGTTTGTTGACCGTTTGGGTGATACCTACCGCTGGAAGGGCGAAAACGTCTCGACCACCGAAGTCGAAAACATCCTTTTGCAACACCCGAATATTTCCGAAGCCGTGGCCTACGGCGTGGAAATCCGCAACACCAACGGGCGTGCGGGGATGGCGGCGATTACGCCAGCGGAGTCCCTGGCGACCCTGGACTTCAGTGAACTGCTGGCCTTCGCCCGGGAGCAAATGCCCGCCTATGCGGTGCCGTTGTTCCTGCGAGTGAAAGTGAAAATGGAGACCACCGGCACCTTCAAATACCAGAAGACCCGCCTCAAGGACGAAGCCTTCGACCCCGGCAAAACCGGCGATGATCCGATCTACGCCTGGCTGCCGGGGACCCAGACTTACGTGCAGGTCACTCCGCAGTTGCTGGCGGATATTCACGGCGGCGCTTTTCGTTATTGAATGCAGCGCTATTGAATGTGCCTATGGCCTTTCATGAGAAAAAAGAAGTGACAGCCTCGGGGCTGCTCGGGAAACTGTCGGCTTTGCGAATAACCGAACGTGGAGTGCCCAATGTCAGACCAAAGCCGCCAGATGACCCCCGAAGAAGCCGCTGAATTTGCCGAACAGGTATTCAACAAAGCGCGCGAGGGCGATGCGGCCATGATGGCTGCGCTGTTGACCAAGGGCCTGCCGCCGAACCTGCGTAACCACAAGGGCGACACCTTGCTGATGCTGGCTGCGTACCACGGCCATGTGGAGACGGTAAAAGTCCTGCTCGAACACAAGGCCGACCCGGAAATCCGCAACGACAACGGCCAGAGCCCGATTGCCGGCGCGGCGTTCAAGGGTGATCTGGCGGTGGTCAAGGCACTGGTTGAAGGCGGCGCGCAAGTGGAGGGTTCGTCCTTCGATGGTCGCACTGCGCTGATGATGGCGGCGATGTTCAATCGCGTCGAAATCGTCGACTACCTGATCAGCAAAGGCGCCGACCCGAAAGCCAAGGATGCCAATGGCGTCTCTGCGCTGGATGCCGCCAAGACGATGGGCGCGGTGGATACCACGGCGCAGTTGCAGAAGCTGCTGGGCTGATTTGCACCCTGTAGCAGCTGTCGAGCTTGCGAGGCTGCGTTCGGCTGCGCAGCAGTCGTAAAGCCTATATATGCGGTCTCCCTGAAACACCGCATCGTCTGATTTTACGACTGCTTCGCAGCCGAACGCAGCCTCGACAGCTGCTACACACACACACCGTCAATACACCCACACCTCAACCCGCCGATTCTTGATTCGCCCCTCATCCGCGCTATTGGCCGCCACTGGCATCTCGGCGCCAAAACCACGAATCTCGCGAAACACCACACCGCTTTTCACCAGTTCCCGCCGCACCGCCATGGCACGCAGTTTCGACAGCAGATCGGCCCGCGCCGGATCACTTTTGGCGTCGCCAAACCCCACCAACGTCACCTGCCGATTGGTTTTCTCGCGCTGCTTTATATAGTCGAGTACCCGCGACAGGTCCTGCCGGGCCTTATTGTCCAGCGTCGCACTGCCTTCTTCGAAACGGAAATTCACCGTCAGGCGCTGGGCGTGACGGCTGAGTGCCTGATAACCCTCCGGCATCAATGCATTCGGCGTGACCGTCATGGCCTGGACGGTCTGGGCGATAAAACCATTGGCCGCGACGATCGCCTGACCCTTGCTGCTTTGGGCGAACGCCACCAGTGCTTCGGCCCAGTGGTTTTTTCCATTGGGCGGCAGGTAAAAGAACAGCCGCCGGGACAAGGGATAGTCTTCCGTGGCAATCAGGCTGTTGAGCGGCAGCATGGCTTGGGATTGGCCATCGGCAATCGCTACGGCTTTGGCCTGACGCACGTAAGGCAGGCCGATGAAGCCGATACCTAGCGGGTCGAGGCTGACCGCGTCGGACAATTGCTCGCTGGATTCGAACCGTTTCGCCGCGCTGCTCAGCGTTTTCCCACGGCGGCTGAGGACCAATTCCTTGAACGTATCGTAGGTGCCCGATTGGTCATCCCGCGCATAGAGATGAATCGTCCCACCGGTGCCGCCGAGTTCTTCCCAGGTTTTTGCCTCGCCGCTGAAGATTCGCGCCAGTTGTTCGATGTTCAGTTCACTCAACGGATTTTGCGGATGAAGGATGATCGCCAGGCCGTCGATGGCGATAACCTGCTCGGCGCCAGCACTTTTAAAGTCGCCCAAGCGTGCAAGGTCTGCCCGTTCGCTGTCCTTGATCGGGCGCGAGGAGGCGGCGAGGTCGGCGGTGGCGGTTTTCAGGGCGGTGAAACCGGTGCTGGAACCGTGGGCCGCGATGTCCACCGCGACCCGGCGGCCCTGAACGGTTTCGCCGATGACGCGCAGTTCGTTGGCTTTGTCCGGGGCCTCGCTGTGAATCTTGAGCAGGCCCTGTTCGCGCATCAATCCCTCAACCAGCGCCGGGCCCAATGCCGCGCCAATGGTGTTGGAACCCTGGATGCGCAGCACCGGGCCAGACTCGGGCGTCGGCAACGCGCCAGCCGAAGTCGTCATCGGCAGGCAGGCGCACAGCATCAACAGGAACAACACGCGCAGCGTCATGCCGGCACCCTTATAAGCCAAAGGAAGTGCCGGGAGAATAAGTCAGCCAGGTTTCTGAAAGATGACAGGTCTTTTGCTTTTAGCTCAGCTCAAGCCAGATCGGCGCGTGATCCGACGGCTTTTCCATCCCGCGCAATTCGTAATCCACACCCGCATCCTTCACCCGTGGCAACAACCCGTGGGACGCCATGATCAAGTCAATCCGCAGCCCACGCTTGGGCTCATCCTCAAAACCGCGGCTGCGGTAGTCGAACCAGCTGAAACGGTCGGTCACCTGCGGGTTCAAGTGACGGAAGCTGTCCACCATGCCCCAGTTCTTCAAGCGGGCCATCCACTCGCGTTCTTCCGGCAGGAAGCTGCATTTACCGGTTTTCAGCCAGCGTTTCATGTTGTCCGGGCCGATACCGATGTCGCGGTCTTCCGGGGAAATGTTCACGTCGCCCATTACCACCAGCGGCTGATCGTTGCTGAACTGGCTTTCCAGCAATTGCTGCAGATCGTTGTAAAAGCGTTCCTTGGCCGGGAACTTGGTCGGGTGATCGCGGCTTTCGCCCTGTGGGAAATAGCCATTCATGATGGTCACTGGCACGCCATTGGCGTCGGCGAACGTGCCCCAGATGAAGCGGCGCTGAGCGTCTTCTTCATCGGTGGCGAAACCTTTGTGCAGCGCGATAGGTTCCTGGCGCGAGAGCAGGGCCACGCCGTAATGACCTTTTTGACCGTGGAAATACACGTGATAACCCAGCGCCTGAACCTCGGCCAGCGGGAATTGGTCGTCGTGAACCTTGGTTTCCTGCAGTCCGATCACGTCTGGCTGATGCTTTTCGATCAGCGCCGCCAGCTGATGGGGGCGAGCGCGCAGCCCGTTGATGTTGAAGGAGACGATCTTCATGGTCGGCAGTCCTGGCAAAAGGGCGATGCTAGCTGACATGTAGGAATGGGGCCAGTGTGGGGTGAGGGCATTCGTGTTTGTCAGTAAGGGTTGAGTCGTCCGGTCCGGCCTCTTCGCGAGCAAGCCCGCTCCCACAGGGTTCTCGAGCGAACACAAAATTTGTGTACGCCACAAAACCTGTGGGAGCGTGGCTTGCCCGCGAAGAGGCCAGTCCAGTCGATGAAGATCCAGCCTTGGTCTATACCTGTGGGGGAACTGTATTACCACCCAAAGGCTCGTACCAATAAGAGCGCAGTCATTTGAGCTGTGCCCCGGGGAGAAATACCGTTATGCCCGAAACCTCGACCGTCATCGCCGATATTCACATGCTCGACAGCGGCTATTCACGCGAAGCACGTTCGTTGCTGTACCAGGCTTACCGGCATGAGCCGACGTTCGGCTACCTGTTCGAAGCGGAGCGTTCCGGTTATGAACAGCGGGTCCGGGCCACCGTGCGCGAACTGGTAAAACAACACTTTCTTCAGGACTTGCCGGCCATCGGCCTGCTGGTCAACGACCGGTTGATCGGCATCGCGTTGATCGCGCCGCCGCAACGTCGCCTGGGCATCACTGAAAGTTGGGCCTGGCGTCTGCGCATGGTGCTCAGCACCGGGTTTCGCTGCACCCGACGCTATCTCGAGTATCACGATGCCGTGATGGCTTGCGTGCCGTCCGACTCGGTGCACCTGCTGCCGTTGCTGGGGGTTCATCCGCAATTTCAGGGCAAGCACTTCGGCGAACAATTGCTGCAAGCGGTGCACAACTGGTGTGCGGTGGATGAGCACTCCGAGGGCGTGATCCTCGATACCGGGAATCCTCGCTATCTGGAGTTCTATAAGCGCCAGGGCTATGAGGAAATCGGTGAGGTTGCTGTAGGACCGATTCGCGAGCACGTGTTTTTCCACGCCAATCCGCAGGTGTTACAAACAGCAACGGCATAAAGGTAGAACTTTCACCGCACGCCAGGCTCTATCACGCTCCCAAGCTCGTGATAGCATCCGCGCCTATGAAGTTTCCAGGAAGAATTACCAGCGGCGTGCTGATGCTGATTACCAGCTGCGCGGCGCTGGCGCAAAGTGAATTGGATGTTCGGATCAAACCGTCCAACGATGAACTGAAAGCCAATATAGAGGGCTATATCGGCAGCCTCGGCGATCGTGACGAGGAAGCCTTGCTGCGCTTCAGTCGTGGCGCCGAAGAACAGGCGCGCAAGGCCGCCCAGGCCTTGGGTTACTACCAGCCGCAGATCGACACGGATGTGAAGGGCGGCAAGACGCCTCGCCTGGTGCTGAACATCGATCCCGGCGAGCCGGTGCATTTGCGCAACGTCACTATTCGCATCGACGGCCCGGCCGCCTCCCTCAAATCCTTCCGTGTACCCAAAAGCAATGCGCTGAAAACCGGCGCCGTGCTCAACCATGGCCATTACGAAGACGCCAAGCGCCTGATTCAGAATCAGGCCTCGCGCTACGGTTTTTTCAGCGGTTACTTCAGCAGCCAGAAATTGTCGGTCGACCCGCGAGCCGGCGTTGCCGACATCGAACTGATCTATAACAGCGGCCCACGCTATTCACTGGGCAAGGTCAGTTTCGAAGGTGACACGCCGTTCGACGAAGACCTGCTGCGGCGTATGGTGCCATTCAAGGCGGGCGCGCCTTATGACTCCGAACTGATTGCCGAGCTCAATCAAGCCATGCAATCGAGTGGCTATTTCGAAAGCGTGCGGGTGGATGCGGCACCGACGGCATCCAAGAACGACGTGATCCCGGTGGACGTCAAACTCGAAACGCGCAAACCACGGACCATGGGCCTGGGGCTGGGCTATTCCACCGACGTCGGCCCACGGATCAAGGCCAACTGGACCCGGCACTGGGTCAACCCTCAGGGGCACAGCTATGGCTGGGAGACCGAAGTTTCGGCGCCCCGGCAGAACGTCGGTGTGTTCTACGACATTCCCCTGGACCCGCCGCTGACCGACAAGCTACGGTTCGCCGGCGGTTATCAGAACGAAGAAATCGCCGACAAGGACTCCCTCAGCAAACTGCTGACCCTCGGCCCGGAGTGGCACAGCAAGCTGCCCAGTGGTTGGCAGCGGGTGGTGTCGCTCAAATGGCAGCGCGAGGAATACAGGCTCGGCGACGACTCGGGGCTCAGCACGTTGCTGATGCCTGGCGTCAGCTATTCCTACCTTAAAAGTGATAACCGCATCGACCCGCACAACGGTTATCGCCTGGAATTCGCGACTAAAGTGGCCAAAGAAGGTTTGGGCTCGGACACCAACCTGGTCTACGGCACCGCGCTGGTGAAAGGCTTGACCACGGTCTTCGACAAACACCGCTTCCTCGGGCGGGTGCAGGTCGGCGGCAGTGCCACCAATGGCTACCAATCGGTGCCGCCGTCGCTGCGCTTCTTCGCCGGTGGCGATCAGAGCGTGCGCGGTTACGACTATCAGAGCCTGTCCCCTGAAAACTCCGAGGGCGACCGCATCGGTGGCCGCTACATGGTTGCCGGCAGCGTTGAGTATCAGTACTCCATCGCCGAAAAATGGCGGGTCGCGACCTTCATCGACCAAGGCAACTCCTTCAATACCCTCGAACTGCCAAACCTCAAGACCGGCGTCGGTATCGGTGTGCGCTGGGTTTCGCCGGTAGGGCCGATACGCCTCGACCTGGCCCATGCGATGGACGACGACGGCGGCATTCGACTGCACTTTTCCATGGGGCCTGAGCTGTGAATCGTGGTTTGAAAATAACGCTGTCGGTGATTCTGGCGCTGCTGATGCTGGTCGTCCTGACCATGGCCACGGTGCTGGGTACGGCAACGGGCAGTCGCTGGGCGCTGGGGTTTGTGCCCGGTTTGACCATCGAGAATTTCCAGGGTCGTTTGGGCGGACAGTGGAGTGCCGACCATGTGCTGTGGCAGCAGGACAGCAGTCGGGTTGAGCTGAACAAGGTGATTTTCGCCTGGTCGCCGTTGTGCCTGACGCGCATGACCCTGTGCATCGAGCAGTTGAAGGCCGATCAGGTCAGCCTGCAATTCCCGCCAGGCACGCAAGAAGAAAGCAGCGGGCCGATCAGTCTCCCGGATTTGAAACTGCCCTTGGCCATCGAGCTGGGCGATGTCCAGGTCGGCAGCCTGCTGTTCAACGGCAGCGAAGAACTCAAGGGTTTGCAACTGGCGGCGCACTGGACGGCCAACGGCTTGCAGATCGATTCCGTTCATTTGCAAAGGGATGACCTGAGTCTGAATCTTTCAGGCCTGCTGCAACCCAGCGGTAACTGGCCGCTCAAGGCGGAAGGCAAACTGACCCTGCCAACCCCCGGCACCGGGCCTTGGACGCTGGCCCTGAAGGTCGACGGCGACCTGCTGAAAACCCTGAACCTGAAAGCCGACAGCAGCGGTTACCTCAACGGGCAATTGACCGGCGAACTGCAACCGCTGGTGGAAAACCTGCCGGCCAAGGTGCGGATCACCGCTGACGGCTTCAAGCCCAGCGCCGATCTGCCGGACACCCTGCAACTCAATCAACTGGAACTCACCGGCGACGGCGACCTGAAAAACGGTTACCAATTGCTCGGCAAAGCCACGTTGCCGGCAGAACTTGGCCCGGTCGCGCTGTTGTTGCAAGGCAAGGTCGACGCCAACGGCGCTCAGATCGCCGGGTTGGACCTCACGGCCAACGACAAGCAACGCCTCAAACTCACCGGCAACCTCGACTGGAGCAAAGGCCTGAGCGCTGATGCGAAAATCGATTGGCTGGATTTCCCCTGGCATCGCCTCTATCCGCTGATCGACGAGCCAGAAGTGGCGTTGCGCAGCTTCAACGGTGAAGTCTCCTACACCGACGGCAAGTACATGGGTCACTTCAACGCCGCACTCGACGGCCCGGCCGGGGCATTCAGCTTGACCAGCCCGTTCAGCGGCGACCTGACAAAAATCTACCTGCAACAAATTCAACTCGAAGCCGGGCAGGGCAAGGCCGAAGGGCATCTGAACCTGCAATTCGCCGACGGAATTGCCTGGGACACGGCGCTGGATCTGTCGGCGATCAACCCTGCGTACTGGGTCGCGGAGTTGCCGGGCACGCTGGCCGGACCGTTGCGCAGCAAAGGCGAGATGAAGCATGAAAAACTCAGCCTGACCGCTGATCTGGACTTGAAAGGCAAACTGCGCGGCCAACCGGCAGTGATCCAAGCCAAAGCCGATGGCGGCGGCGAGCAATGGAACCTCAACACGCTGCAAATTCGCCTCGGCGACAACAGCATCAACGGCAAGGGCAGCCTGCAACAGAAGCTCGCCGGTCAGATCGATATCAAGCTGCCGCACCTGGCCCAGCTGTGGCCGCAACTGCGCGGCCAGCTCAATGGTCGCGTCGATGTCGCCGGGACACTCAAGGCCCCGCAAGGCAAGCTCGGGCTTCAAGGCACGCAGCTGGCCTTCGAAGACAATCGCCTGCAAAGCCTGAATCTGGACGCCACCCTAGACAGCGCGCAACGGGCCAAAATCGACCTCAAAGGGAGCGGCATTCAGGCCGGTGAGACGTCACTGGGGACGCTGACCGCCAGCGGCCAGGGCGATATCAAAAACCAGAAACTCACCCTCGACCTGCAAGGACCGAAGCTGAAGCTCGCGCTCGGCCTCGACGGCAATCTGGACAACGGCAATTGGCGTGGGCGCCTGGCCAGCGGCGATATCCAGGCCGGCGGTCAAGACTGGAAGCTGCAAGGTCCGGCGAAGCTTGAACGGCTGGCGGACGGCAAGATCAATTTTGGCGCCCACTGCTGGACGTCCGGCCCGGCCAGCCTGTGCGGTGAGGATCAGCGCCTGATGCCTGAGCCAAAGCTGCGTTATCACCTCAAACAGTTCCCGATAGACAGCCTGGCGCAGTGGTTGCCCAAGGATTTCGCCTGGAAAGGCCGGCTCAACGCCGACCTGCAATTGGACCTGCCGGCCAGCGGCCCGAACGGCCAGATCAGCGTCGATGCCAGCGGCGGCACGTTGCGCATCAAGGAGAAGGACCAGTGGCTGGACTTCCCGTACCAGAGCCTGAAACTCAACAGCAAACTCACGCCCAAGCGCATCGACACTGACCTCAACTTCGTCGGCGGCAAGCTCGGTGAGCTTATGCTCCAGGCGCAGATCAATCCGTTACCGAAGGACAAGCCACTGACCGGCTCATTCCGTTTGAAGGGACTGGACCTGTCGGTAGCGCGGCCGTTTGTGCCGATGGTCGAGAAACTGACCGGACGCTTGAATGGCAGTGGCACGCTCGCAGGTACGCTGCTGGCGCCGCAGGTCAACGGCAATCTGCTGCTCAGCGACGGCGAGATTTCCGGGCCTGAACTGCCGATGGACCTTGAAGCGCTGCAACTTCAAGCCGTGATTGCCGGCGAAACCGTGCAGTTGAACGGCGGCTGGAAAAGTGGCAAGACCGGGCAGGGCACCTTGAGCGGCAACATCGCTTGGGGTCAGGCGTTGGTGGTGGACTTGGCGCTCAAAGGCACGCAATTGCCCGTCACCGTCGAGCCGTACGCCAAGCTGGAAATAGCGCCGGACCTGAAGATTTCGATGAAGGACGACAAACTGGCGATCACCGGCAAGGTGTTGGTGCCAAAAGGCAAGATCACCGTGCGCGAGTTGCCGCCGTCGACGGTCAAGGTGTCCGGTGACACGGTGATCGTCGGCCAGCAGACCGAAGAGGGCAAACCGCCGATGGCCATGGCGATGGACATCGATGTCGTCGTCGGGCAGGACAAACTCAGCTTTGCCGGGTTTGGCCTGACCGCCAACCTGCAAGGTCATGTCCACATCGGCGACAACATGGACACCCGCGGCGAGCTCTGGCTCAACGATGGGCGTTATCGCGCCTACGGTCAGCGATTGACCGTGCGCCGGGCGCGCTTGTTGTTTGCCGGCCCAATTGACCAGCCGTATCTGGACATCGAAGCGATTCGCCAGACCGACGACGTGATCGCCGGCATTCGCCTGAGCGGCAGCGCCGAGCAGCCGACGACCCAGATCTTTTCCGAGCCGGCGATGAGCCAGGAACAGGCGTTGTCCTATCTGGTGCTGGGGCGTCCGCTGAGCACCAGCGGTGAGGACAACAATATGCTGGCTCAAGCGGCGCTCGGGTTGGGCTTGATGGGCAGTTCCGGTGTGACCAGCGGCTTGGCCAAGGACCTGGGCATTCAGGACTTCCAGCTCGACACCCAAGGCAGCGGCAATGCAACGAGCGTGGTGGCCAGCGGCAATATCTCCGAGAAACTCAGCCTGCGTTATGGCGTTGGCGTGTTCGAGCCGGCCAACACCATTGCCTTGCGTTACAAGCTGAGCAAGAAGGTCTACCTCGAAGCGGCGGGCGGCGTGGCCAGTTCGCTGGATATCTTCTACAAGCGGGATTTCTAAGCCCCGCCCCCTCCAAAACCGGGTCGCTGCCTTCGCGAGCAAGCCCGCTCCCACACAGATCACACCAAACCTGTGGGAGCGGGCTTGCTCGCGAAGGGCGCGCTGCGGTCATCGATCCGAAGCAACTTTCCCGCGCCATTTATCAACTAAATAGCAAGCAACCTAACTATTACGTTGACATTCGCTGCCTAGGCAGTAACATCTCGTCATACATTCTCTGCCTAGGCAGCTAATTGGTGGTCAGATGAAACATTTCACCCCAGACGCATTCCACACTTGCCATCTCGGCCTCCTGCTAGGGCGCGCTGCGCTACTCAAGGACCGGATCATCGATACGCACATGGAACCCCACGGCATCACCGCCGCGCAGTTCAAAGTGCTGATCATCATGGCCCAGTTCGGCGTCGATACGCCGGCCGAGCTGTGCCGGCACCTGTCGCTGGATAGCGGATCGATGACCCGCATGCTCGATCGTCTGGAACAGAAAGGCTTCCTCGCCCGCCAACGCTCCGAAGCGGACCGCCGTCAGGTTCAGTTAGTGCTGACCGAGCAAGGCCAGCAGTTGACTGATCGCCTGCCGGAGATCGGCGCCGACGCCATGAATGAACTGGCTGGCGCGATCACCCCAGAGGAATTGAAAACCCTGGAACAGATCCTGAAGAAAATTTTGGTGGCAGCCGGTGACTCGATCACGTTGCTGCGGGTAGGTGACAAATGAGCAGTAAAACCCTGCGTACTGGCCTGAGCCTGGTGCTGGCGGCCATGACCCTCGCGGGTTGCGCCAGCTCCAGCGGCTTGACGACCGAGGGCAAAAGCCTCGATGCGAAAACCCTCAAGGCCGGGCAATCCCTCAGCGGTGTGACCCTGTCGCCCGCGGCCTGGCCGAAAGGCGACTGGTGGAAAAGCCTCGGCGACCCACAGCTCGACGGCTTGATCCGCGAAGCCCTGCACGACAGCCCCGACATGCAAATCGCCGACGCCCGCGCCCACCAAGCCAGCGCCGCCGCCTATGCCGCAGATGCCGCACGCATGCCGACCCTCGATGCCAGCGCTGGTGTCAGCCGTTCGCGTCTGGCCCGGGATCAGGACCCGAGCGGGCAGGGCGGCACTTATTCCACCGTGCGAAACATCGGCGCCAGTTTCAATTACAACTTCGATCTCTGGGGTGGGCAGCGTGATGCCTGGGAAGCCGCACTGGGCCAGGCCCGTGCTGCCGAAGTCGATCAACAGGCCGCTCAGCTGACATTGTCCGCCGACGTGGCTCGCGCCTACAGCGATCTGGGGCAAGCGCATATCGTCTACGACCTGGCCAGTGAAGACCTCAAACGCACCAGGCAAATGCTCGACCTGAGCCAGCGTCGCCTGAGCTCGGGGATCGACAGTCAGTACCAGTTCCAGCAAACCGAAAGTCTGGAAGCCACCTCCGAAGCCAGCCTGATCGACGCCGAGAAACGCCTGCAAAGCGCGAAAATCGCCTTGGCCGTCTTGCTCGGTAAAGGCCCGGATCGCGGCAATGAAATCGCCCGACCGAAAATTCTTCAGGCCAGCGCCGTCGCGTTGCCATCGGTGCTGCCAGCCGAGTTGCTCGGTCGTCGTCCAGACCTGGTGGCCGCGCGTTGGCGGGTCGAGGCGGCGAGCAAGAACATTGACGCTGGCAAAACCCGCTTCTACCCCAACCTCAACTTGAGCGCCGCGGCCGGTGCCGAGTCGTTGCTGGGCGATGCGATGTTCGGTTCGGCCAGTCGTTTCTTCAACATCGCGCCGACGATCTCGGTGCCGATTTTCGACGGTGGCCGCCTGCGTGCCGACCTCGATTCCCGCGACGCCGATTACGACCTCGCGGTGGCGCAGTACAACAAAAGCCTGGTGAAAGCCCTGGGCGATGTCAGCGACACCATCAACCAGTTACGCGATATCGGCCGGCAGATCGGGGCTCAGCAGCACGCCACCGACATTGCCCAGGATTCTTACAACACCGTGGTCCAGCGTTACGGTTCCGGCATCGGCAATTACCTGGACGTGCTCAGCATCGAGCAGCAATTGCTCCAGGCCCAGCGTCAGCTGGCCAACCTGAATGCCGAGCAGATCGACCTGTCGATCCAACTGATGCAGGCGCTGGGCGGCGGCTTCCAGGGCGAATCCCTGACAGCAGCCAACGCAACCCCAGCCACGCAGCACAACTAATTCAAGGTACTTGTCATGGCCACTGCCGATAAAACCCAATCCCCTGACAACGCTCAAGACACGAGCAACCCGCGCAAACGCAAAGTCATGCTGGTAGTGCTCGCGATCGTGGTGATCCTCGCCGGTGTCGGCGTCTGGGGTTATCACGAATTCTACGGGCGCTGGAACGAAAGCACCGACGACGCCTACGTGAGCGGCAACGTGGTGGAAATCACTCCGTTGGTCACCGGCACCGTGGTCAGCATCGGTGCCGACGACGGCGACCTGGTTCACGAAGGCCAGGTGCTGATCAACTTCGACCCGAACGACGCCGAAGTCGGTCTGCAAAGTGCCCAGGCCAATCTGGCCCGCACCGTGCGTCAGGTTCGTGGTTTGTACAGCAACGTCGATGGCATGAAAGCCCAGGTCAACGCCCAACAGGCTGAAGTGCAAAAGGCTCAGGACAACTTCAATCGCCGGAAGAACCTCGCCGCTGGCGGGGCGATTTCCCAGGAAGAACTGTCCCACGCTCGCGACGATTTGACCTCGGCGCAAAACGCCTTGGCCAACGCCAAACAGCAACTGAAAACCACCAGTGCTTTGGTGGATGACACTGTGGTGTCGTCGCACCCGGACGTGATGTCCGCTGCCGCGCAATTGCGTCAGGCTTACTTGAATAACTCGCGCAGCACTTTGATTGCGCCGGTCACCGGTTATGTGGCCAAGCGCTCGGTGCAACTGGGCCAACGCGTCCAGCCGGGCACCGCGTTGATGGCGGTCATTCCGCTGGATCAGCTGTGGATCGACGCCAACTTCAAGGAAACCCAACTGCGTGACATGCGCATCGGCCAACCGGTGGACATCGAAGCTGACCTCTACGGCAGCGATGTGAAGTTCAGCGGCACCATCGACAGCCTCGGCGCCGGTACCGGCAGCGCGTTTGCCTTGCTGCCAGCGCAGAACGCCACCGGTAACTGGATCAAGATCGTCCAGCGGGTGCCGGTGCGGATTCACATCAACGCCGAAGAACTGGCCAAGCACCCGTTGCGGGTCGGCCTGTCGACTCAGGTCGATGTGAACCTGCGCGACCAGAGCGGCCCGGTGCTGGCGCAACAGCCGCCGCAAAAGGCCTCGTTCAGCACCAATGTGTATGACCGTCAGTTGGCCGAAGCCGACGCGATGATCACTCAGTTGATTCACGACAACAGCGCTGCGGTCAGTAAAACCGTTCAACGCTGATTCGCCAATCCCTCAGCGGCGCCCGTTAAAAGGCGCCGCGCCAGCCGAGTTCCAAAGGATTCGCGATGAGCAATAACGCCTCTTTTATGCCGCCCAGCCTGTTGCTCAGCACCATCGGCCTGTCGCTGGCGACCTTCATGCAAGTGCTCGACACCACCATCGCCAACGTGGCGCTGCCGACGATTTCCGGCAACCTGGGCGTGAGTTCGGAGCAGGGCACTTGGGTGATTACCTCGTTCGCCGTGAGCAACGCCATCGCGCTGCCGCTGACCGGTTGGCTCAGCCGGCGCTTCGGCGAGGTGAAGCTGTTTCTCTGGGCGACGATTCTGTTCGTGCTGGCTTCGTTCCTGTGCGGTATCTCGACCTCGATGCCGGAGCTGATTGGCTTTCGGGTGCTTCAAGGTCTGGTGGCGGGTCCCCTGTACCCGATGACTCAAACGCTGCTGATTGCCGTCTATCCGCCCGCCAGGCGCGGCATGGCCCTGGCGTTGCTGGCGATGGTCACGGTGGTGGCGCCGATTGCCGGCCCCATCCTCGGCGGCTGGATTACTGACAGCTATAGCTGGCCGTGGATCTTCTTTATCAACGTGCCGATCGGTGTTTTCGCGGTGATGGTGGTGCGCCAGCAACTCAAGGCGCGGCCGGTGGAAACCAGCTATCAGCCGATGGATTACGTCGGTTTGATCACCCTGATCATTGGCGTCGGTGCGTTGCAGGTGATCCTCGACAAGGGCAACGACCTGGACTGGTTCGAGTCGAACTTCATCCTCATCGGCGCGGCCATTTCGGTGATAGCGCTGGCGGTGTTCGTGATCTGGGAAATGACCGACAAACACCCGGTGGTCAATCTGCGGCTGTTCGCTTACCGCAATTTCCGCATCGGCACCATTGTGTTGGTGTTGGGTTACGCCGGGTTCTTCGGGATCAACCTGATCCTGCCGCAATGGCTGCAGACCCAGATGGGTTACACGGCGACGTGGGCGGGGTTGGCGGTGGCGCCGATCGGGATTCTGCCGGTGCTGATGTCGCCGTTTGTCGGCAAATACGCACACAAATTCGACCTGCGGCTGCTGGCCGGTCTGGCGTTCCTGGCAATTGGCCTGAGCTGCTTCATGCGTGCCGGGTTTACCAACGAAGTGGACTTCCAGCACATCGCTCTGGTGCAGCTGTTCATGGGGATTGGCGTGGCGCTGTTCTTCATGCCGACCTTGAGCATTCTGATGTCAGACCTGCCACCGAGCCAGATCGCCGACGGCGCAGGCCTTGCGACGTTCCTGCGGACCTTGGGCGGTAGTTTTGCGGCGTCGTTGACGACCTGGATCTGGATTCGCCGGGCCGATCAGCACCACGCCTATATGAGCGAAAGCATCAGCACCTATGAGCCGGCTACCCGCGAGGCGCTGAACAGCCTGGGCGGAGCGAGCAGTCCGGCGTATGCGCAACTGGATCATGTGCTGACCAGTCAGGCGTACATGCTCTCCACCGTGGATTACTTCACGTTGCTGGGGTGGGCATTCTTGGGGTTGATTGTGCTGGTATGGCTGGCGAAACCGCCGTTTGCGGCGAAGGCGGGGCCGGCGGCCTCGGGTCACTGAGGCCGGAAGATCAGGCAGAAGGTGCTGCCAGCTGCGGCGGCGGGGCGAAGTCGAACGGCGCCAACGCAAACCCTTGCTCATCCACCTGCAACGCCCACCCCTGACGATCCCAATCCCCCAACACAATGCGTTTGGCCGCCTGCTCGCCAATCTGCAACTTGTGGATGGCCGGACGATGGGTATGCCCATGGATCAGCGTTTTCACGCCAAATGCCTGCATGATCCGCGGCACTTCTTCCTGCGTGACATCAACAATGTCATTGGCCTTCATCCGCGTCTGCGCACGGCTTTCACTGCGCAGCTTGCGCGCCAGTTTATGGCGAGTCCGCAGAGGCAAGTGCCGGAGGATGAACAGGGTGATCGGATTACGCAGATAGCGACGCAGCTTCATATAGGCTTCGTCGCGGGTGCAGAGGCTGTCGCCGTGCATCAATAGCACCGGCTCGCCGTAAAACTGCACGACACTCGGGTCTTTCAACAACGTGCAGCCGGCCTGTTTGCAAAAGGCCTGGCCGAGCATGAAGTCGCGATTGCCGTGCATCAGAAAAATGGCCGTGCCGCTGTCGCTAAGATCGCGCAGGGCCTGGCAGATGGAACGCTGGAACGGCGTCATGGCATCGTCGCCAATCCACGCCTCGAAAAAGTCGCCCAGGATGTACAACGCACTCGCCGAGCGGGCGCGTCCGGCGAGCAAATCCAGAAACGCCCGGCTGATGTCCGGGCGCTCCTCTTCCAGATGCAAGTCTGAAATCAGCAGTATCACTCAATGATCTCGGCTTTCTCGATGATCACGTCTTCTGCAGGTACGTCCTGGTGGCCGGACTTCATGGTGGTGGAAACACCTTTGATCTTGTCGACCACGTCGGTGCCTGCAACGACTTTGGCGAATACCGCGTAGCCCCAGCCCTGAGTGGTCTTGGCGCTGTGGTTCAGGAAGCTGTTGTCAGCCACGTTGATGAAGAACTGGGCGGAAGCCGAATGCGGTTCCATGGTGCGAGCCATGGCCACGGTGTACTTCTCGTTCGGCAGGCCGTTGTCGGCTTCGTTCTGGATGCTTGGGCGCTTGTCTTTCTTTTCTTTCATGCCTGGCTCGAAGCCGCCGCCCTGGATCATGAAGTTACCGATGACGCGGTGGAAAACGGTGTTTTCGTAGTGACCGGCTTTGACGTACTCGATGAAGTTGGCAACGGTCAGCGGTGCCTTTTCAGCGTTCAGTTCCAGGACGATGTCGCCATGGTTGGTGGTCAGTTTGACTTGGGTCATGATCGGTACTCTTGATATGAATTCGTGGGTTCCGGGGCGTTGAAGCCCTCAACCGGTCCGGCCAATTTTGGCCAAGATGCGCAGTTTAGCGTGCCAAGCGCGAATTTCGAGGCTGTTTTTCATTTGCATCCGATTAAATGCAGCCGTTTTTTGCCCTGCGCTGTCAGCGACTTGACGGCATCGGCTATGATAAGCCCCTTTGTTTTAACAGCCGCTTTGATTTGGCCAACTGGCCGCGCACTTGTACGTTCAAGGATCCTATGAGCAAGCCCACTGTCGACCCTACCTCGAATTCCAAGACCGGCCCTGCCGTGCCGGTCAATTTCCTGCGCCCGATCATCCAGGCGGACCTGGACTCGGGTAAGCACACGCAGATCGTCACCCGTTTCCCGCCTGAGCCCAACGGCTACCTGCACATTGGTCACGCCAAGTCGATTTGCGTGAACTTCGGCCTGGCCCAGGAATTTGGCGGCGTCACCCACCTGCGTTTCGACGACACCAACCCGGCCAAGGAAGACCAGGAATACATCGACGCGATCGAAAGCGACGTCAAATGGCTGGGCTTCGAATGGTCCGGTGAAGTGCGCTACGCCTCGCAGTATTTCGACCAGTTGCACGACTGGGCCGTTGAACTGATCAAGGCCGGCAAAGCCTACGTCGACGACCTGAGCCCTGAACAGGCCAAGGAATACCGTGGCAGCCTGACCGAGCCGGGCAAGAACAGCCCGTTCCGCGATCGTTCCGTGGAAGAAAACCTGGACTGGTTCACCCGCATGAAGGCCGGTGAATTCAAGGACGGCGCACGTGTGCTGCGGGCCAAGATCGACATGGCCTCGCCGAACATGAACCTGCGCGACCCGATCATGTATCGCATCCGTCACGCTCACCACCACCAGACCGGTGACAAGTGGTGCATCTACCCGAACTACGACTTCACCCACGGTCAGTCGGACGCCATCGAAGGCATCACCCACTCGATCTGCACCCTGGAGTTCGAAAGCCATCGTCCGCTGTACGAGTGGTTCCTCGAGAACCTGCCCGTGCCAGCGCAACCGCGTCAGTACGAATTCAGCCGTCTGAACCTGAACTACACGATCACCAGCAAGCGCAAGCTCAAGCAACTGGTCGATGAAAAGCACGTTCTTGGCTGGGACGATCCGCGCATGTCCACGCTGTCCGGCTTCCGCCGCCGTGGTTACACGCCGAAATCGATCCGCAACTTCTGCGACATGGTCGGCACCAACCGTTCCGACGGCGTGGTCGACTTCGGCATGCTCGAATTCAGCATCCGTGACGACCTCGACCACAGCGCCCCGCGTGCCATGTGCGTGCTGCGTCCGCTGAAAGTCGTGATCACCAACTACCCGGAAGGTCAGGTCGAGAACCTCGAATTGGCATGCCACCCGAAAGAAGACATGGGCGTGCGTGTTCTGCCGTTCGCCCGTGAGCTCTACATCGACCGTGAAGACTTCATGGAAGAGCCGCCAAAAGGCTACAAACGCCTTGAGCCGAACGGCGAAGTGCGTCTGCGCGGCAGCTACGTGATCCGCGCCGACGAAGCGATCAAGGACGCCGATGGCAACATCGTCGAACTGCGTTGTTCCTACGATCCGGAAACCCTGGGCAAGAATCCTGAAGGCCGCAAGGTCAAAGGCGTGGTGCACTGGGTGCCGGCCGCGGCCAGCGTCGAGTGTGAAGTGCGTCTGTACGATCGCCTGTTCCGTTCGGCCAACCCTGAGAAGGCCGAAGACAGCGCCAGTTTCCTGGACAACATCAACCCTGACTCGCTGCAAGTCCTCACCGGTTGTCGTGCTGAACCCTCGCTGGGCAATGCACAGCCGGAAGACCGTTTCCAGTTCGAGCGCGAAGGCTACTTCTGCGCGGATATCAAGGACTCGAAACCCGGTCATCCGGTATTCAACCGTACCGTGACCTTGCGTGATTCGTGGGGCCAGTGATTCAAGGAATCTAACGTGCTTTCTATCTACAACACGCTCACCAAGAGCAAAGAAGTCTTCAAGCCGCTGGATGGCAACAATGTGCGCATGTACGTCTGCGGGATGACCGTGTACGACTACTGCCACATTGGCCACGGCCGCAGCATGGTCGCGTTTGACCTGGTGACCCGCTGGTTGCGCTTCAGTGGCTACAACCTGACCTACGTGCGCAACATCACCGATATCGAAGACAAGATCATCAATCGGGCCAAGGAGAACGGCGAGCCGTTCGACGTGCTGACCGAGCGCATGATCACCGCGATGCACGAGGACGAGGCGCGCCTCAACATCCTCAAGCCGGACATGGAACCGCGGGCCACCGACCACATCCCGGGCATGCTGAGCATGATCCAGGTCCTGATCGACAAGGGTTACGCCTACGCCCCGGGCAATGGCGACGTGTACTACCGCGTCGCCAAGTTCATGGGCTACGGCAAGCTGTCGCGCAAGAAAATCGAAGACCTGCGCATCGGTGCGCGGATCGAAGTCGACGAGTCGAAACAGGACCCGCTGGATTTCGTGCTGTGGAAAGGCACCAAGCCGGGCGAGCCAAGCTGGCCATCGCCTTGGGGCGACGGTCGTCCGGGCTGGCACATCGAGTGCTCGGTGATGTCGACCTGCTGCCTGGGCGAGACCTTCGACATTCATGGCGGCGGCAGCGACCTCGAGTTCCCGCACCACGAAAACGAAATTGCCCAGAGCGAAGCGGCCACCGGCAAGACCTACGCCAACGCGTGGATGCATTGCGGCATGATTCGCATCAATGGCGAGAAGATGTCCAAGTCCTTGAACAACTTCTTCACCATTCGCGACGTGCTGGAAAAGTACCACCCGGAAGTCGTGCGTTACCTGCTGGTGTCGAGTCATTACCGCAGCGCGATCAACTATTCGGAAGACAACCTCAAGGACGCCAAGGGCGCACTCGAGCGGTTCTACCACGCGTTGAAAGGCCTGCCGAGCGTGGCGCCGGCTGGCGGCGAAGCCTTTGTCGAGCGCTTCACCCAGGTGATGAACGACGACTTCGGCACGCCGGAAGCTTGCGCGGTGTTGTTTGAGATGGTCCGCGAGATCAACCGTCTGCGTGAGAGCGATCTCAATGCGGCAGCAGGTCTGGCGGCTCGTTTGAAAGAACTCGCGAGCGTGCTGGGTGTGTTGCAGCTTGAAGCCGATGACTTCCTGCAGGCCGGTGCCGAAGGGCGGGTTGATGCGGCTGAGGTTGATGCGCTGATTGCTGCGCGTCTGGCGGCTCGTGCGGGTAAAGACTGGGCCGAATCCGACCGTATCCGCGACCAGCTCACCGCCATGGGTGTGGTGCTGGAAGACGGGAAGGGCGGGACGACCTGGCGTCTGGCTGACTGATTGCTGCTTCTGTTACAGACAAAACCCGCCTTGTGCGGGTTTTTGTTTTTGGTTTGTTCGCGAGTGCAGCGGTGTCTGGGCAGGCGCTTTCGCGAGCAAGCCCGCTCCCACATTGGATCTTCGCCATGTTTGAGTTGTGTGTACGACTCAATTCCCCTGTGGGAGCGGGCTTGCTCGCGAAGGTCTCAAACCGAACACCGGCAGTGCGGCCTACGCGTCACTCAGACTGGCGCAATCGCTTGTAGAGGGTATTGCGACTAACCCCCAACCGCCGCGCCAAATGGGAGATGTTCCCCCCAGCCGCCTGCAACTGCCGATTCAAATCCTCGGCATCATTCAGATCGACCGCCAGCGGCTCCGGCGTTTCAACCGGCTCCATCTCCATATCCACAAAAAAATCATCCGGCAAATGCTCCGGCCGCACCGGTTGTTCCTCGGCCATGGCCAGCGCCACCTGCATCACGCTGCTGACCTGGCGCAAATTCCCCGGCCACGGGTGGCGCCCGAACAACTCCAATACCTCTCTGCTCAAACCGGCCCATTGGCTCGGTTCGCGGTGCTGTTCCCACAGGCGTTTGAACAAGGCCGCTTTATCACTGCGTTCTCTTAACGGCGGCAGTTCCAGGGTCAAACCACCAATCCGGTAATAGAGATCTTCACGAAACCGCCCGAGTTGCACCTGTTCGCGTAACGAGCGGTTGGTCGCGGAAATAATCCGGATATCCACCGGGAACAACTCGCTGCTGCCCACCGGTTGCACGCAACGCTCCTGCAACACTCGCAGCAGCCGAGCCTGAGTCGGCAACGGCATATCACCGATTTCATCGAGGAATAGCGTGCCTTTGTCAGCCTTGCGGATCAGCCCGATGCTGCCTTTCTGGTTAGCACCAGTGAACGCGCCTTTCTCGTAGCCAAATAGCTCAGACTCCACCAGTTCGGCGGGGATGGCGGCACAGTTGACGGCAATGAACGGTTTTTTACTCCGGGAACTGGCCTGATGCAGGGCTTTGACGAAGACTTCCTTGCCGACCCCGGTTTCGCCGTGGATCAACAACGGAATGTCTTTTTCCAGCAACCGCTCGGCCTGGCGCACGGCTTTTTCCACGCGGCTGTCACCGAAATGCAGGGTATTGAGGCTGATCGCTGCCGGTGCCGCCACCGTGGGCTCGGCAAACACCCGCGCCTGAATCACTGCCTGTTTCGGCCGCTTCAACAGGCACTGGAAGCGGTTGCGTCCTGAGGTTTGCAAGGCGAAGGGCAGGCCGTCCGGCTGGTTCAACAACTCCAGCAGCGAGACTTTGAACAGGCTTTCGACACTGACCCGCGACAGACTGATGCCCAGCAGATTGTCGGCCCTGCGGTTGGCAGACAGCACCTGACCGGTTTCGTCAAAGATCAGCAGCCCGGCCCATTGACTGTCGAGGTTGTTCAGCCCGGTGTTGAAGGTCAGTTGGAAATGCTGGCCATGGAACAGGTTGAGGATCAGCCGGTTTTCCACGGTCTGACTCATCATCTTGACCATGCCAAGCGTGTGGGACGGCGGCAGGTAGCTGTCGCTGGACACATCCAGCACCGCGATGACTTTGCGTTCGGCATCGAAAATCGGTGCGGCGGAACCGGTCATGAAACGGTTGGCCTTGAGGAAATGTTCGTCGTGCTCGATGTGCACCGCCTGCTCGCAGGCGAGGGCGGTGCCGATCGCATTGGTGCCGCTGCAGCGTTCCATCCAGCTGGCACCGGCGCTGAAACCGCGGGTCAGGTTCGGCTCGATAAAACGCTGGGTGCCCCAGGACGTCAGCACCTGGCCCTGATTGTCGGCGAGCATGATCAGGCAGTTGGAGTTGCTGAGGATGTTCTCGTAGTACGGCAGGACTTCCTGGTGAGTGGTTTGCACCAGTGAGTGCTGACTCTCCAGCAATTGCGCGATGCCCTCGGCCGGCAGCTGGTCGAACGCCGGGGCGCTCTGATGATTGAGGCCGAACGCGCGGCAACGGGACCAGGAGTCCTGAATGATGGCGTCGTGGGAGAGCGGCAAGGCGGGTACGACCATGGCAGTCGATCTCTGAAAATGCTTTGTTTTTTTTGTTATGCGCTCGTCTTTGCGAGCCAAAAGCATCCGTAGAGTGTTGTTCACTATTGTTCATTGTCAACGGTTGGATTGTTCAATTGTTCAGCCGCGGTTGTTCATTTCTGTTCAGCAACGAATGCGGTTGCTCCTCCATTTGAAGGATTTTCAAGCCGGATCAACGGCTTGCAATTTGTGGCACGAATGTCGCTCTATCGCTTCGGTCGCTTGACTCCAAATAAAAAAAAGGCCGAGCCATGTCATTAACCCTGGAGCACGTCAGCCGCACCGTCGAGGGCCAGACCTGGATCGATGATGCGTGCCTTAGTTTCGAAGCCGGATCCTTCAACGTTTTGCTCGGGCGCACGCTGTCCGGCAAAACCAGTCTCATGCGCCTGATGGCCGGTCTGGACAAGCCTGACAGCGGCCGCATCCTGATGAACGGCGTCGACGTCACCCAGCGCCCGGTGCGTTTGCGCAACGTGTCGATGGTTTATCAGCAGTTCATCAACTATCCGACCATGACGGTGTTCGAGAACATCGCCTCGCCATTGCGCCAGGGCGGCGTTTCCAATGAGCTGATCCAGAGCAAAGTGCTGGAAACCGCGAAGATGCTGCGCATCGAGAAATTCCTCCAGCGCCACCCCCTCGAACTCTCCGGTGGTCAGCAACAGCGCACGGCCATGGCCCGGGCGCTGGTCAAGGATGCCGAGCTGATCCTGTTCGACGAACCGCTGGTGAACCTCGACTACAAACTGCGCGAAGAACTGCGCCAGGAAATGCGCGAGCTGTTCAAGGCCCACCACACCATCGCCATCTATGCCACCACCGAACCCAACGAAGCGTTGGCGCTGGGCGGCACCACCACCATTCTTCACGAAGGCCGGGTGATCCAGAGTGGCAAGTCTTCCGAGGTGTATCACCAGCCGCAAACCGTGCTGGCGGCAGAGCTGTTCTCCGAGCCGCCGATCAATCTGATGCCGGGACGTATCGTCGGCAACGAAGTCAGCTTCGCCAATTTCGTGCACTTCCCGCTCAACGTCGATTTGCGGCCGGTGGGCGAGGGCGAGTTCCGCTTTGGCGTACGGCCCAGCCATATTTCGCTGGTGCCGAGCAACGACGATGACCTGGAGTTGGCGGTGACCGTCGAGGTGGCCGAGATCAGCGGTTCGGAAACCTTCCTGCACGTGCGCAACGAGCATTTCCTGTTGGTGCTGCACTTGCCCGGCGTTCACGAATACGACGTCGATGCGCCGATTCGCATCTATATCCCGACCCATAAACTGTTTGTCTTCGATACGCAGGGGCGGCTGGTCCAGGCGCCCGGTCGACGTATCGCGAGGGTTGCCTGATGGCCGAAATTCGTTTGCAGCACCTCGCCCACAGTTACACCCGCACGCCTTCTGGCCCCGAGGATTATGCGATTCGTGAGATGGACCACGTCTGGGAGCAGGGCGGTGCTTATGCGCTGCTCGGGCCTTCGGGCTGCGGCAAGTCGACCTTGCTCAACATCATTTCGGGGCTGCTCAGTCCGTCTCAGGGCCAAGTGCTGTTCGACAGCAAAGTGGTCAACGACCTGACCCCGGAGAAACGCAACATCGCCCAGGTTTTCCAGTTTCCGGTGGTCTACGACACCATGACGGTGTTCGACAACCTGGCCTTCCCGCTGCGCAATCAGGGCATGGCCGAGGCGAAAATTCACAGCAAGGTGCAGGAAATCGCCGAAGTCCTCGACCTCCAGGCGCTGCTGAGCAAGAAGGCGCGCAACCTCACCGCCGATGAAAAACAGAAAGTCTCCATGGGCCGTGGGCTGGTGCGCGATGACGTGTCGGCGATCCTGTTCGATGAGCCGCTGACCGTGATCGACCCGCACCTGAAGTGGAAGCTGAGGCGCAAGCTCAAGCAGATCCACGAGCAGTTCAACATCACCATGGTCTACGTCACCCACGATCAGCTCGAAGCCTCGACCTTCGCCGACAAGATCGCGGTGATGTACGGCGGGCAGATTGTGCAATTCGGTACGCCGCGAGAACTGTTCGAGCGGCCGAGCCACACCTTTGTCGGCTATTTCATCGGTAGTCCGGGGATGAACCTGATCGAGGTTCAGCCGCAGCCAGGCGGTGTCGGTTTCGCCTCGACTCATTTGCCACTTTCCGATGCTCAACAGAAACGCATCGCAGAGTCCGAGTGGAAAACCCTGAAAGTCGGCATCCGTCCGGAGTTCGTGCATGTGTGGGACGAGCCGTTTGATGAGGCGATGCAGGCACAGGTCGTACACGTCGAAGACCTTGGCACCTACAAGATCATGACCCTGAACCTCGACGGCGCCCCTTTGAAAGTGCGCCTGGCCGAAGACAAGCCAGTGCCTGAGGGAACCGCCTACATCAGCTTCCCGGCTCAATGGTTGATGGTGTATGCCGACGAATATCTCCTGGAGACGTAGCCATGAACAAGGTGCAGAACAACAAGGCCTGGTGGCTGGTGTTGCCGGTGTTTTTGCTGGTGGCGTTCAGTGCGGTGATCCCGATGATGACGGTGGTCAACTACTCGGTGCAGGACATCTTCGACCAGTCCAGCCGCTACTTCGTCGGCGCCGACTGGTACAAGCAAGTGCTGCTCGATCCGCGCCTGCATGACTCATTACTGCGTCAGTTCATCTACTCCGGCTGTGTGCTGCTGATCGAAATCCCGCTGGGCATCGCGATCGCCCTGACCATGCCGACCAAGGGTCGTTGGTCGTCGCTGGTGCTGATCATTCTGGCGATTCCGTTGCTGATTCCGTGGAACGTGGTCGGCACCATCTGGCAGATCTTCGGTCGGGCGGACATTGGATTGCTCGGCGCCAGCCTCAAGGCCATGGGCCTGAACTACAACTACGCGGCCAACACCATGGACGCTTGGGTCACGGTGCTGGTGATGGACGTCTGGCACTGGACGTCGTTGGTGGCGCTGTTGTGTTTCTCGGGGCTGCGGGCGATTCCGGACGTGTACTACCAGGCGGCGCGGATTGATCGGGCATCGGCCTGGGCGGTTTTCCGACACATCCAGTTGCCCAAGCTCAAGAGCGTGCTGTTGATCGCGGTGATGTTGCGGTTCATGGACAGTTTCATGATCTACACCGAGCCGTTTGTGCTGACCGGTGGCGGTCCGGGGAATGCCACGACGTTCTTGAGCCAGACCCTGACGCAAATGGCGATCGGGCAGTTCGACCTCGGCCCGGCGGCGGCTTTCTCGCTGGTGTACTTCCTGATCATCCTGTTGGTGTCCTGGCTGTTCTATACGGCCATGACTCACTCTGACGCCAACCGCTGAGGTCTGCCATGAGTAAAAGAAAGCTCATTCCGCTGCTGATCTACATCCTGTTCCTGCTGGTGCCGATCTACTGGCTGCTGAACATGTCCTTCAAGAGCAACACCGAAATCCTCAGCGGCCTGACGTTGTTTCCGCAGGATTTTACCTTCGCCAACTACAAGGTGATCTTCACCGATCCGGCCTGGTACACCGGTTACCTCAACTCGCTGTACTACGTGAGCCTGAACACGGTGATTTCGCTGAGCGTGGCATTGCCAGCGGCGTATGCGTTCTCGCGCTATCGGTTCCTCGGTGACAAGCACCTGTTTTTCTGGCTCCTGACCAACCGCATGGCACCACCGGCGGTGTTTTTGCTGCCGTTCTTCCAGCTGTATTCCTCGATCGGTTTGTTCGATACGCACATCGCCGTCGCGTTGGCTCATTGCCTGTTTAACGTGCCGTTGGCGGTGTGGATTCTTGAGGGCTTCATGTCCGGCGTGCCGAAGGAGATCGACGAAACCGCCTACATCGACGGCTACAGTTTCCCCAAGTTCTTCGTGAAGATTTTCGTTCCGCTGATTGGCTCCGGGATCGGTGTGACGGCGTTTTTCTGCTTCATGTTTTCCTGGGTCGAACTGCTGCTGGCGCGAACGCTGACGTCGGTCAACGCCAAACCGATTGCGGCGGTGATGACGCGCACGGTCTCGGCGTCCGGTATCGACTGGGGCGTGCTGGCGGCAGCGGGGGTGTTGACCATCCTGCCGGGTATGCTGGTGATCTGGTTTGTTCGCAACCACGTGGCCAAGGGCTTTGCCCTGGGCCGGGTCTGAGGAGCTGATGATGGAATGGATGAGTTGGACCGGCCCTACGGCGGCATTCTTCAGCGTCATTGCCTTGATCCTGGTGGGCATGACGACCTGGGAACTGCGTTCGCCGAGCATTCTTCGGCGTGGTTTGTTGCCGATTGCCACCACCCGTGGCGATCGGTTGTTTATAGGTCTTCTCGGCAGCGCCTACCTGCATTTGCTGGTAATCGGCGTCACCGACTGGAGCATCTGGGTTGCGTTCGCGTTGTCCCTGGTGTGGCTGTTTGCTGTGATGCGTTGGGGCTAGTCGAATCGCTCGGCAAAGTTGCTCCGAAACCCTAAAAGGAGGTCTCTATGTTCGACAAAAACAATAAGCTGCGACATAGCGTTTCATTGGCAGCCATGCTGGCACTCAGCGGGTTGAGCGCTGCGGCCTGGGCCGATGCCTATGAAGACGCCGCGAAGAAATGGATTGGCAGCGAATTCACACCGTCCACCCTCACCCCAGAGCAGCAGCTCGCGGAGTTGAAGTGGTTCATCAAGGCGTCCGAACCGTTTCGCGGGATGAGCATCAAGGTGGTTTCGGAAACCATCGCGACCCACGAATATGAATCCAAAACGCTGGCCAAAGCCTTTACCGAGATCACCGGGATCAAGCTGACCCACGACTTGCTGCAAGAAGGCGACGTGGTGGAAAAGCTGCAGACCCAGATGCAATCGGACAAGAACATCTATGACGGCTGGGTCAACGACTCGGACCTGATCGGCACGCACTTTCGCTACGGCAAAACCGAATCGATCACCGACCTGATGGCCAACGAAGGCAAGGCCTACACCTCGCCGACCCTGGACATCAAAGACTTCATCGGCATCTCGTTCACCACCGCGCCGGACGGCAAGATCTATCAGCTGCCTGACCAGCAGTTCGCCAACCTCTACTGGTTCCGCGCCGACTGGTTCGAACGGCCAGAGTTGAAGGCCAAGTTCAAGGAAAAGTACGGCTACGAATTGGGCGTCCCGGTGAACTGGTCGGCCTATGAAGACATCGCCAAATTCTTCAGCGAAGACGTCAAGGAAATCGATGGCAAGCGTATCTATGGGCACATGGACTACGGCAAGAAAGACCCGTCCCTGGGCTGGCGCTTTACCGATGCCTGGTTCTCCATGGCCGGCGCTGGCGACAAGGGCATTCCCAACGGCTTGCCGGTGGACGAGTGGGGCATCCGCGTCGAGGACTGCCATCCGGTCGGTTCCAGCGTGACCCGCGGCGGCGACACCAACGGCCCGGCGGCGGTCTATGCAACCACCAAATACGTCGACTGGCTGAAGAAATATGCGCCACCGGAAGCGGCGGGCATGACCTTCTCCGAATCCGGTCCGGTGCCGTCCCAGGGCAACATCGCGCAGCAGATCTTCTGGTACACCGCGTTTACCGCCGACATGACCAAACCGGGCTTGCCGGTGATGAATGCCGACGGCACGCCGAAATGGCGCATGGCACCGTCGCCGCGCGGGCCGTACTGGGAGGAGGGCATGAAACTCGGGTATCAGGACGTGGGTTCCTGGACTTTCATGAAGTCCACGCCTGAGAAGCAAAAACTGGCGGCCTGGCTGTATGCACAGTTCGTGACCTCGAAAACCGTATCGTTGAAGAAAACCATCGTCGGCCTGACGCCGATCCGCGAGTCGGACATCAACTCGCAAGCGATGACCGACCTGGCACCGAAACTCGGTGGTCTGGTCGAGTTCTATCGCAGCCCGGCCCGCGTGCAGTGGACCCCGACCGGGACCAACGTGCCGGACTACCCGCGTTTGGCGCAACTGTGGTGGAGCCACATCGCCGAAGCCGCCAGCGGCGAGAAAACCCCGCAACAGGCGCTGGATGGTCTGGCCAAGGATCAGGACGCGATCATGACCCGTCTGGAACGCTCGAAAGCACAAGCCACCTGCGCACCGAAAATGAACCCCGAGCGCGACGCGCAGTACTGGTTGGACCAACCGGGTGCACCGAAGCCGAAACTGGCGAACGAGAAGCCTAAAGGTGAAACCGTGAGCTATGCCGAACTGCTGAAATCGTGGGAGGCGGCGCGTAAGTAACAGGCTCTCTGCAGTGTTGAACGGCACTTTCGGGTGCCGTTTTTGTTAACGGTCACTTTCACGTTTCAGTGACTGCTGCACGGTTTTCAGTATCGGGAGTTCGAAGGCGTTGTGTCCGGCGTGGAGCAGACGACAACGGATGTTCTGGCGCTGGCGAAGCCAACGTACGCTGGACATGCCGAAGGTGTCTCTGATGCCTTGTATCACCATGGTATTGGCGTCGACCGAGAGACTTTCGTCCGCCCGTGTGAAGAAGTAGTGATTGATGTGGTAATGCAACTCCAGCCGGATGGCACGCACGGCTTCTTCATTGACGAAATCTTCGAGTGCGCACAGGCGCGTCGATTGCCCGTTCAATTGCAAAATGGCCTGCAACCAGTGGATGGCTGCCTGACGTTGTTGCACCTCGCAACCCTTGCTCAGTATCTGGTAGATAACCCGCGCACTGGCGCCGTGGGAGCCATTGGTTATTTCAGATAAACCCTCGCTCAAGGTTTTATCGTAGGCGCTTACATTCGCCGCAAACGGTATGAACACCGAGACCAATGTGGTTTTAAGAATGACATCGGGATAGCGCTGCTGGTATTGAATGGCCAGCCAGCTTCCCCATGAAACGCCCACCAAGCTGATTTTGTCGAAACCAAAATGTCGACGCAGGGCGTCGATGTCTTCAACGGATAGCCCGGTATTGTTGTGCTGGAGCTCTCCGAGAGGACGGGAGCGACCGCAGCCACGCTGGTCGAACACAATGATGTCGAAACATCGCAGATCAAAGAACGCAAGGTGCTGGGGAGTGCTGCGACCACCCGGCCCGCCATGCAGGAAAAATATCGGTTCGCTGCCCGGTGTACCGTGCCGCTCCCAGTAGAGATGGTGGCCGTCACCGGTTGGGTAGTAGCCTTTGTTCAGGAAGGCAGCCATCAGAGGGGAACCCTCAGCCGATAGAACTGAAACAATTCCTTGTGCCCAGGGCGGGCCGCTACGCTGGAAATCAACTCCAGTTTCAATACCTGGGCCATGTAGGGAACAGCGATCAATACTGGCGTATGACCAAAAACGATAATCGTGCCGCCCGGGTTCACGCACGGTGCCATATCGAGCAATGTTTGCTGCGCGTCGGTGCGAGTCATCACTTCGGCATTGAGGAAACGCAGTATCAGAACATCACATTTAACGCCGGATGAGGCGACGTTGCGGGCATCGGCCAGGTAAAACTCGGCGGATGAGGTGGCATGACGAATTTTGGCGTGCTCGATCATCGAAACCGATCGATCAGAGCCCAGACAACGACGATCCGGGAGCTCGCGGGCCAGGTGCGCAATGAACTCGCCAGTCGAACACGCCGGATCATGGATCACTGTGCCGGCGCCCGATATCGTTTTGAGTAAGGCTGCACAATGCTGGCGAAAGTGACTTTCGTCGGCATCCAGTTGCGTGACGAGCGACTTGGTGCACTGCCAGTATTCGGGCGGGCATACAAACTCCTGCCCTGTGCCGTCAGTGGCAGGAAACGGGAAATAGACTTCGCTGTCTGGCTGAGTCTGCGCGATGTGGAAAGCCGTTTCCTTTTCTTGCGGGGTCACCCCTCGAAAAGAGATCACTGCACCTTCATTACCCCAATGCAGTTGAGCCAGCGGGCCGAGCAACATCCAGGGCCTAAGCAGGCTGTTGATGTGCCAGCCGTCAGGCTCAGTATGTTGCAGGACTTTTCGGCCTACCCAGTCGCGGTCATTAATACGCAAAACGAAGAGATGGTGCAGTCCTGGCCCCAAAGGCTCGATGTAGCGATTGAGTTCGCCCGGGGATGCAAGGGAATGGGCGAAGGTATCAGCCAGCCGTTGTTCTCGAAAGGGGTCGCTCGTATCGAATCGAGGGTTCATGCCGGCACTCCATGCCTGTTTTCCAGGTGCTGCCCCCGCGCCTGCGGGATCACCACATTGCCGCTGGAAACAACGAAAAAACGCTCCAGCCCCGGAATGAGGACATTGACCAGGGTGGTTCCGAGCTCAGTCTGATGAAGCTGCGCAATGCCCAGCGTGCGCCCATGCCGGTGCAGGTCTTCGGCCAGCAAGTCGATTTGCTCGGCCAATGGCCGATCATCGTGGGCGACGGGCAAGTTCACCGTTTGTTGCTCGCACAGGTTCAACAGTGGGTACAGATCGAATCGCAGGCAGCGCAACAGGCGAGGGAATTTAGTCAAATGACGTTGGGCGTTGTTCAGATAGTCTCTGAACTCAGGTTCCGAGGCCGAGTGATGCAACTGCACCAGTTCGGTTAGCGCTCGCCAGGCACCATGCCGGGCACTGATCGAGCAACCGGTGCCGAAGACTCGTGGCGGGGCCCAAGGTGCGGTTGAAAAGGCCAGAAAGGTTCGCGCAAGAAATTCAGTGCTGATGTCGACAAGGATAATCTCAGCGCCGATCTCCGCTTCGGCGTCCAGCCATAGCCGACCCAGAGCGTCTTGAGGGGACATACGCGCAATGCGGCGCAAGGGAGGGTGGACTTCGTAGTAAAAGTGTTTCAGTAGAAACAACGAAAGTGCATCACGCTCTATGCATTCATTGGCCGCATGCAATACCGCCTCGTTATAACTTGCGCCAATAGCCGTTCCACTATTGCTGGCATAACGCTGCAGTGCGCCGTAGTTTGTTGTGTCTTGTTCCAGCGCGTGCCGTGAATATCCGGGAGTGCTCAGCGCGACCGGATAAGAAAATGAAGTGTGATTTAGAGCGCTCGTATACGTTCGGCAGCCTGTTAAGGCATGGGGTTGTTTGACGATATGTGCAAGGACAGTATCGTCGGCAAATAGTGGCGTATTGGAAAAATACCGCGGGGCTACATAGTGAATATCGGAAGTATTGAACGGGTCACTTAAATAATGTTCCAGCGTTTCATAAAGCGCACCGACACGGGCGTGTTGCAGGTAACCTTTACCCGATCCTCTGGCGGTACGGTGTGGATCGGTGGCGCTGACAGAAACATGGACCGCGACGATCTGCCGGCCAAGTGTGCGGGTGTCGACGCTGAGTCCCAGGCCATCCAGTTCGGCATGAATCCTCTGCTCGGCCTGCTCCAGGTTGAGTTCTCGTTCAGCAATTGTGAACCTGTCCATTGTCCGTTCCCTTGAGAAACGGGGGGCAGGGCCCCCCCCGTTTTTTTATACAGCTTCCAGTTCGGCCTGTTCAGCCTCAGTCAGTTGCAGCTCTTCGATTTGCTCTGCCGTAGGGGCTTCCTGTTGTTCAAGATCGATAACTTTGTTGGCGTTCCAGCTACTCATGTAACCCATGATTAAACTCCGTTTGTTAGAAGTTGGATGTGCCGTATCGAGCACGGAGCAAATGTATAAGTCAGGGGTTGGGTTGGTCAAAAATGACTGGAAGTTTCAATGTCATTTTTCAAGGGGGGATGAAATACGTACACATCATTTGTCGGGTTGACGATTTTTTCGTGATTAATGGGTGGGCGCTGAATAGGGCTGTATTTCAAAACATACTCGCCCAACGATTTTGGCGTACGCATTTGTCGGAAATTTCAGCTGCATGGAGGGGTTAAAATCGTGATGACTGAGATTTGTGATCCTTTGGGTGCTGTGCGCAACGACTTTGCCTATAACGCACAAAGAGGTTTCTAACAAAACGGCGTGTTGAGTCAGCGACTTTTTACCGCCGAATCTGCGCTCGAACCCACAAACGCAAAAACGGTACCCGAAGGTGCCGTTTCTGTAGTGTTTGTGTCGGTTCAAGTTAACGCTGCGGGCCTTTCCAATATCAGGGGAGGATAGGGAAGAGGTGGCCGGTTAAACCAGGATTGCTAAATCTGTGTACCTGGCAACCAACGGGTCCGCGGTGAGCAGTTTCATCGGCTCTGTCATGGCGGTTGCAACAATAAGGCGGTCGAACGGGTCGCGATGGTGATGTTCGAGGTCTTTTACGGCGATGGCATGTTCCGAAGTCACCGGCAGTTCGATGAACCCGCTTTCGAGGCAGTACTGCCGGATTTCTTCCAGGTCAACGTTCAGCTTTCCCAGCCCGACCTTGATCGCCATCTCCCAGAATGTCGCTGCGCTGACGTAAATATCAGCAGCGTTCTCAATTAGCGTTCTGGCTTTGCCGGATAGCCTGGAGTCATCACTGAGCGTCCAGAGCAAAATGTGCGTGTCGAGCAGAAGCCTCATTCTTGAGCGCCTTCAAAAGCATCAAGCATGTCGTCCGGCAATGGGGCGTCGAACTCTTCGGGCAGTACCAGTTTGCCTTTCATTGCTCCGATACGCTGTCCGCAGGGTTTTCCCACGGGAACGAGGCGGGCAAGTGCCCGACCATGTTTAGTAATCGTGATGACCTGTCCCGCGGCGGCGTCATCGACGAGTTTAGATAGATTGTTTTTTGCTTCTGCCAACGGAACGATGATCATCATGTGTCCCCCGTATTCTGGACAAATATAGCCAGAATTTTTGGTGGCGGCAAAGTTGTGTGGTTCCTCATTGATGACGGAGGCTAGTTTGGCGGCTTTCGCTTTTGGGTGTAGCAGCGAGACTTTACCTTGGCGCTCAGCGGCCAAGGCGTCGAAGCCTTCTACCAATTCTAAAAAGATGTCACGTTTCATTATTCGTTCTCGCCTCGATTGCTCTATCCAGCAGTCACTCAAGATAGAGCCAAGTGCTCAATGCTGGCTGTAGGACGAGGCGGATAGTCCGGCGAGAGCTTTCGGGGATAGCGAGAGGAGG
This sequence comes from Pseudomonas sp. ANT_J28, assembly GCF_008370005.1. NCBI lineage: Bacteria > Pseudomonadati > Pseudomonadota > Gammaproteobacteria > Pseudomonadales > Pseudomonadaceae > Pseudomonas > Pseudomonas sp. ANT_J28. Next base: position 44,994 of record NZ_VOBM01000021.1, read on the forward strand.
GGAGTGCAGCGGTAACAAATCGTACAAACGCAAAAACGGCACCCGAAGGTGCCGTTTCTGTTTTCTACCAAGTATCGCTACGCGATCAACCCGCCAGCCCCGCCTGCTGAACCAGGATCAGCAACGGCTGCGGATACAGCCCAAGGAAGAACGCCAGTGCAGCGATGGCCAGCAGCATCACGCCGCCTGCACGTTGTTCCCAGTGCAGTTGCGCATCGTGGCGACGCAGGTTCGGTTCGATCAGGTACAGGGTGACCATCACACGCAGGTAGTAGAAGACGCCGATGGCGCTGCCCAGTACCAGGGAACCGACCAGCCACCATTGGTGCGACTCGACACCGGTAGCGATGATGTAGAACTTGCCGATGAAGCCCGCGGTGAGCGGGATACCGGCCAGGGACAGCATCATCACGGTCAGTACGGCGGTCAGGTACGGACGGCGCCAGAACAGGCCACGGTATTCGTACAGGGCATCCGCGTCACGGCCGTTGTACGGCGAGGACATCAGGGTGATCACACCGAACGCGCCCAGGCTGGTGATCACGTAGGTGACCAGGTACACGCCGATGGCTTCCACGGCCAGACCTTTGCTCGCCACGAGGGCGATCAGCAGGTAACCGAAGTGAGCGATAGACGAGTAACCCAGCAGACGCTTGAGGTTGCTCTGGGTCAGTGCCAGCAGGTTACCGAACAGGATCGACGCGATGGCGATGATGGTCAGCACGTCGCTCAGTACACCGCTGCTCGCCGCCGGCGAGATCTGGAACAGACGCACCATCACTGCGAACACAGCGACTTTCGACGCGGTGGCCAGGAACGCGGCCACCGGTGCCGGAGCACCTTCGTAAACGTCCGGGGTCCAGAGGTGGAACGGTACCAGCGACAGCTTGAACGCCAGACCGATCAGCATCATGCCCAGGCCCAGTTGCGCCAGCGAGCTTGGCAGGCCGGTGGCCGCGAGGGCCTGGCCGATACCGACGAAGCTCAGGCTGCCGGAGTCGGCATAGAGCAGCGCCATGCCGAACAACAGGAACGCGGAACCGGCGGCCGACAGCACCATGTACTTGATACCGGCTTCCAGCGAACGCTTGTTGAAGAAGGCATACGCCACCAGACCGTAGACCGGTACCGAGAGCAGTTCCAGACCGACGAACAACCCGGCCAGGTGCTGCGCGCTGACCAGTACCAGGCCACCGGCGGCGGCCATCAGGATCAGCAGGTAAAGTTCTTCACGGTTGCCCGGGTAACCCGAGCCGCCATCGCCGAGGTAGGCGTGGGCGAGGGTCACACAAGCGAGGGTGGCGACCAGGATCAGCGCCATGTACAAGCAAGCGAAGGTGTCGATCTGCAGCAGTGGAGTCACGGCCAGAGGCGCGACTTTCAGGGCTGGCAGGATCGACAGCAACGCCAGGTTCAGACCCGCCACGGAAATCAGGAAGGTCTGCGAGTGGTTGCGGCGCCAGGCGATTGCCAGCATCACCACGATGATCGTGGCGCTGGTGATCAACAACGGCGCAAGCGCGATAAAGTGTTGAGTCGTGAATTCCATAGCGCTCTTACCGGGCCGAAGCGAGTTGAGTGAAGGCGGTGCCGAGCCATTGCTGCACGCCATGCATCGTCGCAGCAGAGGTATCGAGGAACGGTTGCGGGTACACGCCGATGAAAATCAGCAACGCTGCCAGACCGACCACCATGATCAGTTCGCGACCATCCATGCCATGCAGCACCGCGTCCGATTTGGACGGGCCGAAGTAGGCACGGTGGATCATGATCAGTGAGTAGACCGAACCGAACACCAGACCGGACGTCGCGAGGACAGTGATCAATGGAGCGCTCGGGAACGTGCCGATCAGGATCAGGAACTCACCCACAAAGTTACCGGTAGCCGGCAAGCCCAGCGACGCGGCTGCGAAGAACAGGCTGATGGCCGGCAGGTAAGCAATCTTCGACCACAGGCCACCCATCTCACGCATGTCGCGGGTGTGGGTACGCTCGTACAGTTGACCACTGAGGATAAAGAGTGCCGCCGCCGACAGGCCGTGCGCCAGCATCTGCATCACCGCGCCCTGCAGTGCCAGTTGGCTGCCGGAGTAGATGCCGATCAACACGAAACCCATGTGGGAAACGGAGGAGTAGGCGATCAGACGCTTGATGTCGGTTTGGGCGAAGGCCAGGAACGCACCGTAGAAGATCCCGATCAGACCCAGGGTCATGGCGAACGGCGCGAACTCGGCCGAAGCATTCGGGAACAGCGGCAGGGCGAAACGCAGCAGACCGTAAGCAGCCGTTTTCAGCAAGATACCGGCCAGGTCGACCGAACCCGCGGTCGGTGCCTGGGCGTGAGCGTCAGGCAACCAGGAGTGGAACGGCACGACTGGCAGCTTCACCGCGAAGGCGATGAAGAAACCGAGCATCAAAATGTACTCGGTGGTCAGCGACATCTTGGTTTTCAACAGGTCGGCGTAGTTGAAGGTAATCACGCCGGTGTCGTTGAAGTTGACCAGGACCAGACCCAGGATCGCCACCAACATGATCAGGCCGGAAGCCTGAGTGAAGATGAAGAACTTGGTCGCCGCGTAGATCCGGGTTTTCTTGCCGTCCGAAGAGCTGTGACCCCAGAGCGCGATGAGGAAGTACATCGGCACCAGCATCATTTCCCAGAAGAAGAAGAACATGAACAGGTCGAGGGCGAGGAACACGCCGACGACACCGCCCAGGATCCACATCAGGTTCAAGTGGAAGAAGCCAACGTGACGCTGGATCTCTTTCCACGAGCAGAGTACCGAGAGGATACCCAGCAGACCGGTCAGCAGGATCATCAACAGCGACAGGCCGTCGAGGGCCAGGTGCACGCTGATGCCGAAGCGCTCGATCCAGATGTGCTTGAACTCAAGCACCCAGGTCGGATCGGCGCCAGGTGCCGGAGCAAATGAATAATTACCGTGGGCCCACAGCCAGAGGCCGAGCGCGAGTTCCAGGGTCATGGTCAACAGCGCAATCCAGCGGGGGAGGGTAGCGCCGAAGCGCTCACCCATCCAGCACAGCAGGCCGCCGATGAAGGGGATCAGGATTAGCCAAGGCAGAATCATGACGGGCTCAATTCCTTTCGCAAGTTCGCAAGGTTCATATCAGACCGCTACCAGCACGATGGCGCCGATGACCAGCACGGAGCCGGCTGCCATCGATGCCGCGTACCAACGCAGTTGACCGGTTTCGGTACGGCTCAGGGCGGTGTGACCACCTTTGGCCATACGCGGGATCAGACCGATGGTCTGGTCGAGCGGGTCTCTGCGCAGTGCGTGGCTGATCGCAAGGTATGGCTTGACGAACAGTTTGTCGTAGATCCAGTCGAAGCCCCAGGCAGCGAACCACCAGGCCGAAAGGAAGCGGCCGATGCCGCTGTTGGCGATTGCAGTGACGAAACGACGCTTGCCGAGGAACAACAGCGCGGCCAGCAGGATACCGGACAGGGCGATGGCGCCCGATGCGATTTCCAGACTGTGCTTGGCTTCGCCGCCGGCATGGCCGACGCTTTCCGGCAGCACGCCGTGCAGCGGTGGAACGATCATCGCGCCAATGGCGGTGGACAATACGATCAGCACCGACAGTGGCAGCCAGTGAGCGATGCCGTGACCGGCGTGCGCTTCGGTCTTCACTTCACCGTGGAACGCGATGAAGATCAGGCGGAAGGTGTACAGCGACGTCATGAACGCACCGACCAGACCTGCGTAAAGCAGACCGTGGTTGCCGCTGGCGAACGCTTCCCAGAGGATTTCGTCCTTGGAGTAGAAGCCTGCGGTGACCAGTGGCAGGGCCGACAGAGCCGCGCCGCCGACGATGAAGCTGGCGTAGGCCAGTGGCAGTTTTTTCCACAGGCCGCCCATCTTGAAGATGTTCTGCTCGTGATGGCAGGCAACGATCACCGCACCGGACGCAAGGAACAGCAGCGCCTTGAAGAAGGCGTGGGTCATCAGGTGGAAGATCGCGCCATCCCACGCGCCAACGCCCAGTGCCAGGAACATGTAGCCGATCTGGCTCATGGTCGAGTAGGCGAGGATACGTTTGATGTCGGTCTGGACCAGTGCGGCAAAACCGGCGAGTACCAGGGTCACACCGCCGACGATGCCGACGAGGTGCAGGATATCCGGCGCCAGGGCAAACAGACCGTGAGTACGGGCGATCAGGTAGACACCGGCGGTCACCATGGTTGCGGCGTGGATCAGTGCCGAAACCGGAGTAGGACCGGCCATCGCATCCGCCAGCCAGGTTTGCAGCGGCAGTTGCGCGGATTTACCGACAGCGCCGCCCAGCAGCATCAGGGTCGCCATGACCATCCAGAAGTCGCCGGCCTGGAATTTCTGTGGCGCCAGAACCAGCAGTTCCTGGATGTTCAGCGTGCCCAGTTGCGCGAACAGGATGAACAGGCCGATGGCCATGAACACGTCGCCGATACGGGTAACGATGAAGGCTTTCAGTGCCGCGTTACCGTTGTTGCGGTTGCTGTAGTAGAAACCGATCAACAGGTACGAGCACAGGCCCACGCCTTCCCAACCGAAGTACAGGAACAACAGGTTATCGCCCAGGACCAGGAACAGCATGCTGGCGATAAACAGGTTGGTGTAGGCGAAGAAGCGCGAGTAACCGGCTTCACCGCGCATGTACCAGGACGCGAACAGGTGGATCAGGAAGCCGACGCCGACCACCACACCGAGCATGGTCAGGGACAGACCATCCAGGTACAGCGCGAAGTTCGGCGTAAAGCCTTCCACCGCCATCCACTGCCACAACACCATGGTGTAGTGACCGCCTTCAGGTGGCGCGACGTTGAATTGCCAGATCACATAAGCCGTGACGATGGCAGACAAGCCGATGGAACCGACGCCAATCAGCGCCGACAGGTTTTCCGAGAGGCGGCCGCGTGAGAACGCCAGCAGCAGGAAACCTATAAGAGGGAATACGAAAGTCAGATAGAGAAGATTCATCCGCGCATCTCGCTGGCAGCGTCGATATCGAGAGTGTGGAAGCGGCGATACAGCTGCAACAGAATCGCCAGGCCAATACTGGCCTCGGCGGCTGCCAGGCTGATCACCAGGATGAACATGATCTGTCCATCCGGCTGCGCCCAGCGGCTACCGGCAACGATGAACGCCAGTGCGGAGGCATTCATCATGACCTCCAGGCTCATCAGCACGAAGAGAATGTTGCGGCGGACCATCAGGCCGACCAGACCGAGGCAGAACAGGATGCCGGCGACCGCCAGACCATGCTCCATAGGGATAGCAGGCATCGTCATTGCTCCTTGGCTTCGTTGCGGCCCAAGTGGAACGCCGTGACGGCTGCGGCGAGCAGCAACATCGAGGCGAGTTCGACCACCAGCAGATAAGGACCGAACAGGCTGATGCCCACGGCCTTGGCGTCTACGGTGGTATGGCCTACGGCCTGACCGCTGGAGTGGCTGAACAGCACGTACAACAGTTCAATCAGCAGCAGGGCGCCAAGTGCGACCGGGCCGAGCCAGATGCCGGGCTTGAGCCAGACGCGCTCTTGCTGAACCGAGGCGGGCCCCAGGTTCAGCATCATCACCACGAACACGAACAGCACCATGATGGCGCCAGCGTAGGCGATCACTTCCAGCACACCGGCAAACGGTGCGCCGAGGGTGAAAAAGGTCATCGCCACGGCAAGCAGCGAAATGATCAGGTAGAGCAGGGCGTGCACAGGGTTGGTGTTGGTGATCACGCGAAGCGTGGACACAACAGCGATACCCGATGCGAAATAGAAAGCGAATTCCATCTTTCTTCCTTAAGGCAGCAAGCTCTTCACGTTGATCGGTTCGGCTTCATTCTGCGCGGCGCCTTTCGGCTTACCGGCAATCGCCATACCTGCAACACGATAGAAGTTGTAATCAGGGTTTTTGCCGGGGCCGGAGATCAACAGATCTTCTTTCTCGTACACCAGGTCCTGACGTTTGAACTCGGCCATCTCGAAATCCGGTGTCAGCTGGATCGCGGTGGTCGGGCAGGCTTCCTCGCAGAGGCCGCAGAAAATGCAGCGCGAGAAGTTGATACGGAAAAACTCCGGGTACCAGCGACCGTCATCGGTTTCAGCTTTCTGCAGCGAGATGCAACCGACCGGGCACGCCACGGCGCACAGGTTGCAGGCTACGCAGCGCTCTTCGCCGTCGGGGTCGCGGGTCAGCACGATACGGCCACGGAAGCGCGGCGGCAGGTACACCGCCTCTTCCGGGTATTGCAGCGTGTCGCGCTTGCGGAAGGCGTGGCCGAAGATCATCACCAGGCTGCGAAGCTGGGTGAAGAAGCCATGCACGATGTCAAATATGTACTTCATGATTCTCTATCCTCACTGAGCCGCGACGGCGGGCGTGTTGAGCAACACGATCGCAGCGGTCACCAGCATATTGACGAGGGTCAGCGGCAGGCAGAACTTCCAGCTGAAATCCATCACTTGGTCATACCGTGGGCGCGGAATCGAGGCGCGCAGCAGGATGAAGAACATGATGAAGAACGCGGTTTTCAGTGCGAACCAGATGAACGGGATCTGCGGCAGAATGCCGAACGGACCGTGCCAGCCACCGAAGAACAGGGTCACCAGCAGCGCCGAAATCAACACGATGCCGATGTACTCACCGACGAAGAACATGCCCCATTTCATACCGGCGTATTCAATGTGGTAACCGTCGGCCAGTTCCTGCTCCGCTTCCGGTTGGTCGAACGGGTGACGGTGAGTCACGGCAACGCCGGCGATGAAGAAGGTCAGGAAACCGAAGATCTGCGGGATGACGAACCACAGGTTCTGCGCCTGGTATTCAACGATGTCGCGCATGTTGAACGAGCCAACCTGGATCACGATGCCCATCAGCGACAGGCCCATGAACACTTCGTAGGACACGGTTTGCGCCGAGGCCCGCAAGCTGCCCAACAGGGCGAACTTGTTGTTACTCGACCAGCCAGCGAACAGCACCGCGTAGACCGACAGACCGGCCATGGCGAAGAAGAACAGGATGCCGATGTTGATGTCCGCCACACCCCAGGTCGGGGTGATCGGGATGATCGCGAAGGCAATCAGCAAGGCGCTCATGGCCACGACCGGTGCCAAGGTGAAGATCACTTTGTCGGCGAACGGCGGGGTCCAGTCTTCCTTGAAGAACATCTTGATCATGTCGGCCGCGATCTGGAACGCGCCGAACGGGCCGACGCGGTTCGGACCGTAACGGTCCTGCCAGAGGGCGAGCAGACGACGCTCGACCCAGCTCAGCAGCGCGCCGCACACCACGACGGCGAGCAGAATCACGATGGCCTTGAGGACCGCGATGATCACGTCAATCACTTCAGGCGTGAACCAGGTCATTGAGCTGCCTCCTGCAGACCGTCAACGGATTTGCCAAAGATCGCTGGCGGAATACCGGCGATACCGGCCGGCAATGCGACCAGACCGGCACCCAGCTCTTCGTTGATGCGCAGCGGCAGACGCAGGGTCTGGCCAGCAACGCTCAAGCTCAGCAGGGCGCCGTCATTGACACCCAGACGGTCGGCTTCGGATTTGGCCAGCGACACGTAAGCGGCCGGGATGCGTTCCTGAACCGGCGCGGCTTTGGAAGAGTTCTCTTCGCTGCCGAACAGGTGGAAGAACGGCACAACCTGCCAGGTGCCCGGAGCCGGGTTGAACGCGCGAGGAACACTGGCGAACCAGTTCAGCGAATCACCGGTGCTTTCGATCAGGCGGGTGCCCGGGTCGCCAGCGCGGATGTGACCACCGACTTCGTCCTGGAACTTGTTCCAGGCTTGCGGCGAGTTCCAGCCCGGCGACCAGGCGAATGGCACTTGCTGACGCGGTTCGACCGAGCCCGAGTAACCTTCCATGGAGAACGAGAACGCGGTGTCGTTGTCCTGGGAAGTACGCGGTTCGTGCACGCTGATGTCGGCGCGCATGGCTGTCCGGCCGCTGTAACGCAGCGGTTCGCGAGCCAGTTTCAGGCCTTTGATGCGGAATGCGGCGGACGGTGCGGCGCTGACAATGCCGGCCAGTTGCGGAGTGCTTGCGGCACAGGCAGCGGTGACGTGGTCCAGTTGGGTCCAGTCGATCGGCTGGTTCAACAAGGTAGAGCGCAGGGCGTGCAGCCAGCGCCAGCCTTCGTGAACCATGATGCTTGCGTCGAGGTAAGTCGGATCGAAGACCTGGAAGAAGCGCTGGGCGCGACCTTCCTGGCTGACCAGCGTACCGTCGCCTTCAGCGAAGCTGGCGGCTGGCAGAACCAGGTGCGCGCGATCGCTGGTGGCGGTCTTCTGATGGTCAGCCACGATCACCACTTTCGCGGCGTTCAGGGCCGCATCGACACGGGCTTTGTCGGTACGGGTGTACAGATCGTTTTCCAGTACGACGATGGCGTCAGCTTTACCGTCGATCACCGCTTGCAGGGCTGCGTCGACCGATTCACCACCGAGCATGGCCAGGCCGAGGCTGTTGGCCTCTGGCACGATCAGGCTGATGGAACCGTTCTTCTCGCGCAGCTTCAGGGCTTTGGCGATGTTTGCCGCGGCTTCGATCAGCGCCTTGGAACCCAGCGAGGTACCGGCAATGATCAACGGACGCTTGGCGGCGAGCAGAGCGTCGGCAATACGCTTGGCCAGTTCAAGGGCTTCCGCGTCCAGGCCTTCAACGGCAGGCGCGCTGGCGTCGAGGGCGTGAGCCACGGCGAAACCGATGCGGGCCAGGTCGTCTGGTGCAGCGTGAACGCATTCTTCAGCGATGTCGTCGAGCTTGGTTTCAGCCAGGCTGGCGATGAACAGCGGGTTCAGAGCGTTCTGACCGATGTTCTTCACGGCGGCGTCGAGCCAAGGCTGAACGCGCATGGCGTCGGCCATGTCTTCGGCTTTGCCTTTGACCGATTGACGCAGGGACAGGGCCATACGCGCAGCGGTCTGGGTCAGGTCTTCACCGAGGACGAAGATCGCATCGTGGTCTTCGATGTCGCGCATGTTCGGGATCGGCAGCGGGCTGTCTTTGAGCACCTGCATGACCAGACGAATGCGTTCCAGCTCAGCGGCTTCGATACCGGAGTAGAAGTGCTCGGCACCGACCAGTTCGCGCAACGCGTAGTTGCTTTCGAGGCTGGCACGAGGCGAACCGATACCGACGATGTTGCGACCGCGCAGCAGGTCGGCGGCTTTATCCAGCGCTTCGTCGAGCGTCAGCTTGGCGCCGTTGGCCAGCAGTGCCTGACGCGGGCGATCCTTGCGGTTGACGTAGCCATAGCCGAAACGGCCACGGTCGCACAGGAAGTACTGGTTCACCGAACCGTTGAAACGGTTTTCGATGCGACGCAGTTCACCGTAGCGTTCGCCCGGGGAGATGTTGCAACCGCTGGAGCAGCCATGGCAGATGCTCGGCGAGAACTGCATGTCCCACTTGCGGTTGTAGCGCTCGGAGTGAGTTTTGTCGGTGAACACACCGGTCGGGCAGACCTCGGTGAGGTTGCCGGAGAACTCGCTTTCCAGGGTGCCGTCTTCAACGCGACCGAAGTACACGTTGTCGTGGGCGCCGAATACACCGAGGTCGGTACCGCCGGCGTAGTCCTTATAGAAGCGCACGCAGCGGTAGCAAGCGATGCAGCGGTTCATTTCGTGGGAAATGAACGGGCCCAGTTGCTGGTTCTGGTGAGTACGCTTGGTGAAGCGATAACGGCGCTCGTTGTGGCCGGTCATCACGGTCATGTCTTGCAGGTGGCAGTGACCGCCTTCTTCACAGACCGGGCAGTCGTGAGGGTGGTTGGTCATCAGCCATTCAACGACGCTGGCGCGAAACACTTTCGCTTCTTCGTCGTCGATGGAGATCCAGCTGCCGTCGGTGGCAGGGGTCATGCAGGACATGACGATCCGCCCACGCTTGTCGTTTTCGTCGGTGTACTGCTTGACCGCGCACTGGCGGCAAGCGCCAACGCTGCCTAGGGCTGGGTGCCAGCAGAAATAAGGGATATCGAGGCCTAGCGACAGACATGCCTGTAACAGGTTGTCTGCCCCATCGACTTCGAGCTCTTTGCCGTCTACGTGGATAGTGGCCATGGTTCAAAGTTCTTCGTTGGCCCGGTGTCAGCGGGCGTGGCTAATGGAATCTTGTTATTCGCGTGAATCAACACAGCCGCTTGCGGCGTCATCACACGACAAAGCGAAGGGCACGGACCCTTCGCTTTTTAAAGCGTTTACGCGCCGACTACGATCGGCCTTGCCAGAGGCGGGACGACGGCGCTGGTAGGCGCGATGCCGGCTTCGAACTCATGGCGGAAGTATTTGATTGCGCTGCCCAACGGCTCCACGGCGCCCGGTGCGTGAGCACAGAAGGTCTTGCCCGGGCCGAGGAAGCCGACCAGACCCAGCAGGGTCTCGATATCGCCGGCTTGCCCTTCACCGTTCTCGATCGCGCGTAGAAGCTTGACGCTCCACGGCAAACCGTCACGGCACGGGGTGCAGAAGCCGCAGGATTCGCGGGAGAAGAACTCTTCCATGTTGCGCAGCAGGGAAACCATGTTGACGCTGTCGTCCACCGCCATGGCCAGGCCGGTACCCATACGGGTGCCCACTTTGGCGATGCCGCCGGCGTACATTTGTGCGTCCAGGTGTTCCGGCAACAGGAAACCGGTACCGGCGCCGCCTGGCTGCCAGCACTTGAGCTTGTAACCGTCGCGCATGCCGCCGGCGTAATCTTCGAACAATTCGCGCCCGGTGACGCCGAACGGCAGTTCCCACAGACCCGGGTTCTTGACCTTGCCGGAGAAGCCCATGAGCTTGGTGCCCATGTCTTCACTGCCTTCGCGGGCCAACGATTTGTACCAGTCCACGCCGTCGGCAATGATCGCCGGCACGTTGCACAGGGTTTCAACGTTGTTCACGCAAGTCGGCTTGCCCCACACGCCAACGGCGGCAGGGAAGGGCGGCTTGGAGCGCGGGTTGGCACGGCGACCTTCGAGGGAGTTGATCAGTGCGGTTTCTTCACCGCAGATGTAACGCCCGGCGCCGGTGTGGACGAACAGCTCGAAATCGAAGCCGCTGCCCAGAATGTTTTTACCCAAAAGGCCTGCAGCCTTGGCTTCTTCCACGGCACGGTTCAGGTGCTTGGCGGCGGTGGTGTATTCGCCACGCAGGAAGATGTAGCCACGGTAGGTTTTCAGCGCGCGAGCACTGATCAGCATGCCTTCGATCAGCAGATGGGGCAGTTGCTCCATCAGCATGCGGTCTTTCCAGGTGTTCGGTTCCATCTCGTCCGCGTTGCACAGCAGGTAGCGGATGTTGATGGATTCGTCTTTGGGCATCAGGCCCCACTTCACGCCCGTGGGGAAGCCTGCACCGCCGCGACCTTTAAGACCGGAGTCTTTCACGGTCTGGACGATGTCGTCCTGAGCCATGTCGGCAAAGGCTTTGCGCGCAGCCGCGTAACCGTTCTTGGCCTGGTACTCGTCGAGCCAGACAGCTTCGCCGTCGTCACGCAGACGCCAGGTAAGCGGGTGAGTCTCGGCCGACCGCTTGATGCGGTTGGCAGGACCGAAGGAAGTCAGGGTCATACGTAGCCCTCGAGCAATTTGGCAACGCCGGCAGGCTGCACATCACCGAAAGTGTCGTCGTCGATCATCAACGCCGGCGCCTTGTCGCAGTTGCCGAGGCAGCAGACCGGGAGCAGGGTGAAACGACCGTCGGCGGTGGTCTGACCCAGGCCGATGCCCAGATTGCTCTGGATTTCGCTGACAACGGATTCATGGCCGCCGATGTAGCAGACCATGCTGTCGCAGACGCGAATGATGTGACGGCCGACCGGCTGACGGAAGATCTGGCTATAGAACGTCGCCACGCCTTCCACGTCGCTGGCCGGGATGCCAAGAATTTCGCCGATGGCGTAGAGCGCGCCGTCAGGCACCCAGCCACGTTCCTTCTGGACGATCTTCAGGGCTTCGATCGACGCCGCGCGCGGGTCTTCGTAGTGATGCAGCTCGTGCTCGATGGCCGAGCGCTCGGTTTCGCTCAGGGCGAAACGGTCTGTCTGGATAAGCGTGCTGTTCATGCTTAGCGGTCCACGTCGGCCATAACGAAATCGATACTACCCAGGTACGCAATCAAGTCCGCGACCATGCTGCCTTTGATCACCGAAGGGATCTGCTGCAGGTGCGGGAAGCTTGGAGTGCGAATCCGGGTGCGGTAGCTCATGGTGCCGCCATCGCTCGTCAGGTAATAACTGTTGATGCCCTTGGTCGCTTCGATCATCTGGAAGGATTCGTTGGCCGGCATGACCGGGCCCCACGAAACTTGCAGGAAGTGCGTGATCAGGGTCTCGATGTGCTGCAGGGTGCGCTCTTTCGGTGGCGGCGTGGTCAGCGGGTGATCCGCCTTGTACGGGCCTTCCGGCATGTTGCGCATGCACTGCTCGATGATCTTCAGGCTTTGGCGCATTTCTTCGACACGCACGATGCAACGGTCGTAGGCATCGCCATTGGCCGCCAGCGGCACTTCGAATTCGAAGTTCTCGTAACCGGAGTACGGGCGAGCTTTACGCAGGTCGAAATCGCAACCGGTCGAACGCAGGCCGGAACCGGTGACGCCCCATTCCAGGGCTTCTTTGGTGTTGTAGGCGGCGACGCCGATGGTCCGGCCCCGCAGGATGCTGTTGTCCAGTGCGGCTTTCTGGTATTCGTCCAGACGCTTTGGCATCCACTCGATGAAGTCTTTCACCAGTTTTTCCCAGCCGCGCGGCAGGTCGTGAGCGACGCCACCGATGCGGTACCAGGCCGGATGCAGACGGAAGCCGGTAATGGCTTCGATCACCGTGTACGCCTTCTGACGGTCGGTGAACGTGAAGAACACCGGGGTCATGGCGCCGACGTCCTGGATGTAAGTCCCCAGGAACAGCAGGTGGCTGGTGATCCGGAAGAACTCGGCCATCATGATACGGATGACGTCGACCTTCTCAGGCACCTTGATGCCGGCCAGCTTCTCGACCGAGAGCACGTACGGCAGGTTGTTCATCACGCCGCCGAGGTAGTCGATACGGTCGGTGTACGGAATGAAACTGTGCCAGGACTGACGCTCGGCCATCTTCTCGGCACCACGGTGGTGGTAACCGACGTCCGGTACGCAATCGACGATCTCTTCACCATCCAGCTGCAGAATGATGCGGAACGCACCGTGCGCGGAAGGGTGGTTAGGGCCGAGGTTGAGGAACATGTAGTCCTCGTTCGCACCGGAACGCTTCATGCCCCAGTCTTCAGGCTTGAAGCGCGCGGCTTCTTCCTCAAGCTGTTGCTTGGCCAGGGTCAGGCTGAACGGGTCGAACTCGGTGGCGCGGGCGGGGAAGTCCTTGCGCAGCGGGTGACCTTCCCAGGTCGGCGGCATCATGATGCGGGTCAGGTGCGGGTGACCGGCAAAGTTGATGCCGTACATGTCCCACACTTCACGCTCGTACCAGTTGGCGTTCGGCCAGATGCCGGTCACGGTCGGCACGCTGAGGTCGCTCTCGGACAAGGCGACCTTGATCATTACGTCACTATTACGTTCGATCGACATCAAGTGATAGAACACAGTGAAGTCGGCGCCGCTTGGCAGCCCTTGACGCTTGGTGCGCAGACGCTCGTCCACGCCGTGCAGGTCATAGAGCATGACGTACGGCTTGGGCAGGTTACGCAGGAAGGTCAGGACTTCGACGAGTTTGGCACGGGCAACCCAAAGCACCGGCATGCCGGTGCGGGTAGGCTGGGCGGTGAACGCCTCGGGGCCAAAACGGTTGTTCAGTTCGACGACCACATCCTGGTCGTCTGCCTTATAAGGCGGGATGTACAGAGCACTGCCTGTAGTCATGGTTATTTATCGCTTTCGGTCAACGTAAAGAATGAAGCCAGTGTCTCGTTCTATAAAAGAAGCAGATCTGGATCAGACTTCGTCGGGGCTGCGCAGGTTGGTGACTGCGATTCGCTGTTCGCGGCGCTGTTCCTTTTGCGAAGGCATCTCGGCGCGGTATACGCCTTGATCGCCGACGACCCAGGAAAGCGGACGACGCTCCTGTCCAATCGACTCTTGCAAGAGCATCAAGCCTTGCAGAAAAGCTTCAGGGCGGGGCGGGCAGCCAGGCACGTAGACGTCCACGGGCAGGAACTTGTCCACCCCTTGAACGACAGAGTAGATGTCGTACATGCCACCGGAGTTGGCGCACGAACCCATGGAGATAACCCATTTAGGTTCGAGCATTTGCTCGTAGAGACGCTGAATGATCGGCGCCATCTTGATGAAGCAGGTACCGGCGATAACCATGAAATCCGCCTGACGCGGCGATGCCCGGATAACCTCTGCGCCAAAGCGCGCGATGTCATGGGGCGCCGTGAAGGCGGTGGTCATTTCCACGTAGCAGCACGAAAGACCGAAGTTGTACGGCCACAGGGAGTTCTTGCGCCCCCAGTTGATCGTGCCGTTAAGCACGTCTTCGAGCTTGCCCATGAAAATGTTTTTGTGGACTTGATCTTCTAACGGATCGGAAACGGTTTCCCGTTCGCCAATCGGATACTGCTCGTTAGGAGCATCGGGGTCGATCCTGGTGAGATTGTATTGCATTGCCAAAGCCTCATTGTTTCAGCTTCGCCTGCCGCTTGCGACGAGCTTCCGGAGCCCAGTCAAGGGCGCCCACTCGGAACAGGTAGACAAGACCTGCCAACAGAATTGCTATGAAAACGAGAGCTTCGACGAATCCGGTCCAGCCGCTTTCGCGGACGGACACAGACCAGGCAAAGAGAAAGAGGGCTTCGATATCGAAGATCACGAAGAGCATCGCGACCAGATAGAATTTGGCTGAGAGCCGCAAGCGGGCGCCACCTGTAGGCAGCATGCCGGATTCGAACGGTTCGTTTTTGCTGCGGCCCCAGGCTTTTGACCCGAGGAGGCTGGAGACGCCGAGCATGAAGGCGCAGAGGCCGACAACGCCCAGAAGGAAAATGGCAAAGCCCCAGTTGTGGGCCATGAGTCCTGTCGCTTCGGGCATGCTGGTAATCCTTAACAGAGAGCAAAGGTCTCTGAGCTTGAAAAGAAACAAAGCAGTGACGATATGTCGCAGCAATCAATCCCGCTGATTTTATGGCACAACACCGTGCAAGTAAAATTCCAATAGCGAAATTATTTATAGGAATAAGGACATAGCGCACCTCCAAAACCCTGTAGCCCATGCGTTTCGGGCATTTGCCGGCTTTTCATCAATTATGTTTTGTAGGGAATGTAACGAACATAGTTGTGGTCAAATGATAATCAATATTGTTTGAGGTGGTTTTTAAACTGTTTAACGGGTGGGTGGCCAGAAAGTTGTCATATATGCGCGTTACTGCAAGTAGCGCTCGGGGTAGTTTTACCTTCTTTTCCTGATCGAAAAACTGCTCTGGATCAATGATTTTCTCGCGGTTATCTGATCCATGTGGGAGCGAGCTTGCTCGCGATGGCGGCCGTCCAGTCGCAGTTGTACTGACTGACATTCCGCTATCGCGAGCAAGCTCGCTCACACAGGGTTCGGCGGTGGTTGTTGAGTCGCAGGCAAAAAAAACGCCCCGAACCAGTCGGGGCGTCAGATGTGCGGCGTTGCGGTTAGCTTTCTATTCGGTCCGCAACGGCCGTTTGCTCAGGTGAAGCAGATCAGTGGAACTGTTCTTCTTCAGTCGAACCGGTCAGCGCGGTTACCGAAGACGAGCCACCTTGAATCACAGTGGTCATGTCGTCGAAGTAGCCGGTGCCCACTTCCTGCTGGTGAGCCACGAAGGTGTAACCCTTGGCAGCGTCAGCGAACTCTTGCTCTTGCAGCTTCACGTAGGCAGTCATGTCGTTACGGGCGTAGTCGTGCGCCAGGTTGAACATGCTGTGCCACATGTTGTGAATGCCGGCCAGGGTGATGAACTGGTGCTTGTAACCCATGGCGGACAGTTCGCGCTGGAACTTGGCGATGGTTGCGTCGTCCAGGTTTTTCTTCCAGTTGAAAGAAGGCGAGCAGTTGTACGACAGCAGTTGGTCCGGGTATTCCTTTTTGATCGCTTCAGCGAAGCGACGAGCCTCGTCCAGATCCGGCTTGGCAGTTTCGCACCAGATCAGGTCGGCGTACGGCGCGTAAGCCAGGCCGCGAGCGATCGCTTGGTCGAGACCGGCGCGCACTTTGTAGAAGCCTTCCTGGGTACGTTCGCCAGTCACGAACGGCTGGTCGTACGGGTCGCAATCGGAAGTCAGCAGGTCGGCTGCGTTAGCGTCGGTACGGGCCAGGATGATGGTCGGAGTACCGGCAACGTCAGCCGCCAGACGAGCAGCGGTCAGCTTCTGTACAGCTTCCTGGGTAGGAACCAGTACCTTGCCGCCCATGTGGCCGCATTTTTTAACGGAAGCCAGTTGGTCTTCGAAGTGAACGCCGGCGGCGCCTGCTTCGATCATGCTCTTCATCAGCTCGTAAGCGTTCAGTACGCCGCCGAAACCGGCTTCAGCGTCCGCCACGATTGGAGCGAAGTAGTCGATGTAGCCCTCGTCGCCCGGGCCTTTGCCGGCTTTCCACTGGATCTGGTCAGCGCGACGGAACGAGTTGTTGATGCGCTTGACCACGGTTGGAACCGAATCCACCGGGTACAGGGACTGGTCCGGGTACATCGATTCGGCGGAGTTGTTGTCCGCAGCGACTTGCCAGCCCGACAGGTAGATCGCCTGGATACCGGCTTTAACTTGCTGTACAGCCTGGCCGCCGGTCAGGGCGCCCATGCAGTTGACGAAATCTTTCTCAGGACGGAAGGACGGCTTGGCGCCCTGGGTTACCAGGTTCCAAAGCTTCTCGGCGCCCAATTTTGCAAAGGTGTGCTCAGGTTGAACCGAGCCACGCAGGCGGACGACGTCAGCAGCGGAGTAAGCGCGTGTCACGCCTTTCCAGCGTGGGTTTTCAGCCCAATCTTTTTCGAGGGCTGCAATTTGCTGTTCGCGTGTCAGTGCCATGGAGATAAACCTCGTCGCATAGGTCTGGGGTGGAAAATTCCTGCTCCTGCCAATTACGCATTTCAAAGGGGCGTAAAAGGCTGCTCGCTGACCAGAAGCTTAGGTGGTCAAGTCGGATTCGGCGGGGATGGCGACGGGATGAACGATGGGCTCGAGGGGAAGTGAGCAGGTAAGGGCGGACTGGCGAGCGCATTCGGGCGTCGTGGGCCTTGGTACGAACTTCAGTGTGGAGCCGGGTTACCTAATTACGCTTCCGTCCCTCGGGACAACTTCGTTCCAGTCGGCAACCTCGTCAAACACACCTTGTGGGCGGTACAGACACGAAGCGGCTCGCGGGGTAGGTGCGAACGGCGCCTCGAAGGCCCTTGCCAGGACCCCTGATTAGCGGGAGCGAGGCCATCATGCCTTTGCTTTTTTGTATCGTCAAACGTTTTGTAGTGCTTTTTTTTAAGCACTACATCTTTGGTCTAATACGACTAATCAGTCAGTTTTCGGTGGTTTAGTCCAAAGTATCGACTTTCACCCGCAGGGTCATGTCATCGCGGCCCTGAGTCGAGTAGCTGCGGGTCTGGCCCTGTTTGTCGGCCTGAGTCTGGCGGTTCACGCCGGCCAGGGTGATCCATTCGCCCAGTCGCCCCGTGACAGTTGTGTCGGTACTTTGCACATTCACTACATCGGGACGTTCCTGGCTCATGCGGTCACGATTGGTGCTGATCGCAAGGTGAACGATGTCGCCGGTAACGCTGGCCGTGACGTAGAAACCCTGGGTGACGTTGCGGTATTCGGTCTGGCTTCGCAGATCGCCGTAGGAATCGGTCTGAGTGCTGGTGAGCGGAACGCTCTGGCCGACCTGGATCAGTGCCGGAGCCCCTTCGCTGGCCTGGATCTGCTGGATCCCGCCGTCACGGCTGTCGGTGCTGCGGTTGATGATGCGGGTCTGACTTGGATTGGCGCCATTTACCGAGTAACCCTGATCGCCCTGGAAGTTGTTCTCGTTGGTGTCGACAGTGATCAGCAGGCGCTTGGCGGCGACGTCGAGTTGGGAAATCAGGGTCTTAAGTTCGTCGATCTTGCGCTGATCGGCGTTGACGATTAGTTGATTTCCGTAGGCGCTGACCTGGCCGTCCTTGCCGATGAAATTCTGCGCCATCGGCAGCATGTCGTCGCTGGTGCGGTAGTTCAGCGGCACGATCTCGGTGGCGGCGATGACCGAAAAACCACAGGTCAGCAGCAGCGTGGTGAGCAGGGTGCGTAGGGACATATCCGTTATCTCCGACATCTTGAAGTGTTGATATTGCCAGTTTGTCGGCCCGGCGTGGGGCAAGTTGAATCGTAGACAGCAAAACGCCCCGGCATCCGAGGATGGCGGGGCGTTTTGTGGTGTTCTCGAGGTCGCCATCGCGGTGTCAGGCCGAGTGCCTTACCATGTCCACATGCGGAATGCCTGCTTCCAGGAATTCCTCACTGACCAGGCTAAAGCCCAAACGCTCATAGAACGCCGTGGCTTGTACCTGTGCGCTCAGCATCTGCTGCTTCAGCCCGCGCTTATCGGCTTCACCGATCACCGCTTGCATCAGCGCATCGCCTACTTTCAAACCGCGCCAGTCCTTGAGCACCGACACCCGGCCGATGTGTCCATCGGGCAGCAGGCGGGCAGTGCCAATCGGAAAATCGCCTTCGAAAGCGAGGAAATGCACCGCTGTAGCGTCATCGGCATCCCATTCCAGTTCAGGCGGAACGGATTGCTCGGCGATGAACACCGTCTCACGAATGCGCCGTATCTCGGCGATATCCTTCTGCCAGTCTGCGACACGAACGTGGATTTTATTCATCAGCAAACCCCAGGCTGCCTTGTTTGACCAGCTCGCACAGCAAGCCGCGGCCGTCTTCGTCGCTCAACCAGTCACCGAGGTTGTCTGTGTGCAGGGCGTCAGCGGCGCAGATCAGCTTCAGCAGTTCGCGCAGTTTGCCCGGCAGGTAACGGCTCTGGCCGCTGGCGAACAACAGCAAGTCGTCATCGACTTCGGACCAGGCCATGCGTGCGCTAGGGTTGCGGATCAGCACGGCGCCTTGTTCGAGGCTGGCGAGGAAGTCTTCTTCTTCGATTTCTTCCGGGCCGACTACCAGTTCCGGGTAGCGCGGCTCGGTCATGTACTGGCCGAACCAGGTCAGCAGCAGGCGCTCGTCGCTCATGTGCTCGGCCAGCAAAGCTTTCAGGCGATCAAGGGCGTCGTGCTGAATCTGGTGCGGATCGACCGCCGGCAGGGCATCGGCGTCGGTGTAGCGCTCTTCGTCAGTCAGGAACTGGCTGAGGAAGTCGGTGAAGTGAGTCAGCACTTCAGAGGCGCTCGGCGCGCGGAAGCCGACCGAGTAGGTCATGCAGTCATCAATCGCGACGCCGCAATGGGCCAGGCGCGGCGGGAGGTAGAGCATGTCACCCGGTTCCAGAACCCACTCATCGGTGGCTTCGAAGTCGGCGAGGATGCGCAGGTCCGCGTGTGGCAGCAGCTTGCTCTCGGAATCGCACATCTGGCCGATTTTCCAGTTGCGCTTGCCGTGGCCTTGCAGCAGGAACACATCGTAGTTATCGAAGTGCGGGCCGACGCTGCCACCTGGGGCGGCGAAACTGATCATCACGTCATCGACGCGCCAGCTCGGCAGGAAGCGGAAGTTTTCCAGCAGCTCAGCGACTTCCGGCACGAATTGGTCGACCGCTTGAACCAGCAGGGTCCAGTCGCGTTCCGGCAATTTGCTGAATTCGTCTTCGGCGAACGGGCCGCGGCGCAATTCCCAGGGGCGTTCGCCGTGCTCGATCACCAGGCGCGATTCGACTTCTTCTTCCAGCGCCAGGCCGGCCAGTTCGTCGGCGTCGATCGGGCTTTCGAATTCAGGAATCGCCTGACGGATCAGCAGGGGTTTTTTCTGCCAGTAGTCGCGCAGGAATTCGCGCGCCGTGATGCCGCCCAGAAGTTGAAGAGGAATGTCAGGATTCATGTGTAACCTATTGAAAAAATGCACTTTTCAGACGGGAATAAAAACGCCCGGCGCTGCCGGGCGTCTCAAACGGGTAAAGCGGTCGATCAGATGCGCTTGGCTTGCTCTACAGCGTTACCGATGTAGTTCGCCGGGGTGAGCAGTTTCAGCTCGGCCTTCGCGGCGGCTGGCATGTCCAGACCGTCGATGAAAGTTTGCAGTGCTTCAGGGCTGATGCCCTTGCCACGGGTCAACTCTTTCAGTTTTTCGTACGGGTTTTCGATGTTGTAGCGACGCATCACGGTCTGGATTGGCTCGGCCAATACTTCCCAGCACGCGTCCAGGTCGGCAGCAATCTTCTGGGCGTTGAGCTCCAGTTTGCTGATGCCCTTGAGGCTTGCTTCGTACGCGATCACGCTGTGGGCGAAGCCGACACCGAGGTTGCGCAGGACGGTGGAGTCGGTCAGGTCGCGCTGCCAGCGGGAAATTGGCAGCTTGCTCGCCAAGTGCTGGAACAGTGCGTTGGCGATGCCCAGGTTGCCTTCGGAGTTCTCGAAGTCGATCGGGTTGACCTTGTGCGGCATGGTCGACGAACCGATTTCGCCAGCGATGGTGCGCTGTTTGAAATAGCCCAGGGAGATGTAGCCCCAGATGTCGCGGTCGAAGTCGATCAGGATAGTATTGAAGCGTGCGATCGCGTCGAACAGCTCGGCGATGTAGTCGTGCGGTTCGATCTGCGTGGTGTACGGGTTGAAGCCCAGGCCCAGCTCGTCTTCGATGAAGGCGCGGGCGTTCTCTTCCCAATCGATCTCAGGGTAGGCCGACAGGTGAGCGTTGTAGTTGCCGACTGCGCCGTTGATCTTGCCCAGCAGCGGAACGGCAGCGACTTGAGCGATTTGACGCTCCAGACGGTAAACCACGTTCGCCAGCTCTTTGCCCAGGGTGGTCGGCGAAGCCGGTTGACCGTGGGTGCGCGACAGCATCGGCACGTCAGCGAAACGGATGGCCAGTTCGCGGATGGCTTCGGCAGTCTGGCGCATCAGCGGCAGCATCACGTCATCGCGGCCTTCGCGCAGCATCAGGGCGTGGGACAGGTTGTTGATGTCCTCGCTGGTGCAGGCAAAGTGGATGAATTCGCTGACAGCAGCCAGTTCCGGCAGCTTGGCCGCTTGCTCTTTGAGCAGGTATTCGATGGCTTTGACGTCGTGGTTAGTGGTGCGCTCGATCTCTTTGACGCGCTCGGCGTGCTCCAGAGCGAAGTTTTCCGCCAGGGTGTTCAGCACAGCGTTGGCTTCGGCGGAGAACGCCGGCACTTCGCTGATACCAGGGTGAGCGGCCAGGCGCTGGAGCCAGCGCACTTCAACCAGAACGCGAGCACGGATCAGGCCGTATTCGCTGAAAATTGGGCGCAGGGCCTGGGTTTTGCCGGCGTAGCGGCCGTCAACAGGGGAAACCGCAGTGAGCGAAGAAAGCTGCATGGGGTGTTCTCGGACAGTCGGGCAACGAAATGGGGCGCGTATCATACATGAAAAATTCCGCCGGTCCGTTGCCAACTGACCAGCGTCTTACGCGTTACAAATTACAAAAGGTCTTGCGGGCGCGGTTCAGCTGCTGCGCATCAGCGGGTAAAGCTCTTTCAGCAACTTGCGACGGCTGATCACCAGCTGCCAGCGATGACCGCCCAGCTGCCGCCACAGGCGCGCCGATCGAATCCCGGCCAGTAACAGGGCGCGGATTTTCGAAGCGTTGCTCGGTTGCTGCAGGTTGCGCATGTCGCCATGGACCTGAATTCGCTGGCGCAGGGTGCTCAGGGTGTCCTGGTACAGCGCACCGCACGCTGCAATGACGTTTTCGTGAGCCGGACCGAAGTGCTCGACCTGGGACTGAATCTGCGGCAAACGCTTGCCGATCTCGTCCAGCATGTCGTTGCGCTTGGCCAACTGACGCTCCAGGCCGAGCATCGCCAGCGCATAGCGCAGCGGCTCGCGCTGAAGGGTGCTTGGGTCACGTTCCAGGGCGCCGATCAGTGCGCGGTAACCTTCACGCAGATTGATGTCGTCGCCGCCGTAGACTTCCAGGGTGTCCTTGGGGTCGCGAATCAGCAGGCTGCCGAGCATGCACGTCAGGCCGGCTTCGGCGGTCTGGCCGGTCTTGGCGATCTTGTCGACCAGCACGGCGGCGAGGAACACGCCGCCCAGTGCCGTCAGTTGCTCCTGAGTCGGGCTCATTGCTGCTCGCCTTGAGGAGTACCCTTGCTTGTCCACGGTTCGGCAATTTCAATCACGCCGCCGCCGAGGCAGATTTCGCCGTCATAGAACACCACGGACTGGCCAGGGGTAACCGCGCGTTGCGGGTCATCGAAGGTTGCGCGGTAGCCGGTGGCGGTCTTTTCCAGCGTGCAGGGTTGATCGCTCTGGCGATAGCGGACTTTGGCGGTCAATCGGCGTGGTTCGCTCAGGTCGATCGGGTTGACCCAATAGATGTCCGAGGCGAGCAGGGCGCGGGAGAACAAGTACGGGTGATCATTGCCCTGGCCAACGATCAATTCGTTGTGTTCCAGGTCCTTGATCAGCACGTACCACGGCTCGTCACCGGCGTCTTTCAAGCCGCCGATGCCCAGGCCCTGACGCTGGCCGATGGTGTGATACATCAAGCCGTGGTGACGGCCAATGACTTCACCTTCGGTGGTCTTGATCTCGCCTGGCTGGGCCGGCAGGTATTGTTTGAGGAAGTCGCTGAAACGGCGCTCGCCGATAAAGCAGATCCCGGTGGAATCTTTTTTCTTCGCGGTGGCGAGTTCGTGTTTCTCGGCAATCGCGCGCACTTCGGGTTTTTCCAGCTCGCCGACCGGGAACAGGGTCTTGGCAATCTGTTCACCGCCGACGGCGTGCAGGAAGTAGCTCTGGTCCTTGTTCGGGTCCAGGCCCTTGAGCAGTTCGGTGCGGCCATCGATGTCGCGGCGGCGCACGTAGTGACCGGTGGCGATCAGGTCGGCGCCGAGCATCATGGCGTAGTCGAGGAACGCCTTGAACTTGATCTCGCGGTTGCAGAGGATGTCCGGGTTCGGCGTGCGACCGGCCTTGTATTCGGCCAGGAAGTGCTCGAACACGTTGTCCCAGTACTCGGCGGCGAAGTTGGCGGTGTGCAGCTTGATGCCAATCTTGTCGCACACGGCCTGGGCGTCCGCCAGGTCATCCATGGCGGTGCAGTATTGCGTTCCATCGTCTTCTTCCCAGTTCTTCATGAACAGGCCTTCCACCTCATAACCCTGCTCGATCAGCAGGAGAGCGGAAACGGAAGAGTCCACGCCGCCGGACATGCCGACAATGACGCGCTTCTTTTGTGTGTCAGAAGGGGCTGGATCACGCATAGGGATTCAATGAGTGTCTTGAAAAAGGACGCGATTCTAACAGGCCGAAGCCCGCAAGGCTAAAGAGAAGGGCGGATCAGTTCGAGGCCGAAGAGTTTGCCGTCCAGATAATCATCAATACAGCGGATGATCAGCTCACTGCGCCAGTTTGCGCGCTGTGCCAGCAGTTCGTCACGCGTCAGCCATTTTGCGCCGACGATGCCGTCGTCCAGCTGATAGTCGGGGTGATGCTTGAGCGGTTTTGCGGTGAAGCAGACCCGCTGATAAGTCACGCCATTGCTCGGGGCGGTGTAGAGGTAAATGCCCACCACGCCGGTCGGCTCGACGTCCCAGCCGGTTTCCTCGAGGGTTTCGCGCACGGCGGCCTCGATCAGGGTTTCGTCCGGGTCCAGATGGCCGGCGGGCTGGTTGAGCACCGTTCGTCCGCCCTTGGATTCTTCGACCATCAGGAAACGGCCGTTGTCTTCGACGATGGTGGCGACGGTGATGTGGGGTAGCCAATCCATGAAGCTTCCTCGATTTTCTATGTTGGAACAAAGATCAATGTGGGAGCGGTGTTCACATTGGATGTGTGCCAGAAACAGAAACCCCGGCGCAGGGCCGGGGCTTCTTTGCATCCTTACAACCTTAAACCAGCGCAGCGATCGCGGCGTTGAAGGTGTTGCTTGGGCGCATGGCCTTGCTGATCAGCTCGGCATTGGCGTGGTAGTAACCGCCGATGTCCACTGGCTTGCCCTGAACGGCGTTGAGCTCGGCAACGATGGTTGCTTCGTTCTCGGTCAGGGTCTTGGCCAGTTCGCCGAACTGCGCTTGCAGTGCAGTGTCTTCGATCTGGGCCGCCAGGGCCTGAGCCCAGTACAGCGCCAGGTAGAAGTGGCTGCCGCGGTTGTCGATGTTGCCGACTTTGCGCGATGGCGACTTGTTGTTGTCCAGGAACTGGCCGGTGGCCTGATCCAGGGTCTTGGCCAGCACCAGCGCTTTAGGGTTGTTGTATGTAACACCCAGGTGCTCGAGGGAAGCGGCCAGAGCCAGGAACTCACCCAGGGAATCCCAACGCAGGAAGTTCTCTTCCAGCAGTTGCTGAACGTGCTTCGGTGCCGAACCGCCGGCGCCGGTTTCGAACAGACCGCCGCCGTTCATCAGCGGAACGATCGACAGCATCTTGGCGCTGGTGCCCAGTTCCATGATCGGGAACAGGTCGGTCAGGTAGTCGCGCAGTACGTTGCCGGTCACCGAGATGGTGTCCTTGCCTTCGCGAGTGCGACCCAGGGTGAACGCCATCGCGTCGACTGGCGACATGATGCGGATGTCCAGGCCGGACGTGTCGTGATCCTTCAGGTAAGCCTGAACTTTCTCGATCACAACGCCATCGTGAGCGCGCATTGGGTCCAGCCAGAAGATCGCTGGAGTTGCGCTTGCGCGAGCACGGTTGACGGCCAGTTTGACCCAGTCCTGGATCGGCGCGTCTTTGGTCTGGCACATGCGGAAGATGTCGCCGGCTTCAACGGACTGTTCCAGCAGGGTGCGGCCAGCGCCATCGGAAACCCGAACCACGCCGTTGGCCTTGATCTGGAAAGTCTTGTCGTGCGAGCCGTACTCTTCGGCTTTTTTCGCCATCAGGCCAACGTTTGGCACGCTGCCCATGGTGGTAGGGTCGAAGGCGCCGTGCAGCTTGCAGTCTTCGATCACCGCCTGGTAGATGGTGGCGTAGCAGCGATCTGGGATCACAGCCTTGGTGTCGTGCAGCTTACCGTCAGTGCCCCACATTTTGCCGGAGTCACGGATCATCGCTGGCATCGAGGCGTCGACGATAACGTCGCTCGGCACGTGCAGGTTGGTGATGCCTTTATCGGAGTTGACCATGGCCAGCGACGGACGAACGGCGTAGACCGCCTGGATGTCCGCTTCGATCTGCGCTTGCTGCTCAGTCGGCAAAGCCTTGATGCGAGCGTACAGGTCGCCGATGCCGTTGTTCAGGTTGAAGCCGATCTGCGCCAGCACTTCAGCGTGCTTGGCCAGTGCGTCTTTGTAGAACTCGGCAACGATCTGGCCGAACATGATCGGGTCGGAGACCTTCATCATGGTGGCTTTCAGGTGAACCGACAGCAGCACGCCTTTGGCTTTAGCGTCTTCGATCTCGGCAGCGATGAAGCTGCGCAGAGCGTTTTTGCTCATGACCGCGCAATCGAGGATCTCACCGGCTTGTACGGTGGTTTTTTCTTTCAGGACGGTGGTGGTGCCGTCTTGAGCGATCAGTTCGATTTTGACGGCGTCAGCGGCGTCGATCAGGGCAGCTTTTTCGCTACCGTAGAAATCGCCGGTGCTCATGTGCGCGACGTGGGACTTGGAGTCCGCAGCCCAGGCGCCCATTTTGTGCGGGTGCTTGCGCGCGTAGTTCTTGACCGATAGCGGTGCACGACGATCGGAGTTGCCTTCGCGCAGAACCGGGTTTACGGCGCTGCCCTTGATCTTGTCGTAACGCGATTTGGCGAGCTTGTCGGCGTCGCTGTTCACGGTTTCCGGGTAGTCCGGCAGTGCGAAGCCCTGGGCTTGCAGTTCTTTGATCGCGGCGATCAGTTGCGGAACCGAAGCGCTGATGTTCGGCAGTTTGATGATGTTGGCTTCAGGCGTAACGGCCAGGTCGCCCAGTTCGGCGAGGTGGTCGGCTACGGCTTTGTCACCCAATTGCTCGGGGAAGCTGGCCAGGATGCGCCCTGCAAGAGAGATATCGCGGGTTTCCACGGCGATATCAGCGGAGGCGGTGAAGGCCTCTACGATAGGCAACAGTGAATAGGTGGCGAGGGCTGGGGCTTCGTCGGTGAAGGTATAGATGATCTTCGAGCGGGTGGGCATATTCGGATTAACTCTCTCTTCTTTGCTAAAGCGTGCGCAGAAACTCGAGGGGCGCCGGGTAAGCGCGTTCGTTCAAAGCCATCCATGAGCCGAATGTCGAGGTTTGTGCGCGGTGATGTTGGGTGCATCAGTCGAGCGGCAAGCAGGTGGGCTGCGATAACAGCCCGGCTTTTTCAGGCCCAAAGCCTCGTAATAGAGAGGTCGGCCGTCGTGACTCTGTGGTCAGCGGGCGGCATTATACATAGGTAGCTGGCAATCTGCCGATGGTTCATAGGCAACGATTGTCGTCCATTGGTCTAAAGGTCGCAGGGGCGAGTGGGGCGTAGAGTCTTGCACCGTGCTTGAGTTTGGCGCTTTTCCCTTTGCTTTCAGGCTTGTACGCCGCGAACTGTGCAGCTTTGCGGCAGATGGTTGGAACATAGGGTTTGCGTGCCGATTTAACTGGGGTACGCTCGAACGAAGCCAGATGTTCAATCCAAACAATGGAGTTCAGCATGGGATACAAGAAGATTCAGGTTCCAGCAGTCGGCGACAAAATCACCGTCAACGCGGACCATTCTCTCAATGTTCCTAACAACCCGATCATCCCCTTCATCGAAGGCGATGGTATTGGCGTTGATATCAGCCCGGTCATGATCAAGGTTGTCGATGCTGCTGTTAAGAAGGCTTACGGCGGCGAGCGCAAAATTTCCTGGATGGAAGTCTACGCCGGGGAAAAAGCGACTCAGGTTTACGATCAGGACACCTGGCTACCTCAGGAAACCCTGGACGCGGTCAAGGATTACGTGGTTTCCATCAAGGGCCCTCTGACCACCCCGGTCGGTGGCGGCATTCGTTCCCTGAACGTGGCCCTGCGTCAGCAACTCGACCTTTATGTCTGCCTGCGCCCTGTGCGCTGGTTCGAAGGCGTGCCTAGCCCGGTCAAGAAGCCAGGCGACGTCGACATGACGATCTTCCGTGAGAACTCGGAAGACATCTACGCCGGTATCGAGTGGAAAGCCGGCTCGCCGGAAGCGACCAAAGTCATCAAGTTCCTTAAAGATGAAATGGGCGTCACCAAGATCCGTTTCGACGAAAACTGCGGTATCGGCATCAAGCCGGTTTCGCTGCAAGGCACCAAGCGTCTGGCGCGAAAAGCGCTGCAGTATGTGGTCGACAACGACCGTGACTCGCTGACCATCGTGCACAAAGGCAACATCATGAAGTTCACCGAAGGTGCCTTCAAGGAATGGGCCTACGAAGTGGCGGCTGAAGAGTTCGGCGCGACCCTGCTCGATGGCGGTCCTTGGATGCAGTTCAAAAACCCGAAAACCGGCAAGAACGTTATCGTCAAAGACGCCATCGCTGACGCCATGCTCCAGCAGATCCTGCTGCGCCCGGCCGAATACGATGTGATCGCGACCCTGAACCTGAACGGCGACTACCTCTCCGACGCCCTGGCGGCGGAAGTGGGCGGTATCGGTATCGCACCGGGTGCCAACCTGTCTGACACCATTGCGATGTTCGAAGCGACCCACGGTACTGCGCCTAAATACGCTGGCAAGGACCAGGTCAACCCGGGTTCCCTGATCCTGTCCGCAGAGATGATGCTGCGTCACATGGGCTGGACCGAAGCGGCTGACCTGATCATCAAGGGCACCAACGGCGCAATTTCCGCCAAGACCGTGACCTATGACTTCGAACGTCTGATGGAGGGCGCGAAACTGCTGTCTTCGTCCGCGTTTGGTGATGCGCTGATTTCGCACATGTAAGCGAAATCCAGGTAATACGCTCTCAAGCCTAAAAAAAGCCGCCCGACTCAAGTGATTGAGTCGGGCGGCTTTTTTATGACTGGATGGTAAGTACGATCTCAGGCCGTAACGGTCTGTTCACCAGCGGGAGCGGTGACTGCCTGAGCATCAACAGGTGCGCTGATGTTCACGGCATGCAGGCCTTTTGGGCCCTGAATGATCTCAAAGACGACGGCTTGCCCGGCTTTCAGGGTTTTATAGCCGTCCATCTGGATGGCCGAGTAGTGGGCGAACAGATCTTCGCTCTTGCCTTCCTCATTGATGAAGCCGTAACCCTTGGCATTGTTGAACCATTTGACCTTGCCGCTGACCTTGACGCCTGACATACCCATATCCCTCTGCAACAGACTCCATCACTGGAGTATCATCCAGTTCATCCGCAGTCATTTCCTGGAAATAAGATTGACTCCGCGGACCTTTTTTACCCACTGTGGGCTCTATTGGTTGTAACACCGTTTTGCCGATAGTCAAGGTGACCAGGCATTCGGAGTTGAAATCGACGATGGCCGCCCCCACCACTGTATTCGCACAACTGACGAACCTTTCTTTCCATGCATGCAATCAGCCAGATTCGACTAACATTCAATCAGGATCGCCCGACTCTCCAAAAAGATCATCCGGAGGAACACGACGACGATTCCGCAGGCATTGCTGTTCAGGAGGCCAAGCCTGCTTTACAGGCGCCGCCGATGTACAAGGTGGTTTTGTTTAATGATGACTACACACCGATGGATTTCGTCGTCGAAGTGCTCGAGGTGTTTTTTAACCTGAATCGCGAGCTGGCGACCAAGGTCATGCTGGCCGTCCACACAGAAGGACGGGCAGTATGTGGAGTGTTTACCCGCGACATCGCCGAGACTAAGGCCATGCAGGTCAACCAGTACGCCAGGGAAAGCCAGCATCCGCTACTCTGTGAAATCGAGAAGGACGGTTAATCGCCGACCACTTGGGTATGAGGTGAAGCTATGTTAAACCGCGAGCTCGAAGTCACCCTCAATCTTGCCTTCAAGGAGGCTCGATCGAAACGTCATGAATTCATGACCGTCGAACACCTCCTGCTGGCCCTATTGGACAATGAGGCTGCCGCCACCGTTTTGCGTGCCTGCGGCGCAAACCTCGACAAACTCAAGCACGATCTGCAGGAGTTCATCGACTCCACCACGCCATTGATCCCCGTTCATGACGAGGATCGTGAGACCCAGCCAACCCTGGGCTTCCAGCGTGTTCTGCAACGTGCTGTCTTTCACGTACAGAGCTCGGGCAAACGCGAAGTGACTGGCGCCAACGTACTGGTCGCGATCTTCAGTGAGCAAGAGAGTCAGGCAGTGTTCCTGCTGAAACAGCAGAGCGTTGCGCGCATCGATGTCGTCAACTACATCGCAC
The DNA here is from genome assembly GCF_008370005.1 of Pseudomonas sp. ANT_J28. Lineage (NCBI taxonomy): Bacteria > Pseudomonadati > Pseudomonadota > Gammaproteobacteria > Pseudomonadales > Pseudomonadaceae > Pseudomonas > Pseudomonas sp. ANT_J28. Next base: position 74,351 of record NZ_VOBM01000021.1, read on the forward strand.
ACGGCATTTCCAAAGTGCCGGGGCATGGCGATCACTCTGAAGGTGAGCAAGATATGCAGGACGACGAGGGCGGTGAGTCTTCTTCTTCAGGCAATCCTCTGGATGCTTATGCCAGCAACCTCAACGAGCTCGCGCGCCAGGGTCGTATCGATCCATTGGTAGGCCGTGAGCTGGAAGTCGAGCGCGTCGCGCAGATCCTGGCGCGTCGTCGCAAAAACAATCCGTTGCTGGTGGGTGAGGCAGGCGTGGGTAAAACCGCGATTGCCGAAGGCCTGGCCAAGCGCATTGTCGACAACCAGGTGCCGGACTTGCTGGCCAACAGCGTGGTCTATTCCCTCGATCTGGGGGCCTTGCTGGCCGGTACAAAATACCGCGGCGATTTCGAGAAGCGCTTCAAGGCGTTGCTCAATGAGCTGAAAAAACGTCCGCAGGCGATCCTGTTCATCGACGAAATCCACACCATCATTGGTGCGGGTGCCGCTTCCGGTGGGGTCATGGATGCCTCGAACCTGCTCAAGCCGCTGCTGTCGTCGGGTGATATCCGTTGCATCGGTTCGACCACGTTCCAGGAATTCCGCGGGATCTTCGAGAAGGATCGGGCCCTGGCTCGGCGCTTTCAGAAGGTCGATGTGTCGGAGCCGTCGGTGGAAGACACCATCAGCATCCTGCGCGGCCTGAAAGGGCGTTTCGAAACGCACCACGGCATCGAATACAGCGATGAAGCGTTGCGTGCGGCGGCTGAACTGGCCTCGCGGTACATCAATGACCGGCACATGCCGGACAAAGCCATTGACGTCATCGACGAGGCGGGCGCCTACCAGCGCCTGCAGCCGATCGAGAAACGCGTGAAACGCATCGAAGTGCCTCAGGTCGAGGACATCGTTGCGAAAATCGCGCGGATTCCGCCCAAGCACGTCAATAGCTCTGACAGAGAGTTGCTGCGTAACCTTGAGCGTGACCTGAAGCTGACGGTATTTGGCCAGGATGCCGCGATCGACTCGTTGTCGACCGCGATCAAACTGTCCCGTGCCGGCCTCAAGTCGCCTGACAAGCCAGTCGGATCGTTCCTGTTCGCAGGGCCGACCGGTGTCGGTAAAACCGAAGCGGCGCGTCAGCTGGCCAAGGCATTGGGCATCGAACTGGTTCGTTTCGACATGTCCGAGTACATGGAGCGCCACACTGTATCGCGTCTGATCGGTGCGCCTCCAGGCTATGTCGGCTTCGACCAGGGCGGTCTGCTGACCGAAGCCATCACCAAGCAGCCTCACTGCGTGCTGTTGCTCGATGAGATCGAGAAGGCGCATCCGGAAGTCTTCAACCTGCTGCTGCAGGTCATGGACCACGGTACGCTGACCGATAACAATGGGCGCAAGGCGGACTTCCGTAACGTGATCGTCATCATGACGACCAACGCCGGTGCCGAAACGGCCGCTCGCGCTTCGATCGGTTTCACCCATCAGGACCACTCGTCCGATGCGATGGAGGTGATCAAGAAGAGCTTCACGCCAGAGTTCCGCAACCGTCTGGACACCATTATCCAGTTTGGTCGCCTCAGTCATGAGGTCATCAAAAGCGTGGTGGACAAGTTCCTTACCGAGCTTCAGGCGCAGCTGGAAGACAAACGCGTGCAGCTGGAAGTGACGGACGCGGCGCGCAGCTGGCTGGCAGCGGGAGGCTACGACACGGCAATGGGTGCTCGACCAATGGCGCGTTTGATTCAGGACAAGATCAAGCGTCCGCTGGCGGAAGAGATTCTCTTTGGCGAACTGGCCGACCATGGTGGTGTGGTTCACATCGATCTCAAGGACGGCGAGCTGACCTTCGACTTCGAGACCACGGCTGAAATGGCCTGACGGTTGTTGCTGTAAAGCAAAAGGCGCCTTCGGGCGCCTTTTTTATGCTTGAGATTTAGGTGTATATCCGTTGCTGCGGTAACGGCTACTTAGGGTTTCGCCCTGGGGGCATCGCCTCCGGTTGGCTTCGCTTCAACCTCCTCTCGATGTGTTCGACTGCGTCGAACGGCGCTGCGCACCTGCCCCCCCAGATGAATACCTCCACTCAGCCTCCCGATATAGGGCGGGCAAAGCAAGATCAAGAGCTGCAGGCGAGCTGACGCTCGGCCTGTTGAGTGGTGGAGGGCGGGTGTACACCCATCCCCTGTAGGAGCTGTCGAGTGAAACGAGGCTGCGATCTTTTGATCTTGCTGTGGCTGTGGCTTTAGATCTTGATTCTGCTTTTGATCTCTCGCCCCTTCGGCAGGCCGAGCGTAGGTGTTCATCAGGGGGTTAGGCGCGTAGCGCCGTTCGGCGAAGCCGAACACATCGAGAGGAAGTCGTCGCGAAGCAGACCGTAGGCGATGTCCCCTGATGGATACTGTAGCGAGGGAGCGCGGAGCTTTAGCGAGGCGCCGTACGCCGGGGCGAAGTCTTTTGCTTGCTTTTCGGCGTCTGGAAAAGTGAGTCGCTGTAAGAGCGAAGCCGCCAGAAGCCCTAACCGCAGCAACGGATATACACCATAAACTAAAGAGCCCCACCAAATCGCAGACAAACAAAAACGCCCGGCATAAACCGGGCGTTTTGTATTGACTTGATTAGCGAGCGCGGTAAGTGATGCGCCCTTTGCTCAAGTCATAGGGCGTCAGCTCGACGCGCACTTTGTCGCCGGTAAGAATACGAATGTAGTTCTTGCGCATCTTGCCGGAGATATGCGCGGTTACGACGTGCCCATTTTCCAACTCCACACGAAACATGGTGTTGGGCAGGGTGTCGACGACAGTGCCTTCCATTTCGAAGCTGTCTTCTTTCGACATGCAGTAAAGCCCTCGGTGTCCAATGAATGGCCCGGTGCAACTGCGCCAGGCAAAAGCGGCGTGCATTGTGCCCGAAAAATGGGGTTTAAGCCAAGGGGTTTACGGCTTGCTCTAGTTCAGGATGACCCAGCGCTGATTAATCAGCAGTTCGATAGGGCGATATTGAGTCTTGTAGCTCATCTTTTTGCAGTTTTTGATCCAATAGCCCAGATAGACGGCTTCCAGCCCCAGACGCTGAGCCTCGGCGATTTGCCAGAGAATCGCATAACGCCCCAGGCTGCGGCGTTCTTCGGTGGGCTCGTAGAAGGTGTAAACCGCCGACAGGCCGTTCGGCAGCAAGTCGGTGACGGCCACCGCCACCAGTCGTCCTTCGAGGCGGAATTCGTAGAAACGGGAAAACGGCAGGTCACGCACCAGGAACGTCGCAAACTGATCGCGACTCGGCGGGTACATATCGCCATCGGCGTGACGCTGTTCGATATACCGCTGATAAAGGTCGAAATACTCTTCGCTGAATTGCGGCCTGCCAGGGCGCACCTGCAGGTCGACGTTGCGTTTGAAGATGCGTTTCTGCTGGCGGTTGGGCGAAAATTGCGCCACAGGGATGCGCGCCGGTACGCACGCATTGCAATTCTGGCAATGAGGCCGGTAAAGATGATCGCCGCTACGACGGAAACCCATTTCAGACAGGTCTGCATAGACATGCACATCCATGGGCTGACTAGGGTCGAGGAACAAGGTCGTGGCCTGCTCCTCGGGCAGATAACTGCAAGAGTGGGGCTGAGTGGCATAAAACTTCAAACGCGCCAACTCGGTCATGATCAACCCTCGGGATAAGCTTTTGAATTAAGTGTAAGCCACACGGGCAAAAGTCGCTCAGCAAACCCAGGTTGCCCGGCTGGGTTGATCCAGATGCTGCGCAAGGTAGTCGGCAAACTCGCTGCGAGGAATCGCTCGGGCGCCGAGGCTGTGCAGATGGTCGGTAGGCATCTGGCAGTCGATCAGCACAAAGCCTGAGTCTTTCAGATGTCGGACCAGTGTGGCAAAGCCATATTTTGAGGCGTTATCGGCGCGGCTGAACATGGACTCGCCGAAAAACAGCTGACCCATCGCCAGGCCATAGAGCCCGCCGATCAGTTCGCCTTGGTCCCAGACTTCCACCGAATGGGCGTAGCCGCGCCTGTGCAGCTCGAGGTAGGCGTTCTGCATGGCTTCTGTGATCCAGGTGCCATCGGCGTAATCCCGAGGTGCGGCGCAAGCGCAGATGACCGCGGCAAAATCCTGATCAAAGGTCACTTGATAGCGTTGCTGGCGCAGCAATTTGTTCAGGCTGCGCGAGACATGCAGTTCGTCGGGAAACAGTACGGTGCGTGGATCCGGCGACCACCAGAGAATCGGCTGGCCTTCCGAGAACCACGGAAAACAGCCGTGGCGATAGGCCTGAATCAGACGATCGGCGGACAGATCGCCGCCCGCGGCTAACAGCCCGTTGGGATCGCGCATGGCTTTTTCCAGGGGCGGGAAGGTCAGGGTGTTGCGTTGTAACCAAGTCAGCATGGCATCCGGGCTTGCAGAAGGGGAGGGCGGTGGTGGGCGGGTGGGCCCACCGTGAAGTGTGCCGTCAAACGACTGGAATGTCGTCGAGATACTTCTCGGCGTCCAGCGCGGCCATGCAGCCGGCCCCGGCAGAAGTCACGGCCTGGCGGTAAACGTGATCGGCCACGTCACCGGCGGCAAACACGCCTGCAATTTCGGTGCTGGTAGCATCGCCTTCACTGCCACCCTTGACCAGCAGATAGCCGTCACGCATTTTCAGCTGACCCTCGAACAGATCGGTGTTGGGTTTGTGGCCAATAGCGATGAACACGCCGGTCAGCGACAATTCACTGGTTTCGCCAGTGTGGCTGTCCCGCAGGCGGGCGCCGGTCACACCACGGGCATCACCCAGCACTTCATCCAGATTCTGGTTCCAGTGCAGGCGGATATTGCCTTTGGCGGCTTTTTCGAAGAGCTTGTCCTGAAGAATCTTCTCCGAGCGCAACTTGTCGCGCCTGTGAATCAGGTGAACTTCCTTGGCGATGTTTGACAGGTACAGCGCTTCTTCAACTGCCGTGTTGCCGCCGCCAACGACTGCGACCACCTGATTGCGGTAGAAGAAACCGTCGCACGTCGCGCAGGCCGATACCCCTTTGCCGGCAAATGTCTCTTCCGATGGCAGTCCCAGGTATTGCGCCGAGGCGCCGGTGGCGATAATCAGCGCATCACAGGTGTAAGTGCCGCTGTCGCCGATGAGTTCGAACGGGCGCTGTTGCAACTTGGCAGTGTGGATGTGGTCGTAGACGATCACTGTGTGAAAACGCTCGGCGTGTTTTTGCATGCGTTCCATCAGCACCGGGCCGGTGAGACCTTCGACATCACCGGGCCAGTTGTCGACTTCGACCGTGGTGGTGAGCTGGCCACCTGCCTGTATGCCGGTAATGACAACGGGATTGAGGTTGGCGCGGGCGGCATAAACGGCTGCGCTGTAACCGGCAGGGCCGGAACCCAGAATGATCAGGCGGGAATGCTTCGCTTCGCTCATAAAAACACCTCATAAGCCTTTGTCACAAAAGAGAATGCATGCTCAAATTGAACCGCTGTTGGCTATGCTACACCTTGGGTTTCAAGCATGGCATCGGACGAACAAACCCGTACAATGCCTGCCTGTTACAGTGCTTGTAATAAAATAAGCGGTGCGCGCCGTGTTTATAAAAACCGGAGCGTAGTGTTAAAAGTAGTCCCAGTTACACCTGTTATCTTTTTTACCTGCCTGGATTGGGCAGTTTTTTATAGTCATTCAACAGATGGACGCGCCATTGGCGCAGGAAAAGAAGCGTTTTGAAGAAATCCACCGCAGCACCAAAAACAGTCGTTCCGCTCTGGCGCCAGCAATTGCACTACCGGCTCAAGGAAGGTGCATTGATCGCCATCGGCGGCTTGTGCCTGTTCCTGATGATGGCCTTGTTGACCTACGGCAAGGACGATCCGGGCTGGAGCCATAACAGCAAGATCGACGATGTGCAGAACTTCGGCGGACCGGTCGGCTCCTACAGCGCCGATATCCTGTTCATGGTGTTGGGTTACTTCGCCTACATCTTCCCGCTGTTGCTGGCGATCAAGGCATATCAAATCTTCCGTCAACGCCACGAGCAGTGGGAGTGGAGCGGCTGGCTGTTCTCCTGGCGCCTGATCGGCCTGGTGTTTCTGGTGCTGTCGGGCGCGGCACTGGCCCATATCCATTTCCACGCCGCGACCGGTCTGCCGGCCGGCGCTGGCGGCGCTTTGGGCGAAAGCCTCGGTGATCTGGCCAGGAACGCCCTGAATATCCAGGGCAGTACGCTGGTGTTCATCGCGTTGTTCCTGTTTGGCCTGACGGTGTTCACCGACCTGTCGTGGTTCAAAGTGATGGACCTCACCGGCAAGATCACTCTCGACCTGTTCGAACTGTTCCAGGGCGCGGCCAACCGCTGGTGGGCCGCCCGCACCGAACGCAAGCAACTGGTCGCCCAACTGCGTGAAGTCGACGACCGCGTCCATGACGTGGTGGCGCCGACCGTCACCGACAAACGCGAGCAGGCCAAGGTCAAGGAACGCCTGATCGAACGTGAGCAGGCCCTGAGCAAACACATGTCGGACCGCGAGAAGCAGGTGCCGCCGGTGATTGCCCCAGCGCCGCCCAAGCCGTCGGCGCCCAGCAAGCGCGTGGAAAAAGAGAAACAGGCGCCGCTGTTCGTCGACAGTGCCGTCGAAGGCACCTTGCCGCCGATCTCGATTCTCGACCCGGCAGAAAAGAAACAGCTCAATTACTCGCCTGAATCCCTGGCGGCGGTTGGCCACTTGCTGGAAATCAAGCTCAAGGAATTTGGCGTCGAAGTCTCGGTGGACTCGATTCACCCGGGCCCGGTGATTACCCGATACGAAATCCAGCCAGCGGCCGGCGTCAAGGTCAGCCGCATCTCCAACCTGGCGAAAGACCTGGCACGTTCCCTGGCCGTGACCAGCGTGCGTGTGGTGGAAGTGATTCCGGGCAAGACCACCGTCGGTATCGAGATCCCCAACGAAGACCGCCAGATCGTGCGCTTCTCCGAAGTGCTGTCGACCCCCGAGTACGACAACTTCAAGTCGCCGGTTACTTTGGCCCTGGGGCACGACATTGGGGGCAAGCCGGTCATCACTGACCTGGCGAAAATGCCTCACTTGCTGGTAGCCGGTACGACCGGTTCCGGTAAATCGGTGGGCGTGAACGCGATGATCCTGTCAATCCTGTTCAAGTCCGGCCCGGAAGACGCCAAGCTGATCATGATTGACCCGAAAATGCTTGAGCTGTCGATCTACGAAGGCATTCCGCACCTGTTGTGCCCGGTCGTGACCGACATGAAGGACGCCGCCAACGCCCTGCGCTGGAGCGTGGCGGAGATGGAACGTCGCTACAAACTGATGGCGAAAATGGGCGTGCGAAACCTGTCGGGCTTCAATGCCAAGGTCAAGGAAGCCCAGGACGCCGGTACGCCGTTGACCGATCCGTTGTACAAGCGCGAAAGCATTCACGACGAAGCGCCGCTGCTGACCAAGCTGCCGACGATTGTCGTGGTGGTGGACGAATTCGCCGACATGATGATGATCGTCGGCAAGAAGGTTGAAGAACTGATCGCCCGTATCGCCCAGAAGGCCCGTGCTGCCGGTATCCACTTGATCCTCGCGACCCAGCGGCCGTCGGTTGATGTGATCACCGGTCTGATCAAGGCCAACATTCCGACGCGTATGGCGTTCCAGGTGTCGAGCAAGATCGACTCGCGGACCATCATCGACCAGGGCGGCGCCGAACAACTGCTGGGCCACGGTGACATGCTTTACATGCCGCCGGGCACCAGTCTGCCGATTCGTGTCCACGGTGCCTTTGTGTCCGATGACGAAGTTCACCGGGTGGTCGAAGCCTGGAAACTGCGTGGTGCACCGGAATACAACGACGAGATTCTCGCCGGTGTCGAAGAGCCGGGTAGTGGCTTTGACGGTGGCAGCGGTGGCGACGAAGACAGTGAATCCGATGCGCTCTACGACGAAGCGGTGCAGTTCGTACTGGAAAGCCGTCGAGCGTCCATCTCTGCGGTTCAGCGCAAGCTGAAAATCGGCTACAACCGCGCCGCGCGCATGATCGAGGCCATGGAAATGGCCGGGGTCGTGACGTCCATGAACACCAACGGTTCGCGTGAAGTCCTGGCTCCGGGCCCGGTACGCGACTGAATTGATTGAAACGCGGTGGCGTAATGACGTGCCATCGCACCCCCACGAATGTTATGAGGACTCCCATGCGTCTTATCCGCATGCTGTTGCTGCCGGTTTTGGCTTTGACCACGCTCTCGGCCCACGCCGATGACAAGGACGTGGCGCGTCTGACCCAACTGCTGGAAAAATCCCAGACCCTGACCGCGCGTTTCTCCCAGCTGACCCTCGACGGCAGCGGCACCCGGTTGCAGGAAACCACGGGTGAAATGTCCTTGCAGCGTCCTGGCTTGTTTTACTGGCACACCAACGCGCCGGCCGAACAAACGATGGTCTCCGATGGCAAGAAGGTGACGTTGTGGGATCCGGACCTGGAGCAGGCCACCATCAAGAACCTCGATCAGCGCCTGACCCAGACCCCGGCGTTGCTGCTGTCCGGTGACGTGTCCAAGATCAGCCAGAGCTTCGACATCAGCGCCAAGGAAGCCGGGGGCGTGATCGACTTCACCTTGAAGCCGAAAACCAAGGACACTCTGTTCGACAGCCTGCGTCTATCGTTCCGTAACGGCCTGGTCAATGACATGCAAATGATCGACAGCGTCGGTCAGCGCACCAACATCCTGTTCACCGGCGTCAAGGCCAACGAGCCGATCCCGGCGTCCAAGTTCAAGTTCGACATCCCCAAGGGTGCCGACGTGATTCAGGAATAAAAGCAGACACAAAACCTGTGGGAGCGGGCTTGCTCGCGAAAGCGGAGTATCAGACAACAATGATGTCGACTGACACGGCCTCTTCGCGAGCAAGCCCGCTCCCACAGGGAATGTGGTGTTTAGTAATTTGAATGACCGGCATCAGGACCCAGTGAGGTTTCATAAGTAGTGATGGACCTGTTTCGCAGTGCCCCGATTGCTCAGCCCTTGGCCGCCCGTTTGCGTGCGGCCAATCTGGACGAGTACGTCGGTCAGGAACACGTGCTCGCTCGCGGCAAGCCTTTGCGCGAAGCCCTGGAGCAGGGTGCCCTGCATTCGATGGTTTTCTGGGGCCCGCCAGGTGTGGGCAAGACCACCCTGGCGCGGCTGCTGGCGGAAGTCTCGGATGCGCACTTCGAAACGGTTTCGGCGGTGCTGGCCGGCGTTAAGGAAATCCGTCAGGCGGTGGAAATCGCCAAGCAGCAGGCCGGGCAATACGGCAAGCGGACCATCCTGTTCGTCGATGAAGTGCACCGCTTCAACAAGTCCCAGCAGGACGCGTTCCTGCCGTACGTTGAAGATGGCACGCTGATTTTCATTGGTGCAACCACTGAAAATCCCTCCTTCGAACTCAATAACGCATTGCTCTCCCGAGCACGGGTCTACGTGCTCAAAAGCCTCGATGAAGCGGCCCTGCGCAAGTTGGTGCATCGCGCGCTGACCGAAGAGCGTGGCCTGGGCAAGCGGCAACTGACCCTTAGCGACGAAGGCTTCCAGATGCTGCTGTCGGCCGCCGATGGCGATGGCCGGCGTCTGCTTAACCTGCTGGAAAATGCCTCGGACCTGGCTGAAGACAACAGCGAGATCGGTATCGACTTGCTGCAAAGCCTGCTCGGTGATACCCGCCGGCGTTTCGACAAGGGCGGTGAAGCGTTTTACGACCAGATTTCTGCGCTGCATAAATCCGTACGCGGCTCTAACCCGGACGGTGCGCTGTATTGGTTCGCGCGGATGATCGACGGCGGTTGCGATCCGTTGTATCTGGCCCGGCGCGTGGTGCGCATGGCCAGCGAAGACATCGGCAACGCCGATCCCCGCGCTTTGAGCTTGTGCCTGGCGGCGTGGGAAGTGCAGGAGCGCCTCGGCAGCCCGGAAGGCGAATTGGCGGTGGCCCAGGCCATTACCTATCTGGCCTGCGCGCCGAAAAGCAACGCGGTGTACATGGGTTTCAAAGCCGCGATGCGCAGCGCCACCGAACACGGTTCGCTGGAAGTGCCGCTGCACCTGCGCAACGCGCCGACCAAATTGATGAAGCAACTGGGTTATGGCGACGAATACCGTTACGCCCACGATGAGCCGGACGCTTACGCCGCTGGCGAAGACTATTTTCCGGAGGAGCTCGAGCCACAACCGTTCTATCAGCCGGTGCCGCGTGGCCTGGAGCTGAAGATCGGCGAGAAGCTCAATCACCTTGCGCAACTTGACCGCCTCAGCCCCCGGCAGCGGAGAAAATAGTGATTCCTTTGATCGTTGCCGTTTCCGTGGGCGGTATCGCCGGAACGCTTCTACGCTTTGCTACCGGTAACTGGATCAACGCTAATTGGCCGCGGCACTTCTATACCGCGACGCTGGCCGTTAATATCGCGGGCTGTTTGCTGATCGGCGTTCTATACGGTCTGTTTTTAGTACGCCCGGAGGTGCCGATTGAGGTGCGCGCCGGGTTGATGGTCGGCTTCCTCGGGGGGCTGACGACTTTTTCATCTTTTTCACTGGATACGGTGCGTCTGTTGGAAACCGGGCAAATGCCGCTGGCTTTTGTCTATGCTGCCATCAGCGTATTCGGCGGGCTGCTCGCGACCTGGGCTGGCCTGTCCTTGACCAAACTTTGATAACGAGAGACCGACATGCTCGATTCCAAACTGTTACGTAGCAACCTTCAGGACGTAGCGGACCGCCTGGCATCCCGGGGCTACACGCTGGATGTTGCGCGCATCGAAGCGCTGGAAGAACAGCGCAAGACCGTCCAGACCCGCACCGAAGCACTGCAGGCAGACCGTAATGCGCGCTCCAAATCCATCGGCCAGGCCAAGCAGCGCGGCGAAGACATCGCACCACTGATGGCCGACGTCGAGCGCATGGCGAATGAGTTGAGTGACGGTAAAGTCGAGCTGGACGGGATTCAGACCGATCTGGATTCGATCCTGCTCGGCATCCCGAACCTGCCGCACGAATCCGTGCCGATCGGTGATGACGAAGACGGCAACGTCGAAGTGCGCCGCTGGGGCACCCCGACCGCGTTCGATTTCCCGGTTCAGGATCACGTCGCCCTGGGCGAGAAATTCGGCTGGCTGGACTTCGAAACCGCCGCCAAGCTGTCCGGCGCCCGTTTCGCCCTGTTGCGTGGTCCGATTGCTCGTATGCACCGCGCTCTGGCGCAGTTCATGATCAACCTGCACACCAGCGAACACGGTTACGAAGAGGCCTACACGCCTTATCTGGTTCAAGCGCCGGCGTTGCAAGGCACGGGTCAGCTGCCGAAGTTCGAAGAAGACCTGTTCAAGATCTCTCGCGAAGGCGAAGCCGATCTGTACCTGATCCCGACCGCCGAAGTGTCGCTGACCAACATCGTCGCTGGCGAAATCGTCGATTCGAAACTGCTGCCGATCAAGTTCGTCGCCCACACCCCATGCTTCCGCAGTGAAGCCGGTGCGTCGGGTCGCGATACGCGCGGCATGATCCGTCAGCACCAGTTCGACAAGGTTGAAATGGTCCAGATCGTTGAGCCGTCGACCTCGATGGAAGCGCTGGAAGGCCTGACGGCCAACGCCGAAAAAGTCCTGCAGTTGCTCGAGCTGCCTTATCGCACCATTGCGCTGTGCACCGGCGACATGGGCTTCAGCGCGGTCAAGACCTATGACCTGGAAGTGTGGATCCCGAGCCAGGACAAATACCGCGAGATTTCGTCGTGCTCCAACTGCGGTGATTTCCAGGCCCGTCGCATGCAAGCGCGTTTCCGTAACCCGGAAACCGGCAAGCCTGAACTGGTTCACACCTTGAACGGTTCCGGCCTGGCGGTCGGTCGTACCCTGGTAGCGGTGCTGGAAAACTACCAGCAAGCCGACGGTTCGATCCGTGTGCCGGACGTACTGAAACCGTACATGGGTGGCCTTGAGGTCATCGGCTAAATGGACTATCTGCCGCTGTTCCATAACCTTCGCGGCAGTCGTGTCTTGGTCGTCGGCGGGGGGGAGATTGCCTTGCGCAAATCCCGCCTGCTGGCCGAAGCCGGTGCGCTGCTGCGGGTGGTCGCACCTGAAATCGAACCGCAACTGCGCGAACTGGTTACCGGCAGTGGTGGCGAGTGTTTGGTGCGAGGCTACGTTGAATCGGACCTGGACGGTTGCGGCCTGATCATCGCCGCTACCGACGACGAACCGCTGAACGCACAAGTCTCCGCTGATGCCCATCGGCGTTGTGTGCCGGTCAATGTGGTGGACGCGCCAGCCTTGTGCAGCGTGATCTTCCCGGCGATCGTCGACCGTTCTCCTTTGATCGTAGCGGTCTCCAGCGGCGGCGACGCGCCAGTGCTGGCGCGGTTGATCCGCGCCAAACTGGAAACTTGGATTCCTTCCACCTACGGTCAACTGGCCGGCCTGGCAGCGCGTTTTCGCAGCCAGGTCAAACGCCTGTTCCCGGATGTGCAGCAGCGTCGGGCGTTCTGGGAAGACGTGTTTCAGGGCCCGATTGCCGACCGGCAATTGGCCGGGCAGGGCGCCGAAGCCGAGCGCTTGATGCTGGCGAAAATTGCCGGTGAAGCGCCGAATGCAACGGGCGAAGTCTACTTGGTGGGCGCCGGCCCGGGTGATCCCGACCTGCTGACCTTCCGTGCTTTGCGTCTGATGCAGCAAGCCGATGTGGTGCTGTATGACCGCTTGGTGGCGCCAGCGATTCTGGATTTGTGCCGTCGCGATGCCGAGCGGATTTACGTCGGCAAGCGTCGCGCCGATCACGCCGTGCCGCAGGATCAGATCAACCAGCAATTGGTGGATTTGGCCAAGCAAGGCAAGCGAGTCGTGCGGTTGAAGGGCGGTGATCCGTTCATCTTCGGTCGCGGCGGTGAAGAGATTGAAGAACTGGCGGCCCATGGCATCCCGTTCCAGGTCGTGCCGGGTATCACGGCCGCCAGCGGCTGCTCGGCGTATGCCGGGATTCCGCTGACGCACCGCGACTACGCGCAGTCTGTGCGTTTTATCACCGGGCACTTGAAGGACGGTTCCACCGATTTGCCGTGGGCCGACCTGGTCGCGCCGGCGCAAACCCTGGTGTTTTACATGGGGCTGGTAGGCTTGCCGATCATCTGCGAACAACTGATCAAGCATGGTCGCGCGGCGGATACGCCAGCGGCGTTGATCCAGCAGGGCACCACGGTCAATCAGCGGGTGTTTACCGGCACCTTGGCCGATTTGCCAAGTCTGGTGGCGGAGCATGAAGTGCATGCGCCGACGCTGGTGATCGTTGGGGAAGTGGTGCAATTGCGCGAGAAACTGGCGTGGTTTGAAGGGGCTCAGGAGCAAGTCTGAACACCGAGTCGCTCCATTCGACTTGCTCGCGAAGGGGCCCTCAAAACCGCCCAGTATTTCAGATCAGGCCTGGCTCTTAAGCCAAACCTCTTTCCCACTCAACCGCTCGCGATCATGCGGCGCTGTGAATTCCTGCGCCGGCCCTTTAGGCACGATCCCGGTTGGATTGATGGTCTTGTGGCTGCCGTAGTAGTGATTCTTGATGTGCTCGAAATCCACCGTCTTGGCAATCCCCGGCCACTGATAAATCTCCCGCAGCCAGTTCGACAGGTTCGGATAATCGGCAATCCGTCGCAGGTTGCACTTGAAGTGACCGTAATACACCGCGTCAAAGCGAATCAACGTGGTGAACAGCCGAATATCAGCTTCAGTCAGGTATTCGCCGGTTAGGTAACGATTCGCGCCCAATAGCTGTTCCAGCCGATCAAGCTCCTCGAATAACCCGTCGAACGCCTCTTCATACGCCTTCTGCGACGTGGCAAACCCTGCGCGATAAACGCCGTTGTTCACTGCCGGGTAAATCCGCTCATTCAACGCATCGATCTCGCCCCGCAGCGGCGCCGGGTAGAAATCCAGGTCATTACCCGTCAAATCATCGAAGGCGCCATTGAACATGCGGATGATCTCTGCCGATTCATTGTTGACGATGCGATTTTGCTGTTTGTCCCAGAGCACAGGCACGGTGACGCGACCGGTGTAGTCGGCGGTATCGGCGGTGTAGCGCTGGTGCATGAAATTGAAATGATCGAGCTTGTCCCCGGTCGATCCGAGGTTCTGGTCGAAGGTCCAGCCGTTTTCCAGCATAAGCCAACTGACCACCGAGACGTCGATCAGGCTTTCGAGGCCTTTTAGTTTGCGCAGGATTAGCGTGCGGTGAGCCCATGGACAGGCGAGGGACACGTAGAGGTGATAACGACCGGCCTCGGCCGCAAAGCCTCCGACACCTGTCGGGCCGGGTTTGCCGTCGGCGGTCAGCCAGTTACGACGCTGCGCCTGTTCACGCTGGAACGCGCCGTCCTTGCCGCTTTCGTACCACTGGTCCTGCCAGCGACCTTCAACTAACAAACCCATGTTCAAGACTCCTCAACCAATAAGCGTTGGAGAGGAGTCTATTCGCATAGGTTCGATAAAAAAGCGCAAAGGTTGAGCGCTTATGATCGGTTAAATCGATTTGTTCCGAGCGTCCCAATACTGCTGGGCGGTTTCGAAGGCGTGTTCGCGGGTCTGGCCGAGGCCGCGCAAGGCCAGGGCCATGGTCGAAATCAGCGCCATTTGCGGGTAGCTGTCGACCACGTCGCCACGCCATACGGCCTTCAAATGCTCGGGATCTAGGGTGGCCGGTTTGACGTGGCGCTGGCTCGACAGCTGTGGCCATTCCTCGTCCCAGCTTTCGCCGCCAGTGGTGCCATACAGGTGACTGTCGGCGTCCGGGTTGATCTCGATTTCGCCGCCGTCGCCTTTGATCACGATTGCGGTGTCCCCGAGCAACCCGCTGGCATCGCGATGCACAGCCTGGTAGCCGGGGTGGAAAATGCTTTGCAGGCCACAGCGAGCGCCCAACGGATTGAGAATCCGCGTCAGGGAATGGATTGGCGAACGCAGGCCCAATGTATTGCGCAGGTCGATCATGCGCTGAAGTTGGGGCGCCCAATCGACTAAAGGCATGAACGCCAGGCCGCCGTTATTCAGTGCGTCGCCGACCTGCTGCCAGTCGCGGCACAACGGAATCTTCAACTCATCCAGCAATTGCTCGCTGTACAGCCGACCGGCCGTGTGCGCGCCGCCGCCATGCATGAAAATGCGCAGACCATTTTGCCCAAGGCATTTTGCCGCCAGCAGAAACCATGGCAGATGGCGTTTCTTGCCGGCATACGTCGGCCAGTCCAGATCGACGGCCAGTGCTGGCGGATTCAGACGTTCGCGCAACGCTTCGGTGAACCCGGCCATTTCCTCAGCGCTTTCTTCCTTGTGCCGTAGCAGCATTAAAAACGCGCCGAGCTGGGTGTCCTCGACCTTGTCGTCGAGCACCATGCCCATGGCGACCCGGGCTTCGACCCGGGTAAGGTCGCGGGCGCCGCGTTTGCCCTTGCCGAGGATGCGCACGAACTGGGCGAACGGGTGTTCGGCGGGTGTTTCGAGGGTCAGCGCTGGGTAGTCGGTCATAAGCAATTCGTCGGTTTGGGCAGGCCCGCCAGTTTCGCGGCGAGTTTGGCAGGGGTGCCTTTGAACAGTCGGTTCAGGTGCAGGCTGTTGCCCTTGTCCGGGCCCAGCTTCAGCGCGGTGTATTTGATCAGCGGACGAGTGGCCGGCGACAACTGGAATTCGGCATAGAAACTGCGCAGCAGTTCGAGGATTTCCCAGTGTTCGGGGCTCAACTCGATGTCTTCGGCGGCGGCCAGGGCGCTGGCCACGTCGGAGGACCAGTCGCTCAGTTCGACCAGGAAACCGTCCTTGTCCAACTCGATGGCGCGTGCGCCGACCGTCAGGGCGTTCATAGCCAACTGTTGACCTTGTCGTAATGAATCGACAGCTCGACAAAGGCCGGGTAATCGATGGCCTTGGCCGTGTCAGGAATCTCCAGCGCGCGAGCCTGGGCGTCTTCGGCCAATACGAACAGTTTCAGATTGCGGGCGTTCAGCGCATTGAAAGGCGCGGTGCCTGGTTGCAGCGCATAGGCCGCGTCGCCAGTCAGCAGCAGCGCATCGTCAGCGCCCATCAAGCGCAGGCAGCTGATCAGGCGATCGTCGCCGAACGGGGAATGAGACAACACATGCAAAGTCGACATCAGAGGGTGATCACCTGGTCGTAACGGTCAATAAGTGCGGTGATTTCGTGGGCGGCCAGCACCTGCGCTTCTTCCAGCGACAATCCGGCCGGGTTCAGACCCCGTTCGGCAACGCTGTCGCCACAGACAAACAGCTCGTCGACACCGAACATCGGCAAGGCTTGCAGGTTGGCGCTCAGGTCCTTCTGCTGGAGGGCCTTGGCATTCTGTTTCGCGGCGAGCTGGAACACCCCGTCATCGAGAAACAGCAGGCCGATCGGCAGATCAAAGGCACCGCCGGCCAGCACGATGTCCAGCGCTTCCCGCGCACTCGGCCCGGACCAGGGCGCCTGACGGCTGATAATCAGCAAGGATTTAGCCATCTCACGCGCCTCCGAAACAGATCAGGCGGTCGGCGTCCTGCACCGCGTCATGCAACTGGCCCAGACCAGACAGTTCCCACGGCGCGCTCACTGCAACGGCTTCACGTTGATAGCGCCCGGCTTCTTCTTCGTTCAACACGCCACGACGCAGGGCGGCCGCGATACACACGACACCGTCCAGCTGATGCTCGGTGACGAAGCTGCGCCATTGCTTGGGCAAATCCTGCTCATCCTGCGGCGTGACCACGCTGCCGGAGGCGTTGTAGACGCCGTCCTGGTAGAAAAACAGCCGGACAATCTCATGCCCACCGGCCAGCGCGGCCTGGGCGAACAGCAGGGCGCGGCGCGAGGAGGGCGCATGGGCGGCGGAAAACAGCGCGATGGCGAACTTCATGACGGACTCGATGAGTAAAACTGCGGCCATGATAAAGCTTTATCGCCGGGGCGGCTAAATCGATGTTGTTTGTGCTGGCCCCATCGCGGGCAAGCACAGGCCACACAAGATTCAGCGCGGCATATAACCCAACTGCCAGCGCCGCGGAATTTTCAGCGACAGCAGCGCGACCGCGCCGGCCAGCAGACCGCTGACAAACAACGCCTTGAGCCCCAGGTGATGTTCCAGCACGGCGCCGAGTACCGCGCCGGCAAACATTCCCGTCCAGGGGATCAGTTGCACGCGCCAACCGTTGCGCCGTTCGCCAAGCATCCAGCGTCCCAGCCCACGGCCAAAGCGCGACAAGGCACCAGTGACGTAAGTCAGGCCGACCGGCAGGCCGTTCACCTCTTCCACGGCAGCATTGAGCATGCCCATGGCGATGATCGCCGCCAGTAGCGCTGGCAATTGTTCGTCGTAGGGCCAGGCAGCGGCGCCGCAGAGCAGCGTGGCGATGCACAGCAGCAAGGGCAGCGCGCGGCGACCGCCGAGGCGGCTGACGACAATGCCCAAGGCGTTGCCGACGATGAAGGTGCCGACGAGGATCACCAGGCGCAAGGTCAGGCCCAGGTCGCCGTCGCTGATGGCGACGGCGAGGCGGGTGGTGTTGCCGCTCATGAACGAGACGAAATCGCCGCTGGCCATGAAGCCGATGGCGTCGGTCATGCCCGCGAGCACCGAGAGGCTGGCCACCAGCGACATGCCGATGCGTCCGCGCCATTTGCGGGTATGCAGATGGCCTGGGCTCGCGCGGTCAGTGGAGAGGGATGGCAACATCAGCGAAGGTCGTCCTCAGGCAGCGACCGAAATGGTCACTTACTCAAACCATATAACTCGCAATACTCCAACCAGTCCATGCCGGCCATCTCGGCCACTTCCTTGTGCACTTCCATGCGCTGTGCCTGATAGTCCTCGGACGTCGCCGCAGTCAGTTGCAGCGTCAGCTCCCAGGCATACAATCCCAGGCGCTCGGCCTCGGCTTCGAAAGCTTCATGCAAGCGCTCGTCGCGGTACTGCGCCGCGGTCTCGCCCTTGGCCTGAGCCAACAAAGGGTTGAGGTTGTCGAGTTCGACGCGCAGTTCAGGGCGCTCATCGAGAAACCTCTTCAACGCTTGCTCGTGTTGCTGTTCGGTTGCCGCCATGGTCGCTCCTTGAGGCTGGGTTACGAAGACTGCTTCTTGCTTGCCTTGGCCGCTGCTGCCAGGCACTCGAGGGCAAACTGCTCGGGATACGTCATTTGAATCGGCGTGGTTTCACCTTTGACGGTTCTTTCGCCGTCGAGGATGTAACGAATCCGCTTGTCGGTGACGCCAATTCGCTTGGCAATCCAGGATGGCGTCTGACCGATCTGGCTGATCAGCTTGTCGGCATATTCAGCGGTCGGTTTGTAATATTCGGCGTTGGGTGTCATGACCTTTCCAGAAAATAAGCCCGGAAAAACGGGCGATGCGGTGTTAATGGCGCGACAGGGTGCGCGAATCGTCACTCGGTGTCGCGGTATAAATGAAGTAAAGCAGAACGATACGCCGTGCCGCGGTGATACAGTCCGCTTTTTCTTGATGAGCGAACGCAATGCGAATTCTGATGGTGGCGCTGGCCGTAACGTTGCTGGCCGGTTGCGCGGGCTCGGCGATGAACGACGCCCGCACTGGAACCCCTTACAAAACCCTGACGTCGGACAAACCGGAAAAAGTCGTCGCCCAGTGTGTGCAATTTTCCTGGCAGGACGAGGCGGTGTTCGGGGTCGATGCAGGCGCGTATTTGCAGCCTGGCGAGAAGGGCGGCACTACCGTTTATACGCGCTCGGCGGAATCCTTTGTGGACGTGAAGACTGACGCATCCGGTACGGTGTTGAGTTATTACGCGCAGCATGACGACTTTGTCGCCAAGCGCCGACTGGCGGCGTTGGCGACCTGCCTGTAAGTCGTTCAGCTGTTGATCAGGCGCTTCTGGAAAAAGAAGCGCTTGTGGCCCGGCGGGTAGTCAGCGATCCGGCCTAACTCGCTGTAGCCGAGCTTCTTGTAGAACTCCGGCGCCTGGAAGTCGAAGGTGTCGAGCCAGATTCCGATGCATTCCTTTTCCCGTGCCAGGTCTTCAGCCATCTGCATCAGCTTCGAGCCCATGCCCTGTCCTCGGGCCTGTTCAGGCACCGACAGCAATTCGATGAATAACCATTGGTAAAACACCCGGCCATAGAGTCCGCCGAGGATCTCGTCCTTATCGTCGCGTACCAGCAAGGCAATCGGCTGCGAGTTCGCCTCTCCCGCCTGCGCGGCGTTATAGGCGCGCAACGGCGTGAGGATCGCCTCACGGTCTTCATTCGTGGGGTTTTGCGTCAACTCGATTCGCAGGGTCATGGCTATATCCTTATGGCGGTGAAGTGGCAGCCTATCTTGGTTGCAAGCCTTGTTCTATCCCCTGAGAACAAGTGGAACCGTCGTCATCGCGCAGATGTCTAGCCTAAACAGCGTCATTCCTGAACGCGGCCTATGAGGACAATTCCGTGAATATTTTCGAAGCCTTGCGCGAAAGCCACGACCGCCAACGCACGTACGCCGATGCGCTGATCCAGACCAGCGGTGACGCCCCTGAGCGGGTCGAGGCTTACAAGCAGCTCAAGTCCGAACTTCAGGCCCACGAAACTGCAGAAGAGCGGCATTTCTACATCCCGCTGATGGAGTTCGATAACGGCGTCGACCTCAGCCGCCATGCCATTTCAGAACATCACGAGATGGACGAAATGATGGAGGAACTGGACGAGACCGAGATGTCCAGCCCGGCCTGGCTGGCGACCGCGAAGAAGCTCGCCGAGAAGGTCAATCACCACCTGGAAGAGGAAGAGCAGAAGTTCTTCCAGATGGCCGGCAAGCTACTCGACGACAAACAGAAAGAGACGCTGGCGGGTCAGTATGAGAGGGAATACCAGGCTCAGCTGTCTTAGCGCCAGGCTTTCGTTTTCGCCTAAGATGTGCGCCTTCTGACGAAAAAAGGGAAGCATTGGCATGTCGAACACAGCCGAGCGGGTCAACCTCATCGAGTCTCAGGTGTTGTCCCACGACTGGTACCTGCTCAAGAAAATCACCTTCGATTACCTGCGCAACAATGGCGAATGGCAACGCCAGACCCGCGAGGTCTATGACCGTGGCAACGGTGCGGCGATTCTGCTGTTCAACCGTGACAAGAAAACCGTGGTGTTGACCCGGCAATTCCGATTGCCGGTGTTCGTCAACGGCCACGATGGTCTGTTGATCGAAGTGGCGGCGGGGCTGCTCGAAGGTGCGGCGCCTGAAGAGCGCATCCGCGAAGAAGCCGAGGAAGAAACCGGTTATCGCGTGCACCATGTGCACAAGGTGTTTGAGGCCTACATGAGCCCCGGCTCGGTGACCGAAAAGCTGCACTTCTTCATCGCTGAGTACGATGCCGCTTCCAAGGTCAGCGATGGCGGCGGACTGGAGGAGGAGACCGAGGAGCTGGAAGTGCTGGAATGGAAATTCGACCACGCACTTGAGGCGTTTTATCGCGGGGAGATCTGCGATGCGAAGACCATCATGTTGCTGCAGTATGCGGCGATGAAGGACATCTTCGGACCGGTTTGAGCAGGCTGAATGGGCATCTGAATCGAGAGAGCGTTTCGGCACACTGGTCGAGCATTTCGGCACAGTAATCACCCTGTGCACTCTCTAGACTCGTGCTTCACGCCAAGACTCAGATGAGGTCACGATGAACATCAGAACAATCCTATCCGCATTGTCCATGGGGGTCGTCCTTACGGGACACGCTGCCGACTTCTCGCTGACGAGCCAGGATATTGCTGAAAACCGCCCGCTGACCAGTCGCGAGGTGTTCCAGGGTTTCGGTTGCGAAGGGGGTAATACTTCTCCCGAACTGACCTGGGCCAACGCTCCGGCGGGTACTAAAAGTTACGCGATCACGGTCTACGATCCTGATGCGCCGACCGGCAGCGGCTGGTGGCATTGGACGGTGGTCAACTTGCCCGCTTCAACCCACAGTGTGCCAAGAGGGGTAGGCTCGAACTTGCCTGCCGGTGCAGTACAAGGTCGAACCGATTATGGCCAGCCGGAATTTGGCGGGGCTTGCCCGCCTGTAGGGAATAAGCCCCATCGCTATCAATTCACCGTATGGGCGTTGAAAGTCGATAAGCTACCCCTCGACAACCAGGCCAGCGGCGCTTTGGTGGGTTATATGCTCAATGCCAACGCCTTGGCTAAAGCGACCATCACTTCAACTTACGGACGTTAAGAATGATGCGCCCTTGTGACGGCATACAGCACCGGGAAAACATTATCGATGCGTGTGTCATACGGGCGCGACAGCCCCATACATTGCAACGGGTGCCGGTATTCGTGACCACCTTGTGTCGAGTCAGGCAAGGGGAAAAACTGCTGCAATGGGATGACCGGGAGATGCGTGCAGGGCCGCAACACCTGATTCTGATGCCGGCCGGGCGCGAGCTTGGCATTTCAAACTTCCCCGGCCTTCACGGTCACTACATCGCCGATGCGGTGACCTTTCCCGTTTCGACATTGCGTCACTTCAGCACCCGATATAGCCAGCAGATCATGAGTCGTCGCGGTGCACTGAAGACCGATCTATGCGTCCCTCTGGACAGGCACACAACCCAGGCATGGGATCAATTGTTGGCCTCCATCAATGGGGACGCTCCGCAGGCATTACGCACACATTACGGGGAAGCGGTTCTTCTGAGCCTGTGCCTTGGCGGCCAGGCCGGACCTCTGCTGATGGATCGCAACGATCCACTGTGCGAACGTGTGCAGCAGCTGGTCATGGGCAGCCCGCAGAGAGACTGGACGGTTGCGGACGTCGCACAACACCTGAACCTGGGGGAATCGACGTTGCGTCGCCAACTGGCCAATGAGGGGGACAGTTTCAGGAATATTCTGGAAAGCGTTCGGCTGGCAACGGCGCTGCAATGGTTGCAAACCACGTCTCGCCCCATCGGTGAAATTGCCGGTGCCAGCGGTTACGCCTCGGCCTCACGTTTTGCCGTGCGCTTTCGCTCACACTATGGCCTGTCGCCACGGGAATTGCGGGCGACGATATAGGCGTTCCGTTACATCAAAACAAATCATCCATCCTGCTGGCCCCTGACCACTCGCAGCCCTCTAGTGTCAGCAGCCGCTCCTTCGCCTCAAGCCCACCGGCAAACCCGGTGAGTTTCCCCGAAGCGCCAATCACCCGATGACACGGCGCAACAATCGAAATCGGGTTCTTGCCATTCGCAGCGCCCACAGCCCGAACCGCACTGGGATTGCCGATCTGCCGGGCTATCTCGCCATAGCTGCGGGTCTCGCCAAACGGAATGGTCAGTAACGCCGTCCAGACCTTCTTCTGAAATTCCGTCCCGGCAAAATCCAGTTCCAGGTCGAAACGACTGCGCGTGCCCGCAAAGTATTCCCGCAGTTGCTGAGCGGTGCGCATCAGGATCGGATTATCCGGCGCCTCGCGCATCAACCCAAGCCGCACCCTGTCGGGTTTGTCGTTTTCCCAGAGGATGGCTGCCAGTCGTGAGCCATTCGCGACCAGCTTCAACTCGCCCACCGGAGATGCGAGGGTGATGAAGGTGTAACTCATGCCGGTGGACTCCGTAAAAGTGCTGAGCAGAGGCCAAGCATACTGCCTCGACGGGGAGGCGTAATACGCAATCCCAGCCATACTTGCTTCTGCTCTTGAAGCCTTCCCTCTGTTTTTTTACAGAACCTAAAAACAAAAAGAGACCGACTCATGAAGTTCGAACCTTTTGCCAAATCGTTGATTGCGACCTCCTTGGCGCTCAGCTGCCTCAGTGCTTACGCGGCCTCCGTGGCGCCGGTTGCGGCCGAAAACGGCATGGTCGTCACCGCCCAGCATCTGGCCAGTCATGTGGGCGTCGATGTGCTCAAGAATGGTGGCAACGCCGTCGATGCCGCGGTAGCGGTCGGTTACGCGCTGGCGGTGGTTTATCCTGCGGCGGGCAACCTGGGCGGCGGCGGTTTCATGACCATTCAGTTGGCGGACGGGCGCAAGACGTTCCTCGACTTCCGTGAAAAAGCACCGCTGGCCGCCACCGCCGACATGTACCTCGACAAGGAGGGCAACGTCGTCCCTGACCTGAGCACCCGTGGTCACTTGGCCGTTGGCGTGCCGGGCACGGTGTCGGGTATGGAACTGGCGCTGAAGAAATACGGCACCAAACACCGCAATGAAGTCATCGCCCCGGCCATCAAGCTCGCCGAAGACGGTTTTGTGCTGGAGCAGGGCGATGTCGAATTGCTGGAATACGCCACTGATGTGTTCAAGAAGGACATCAAGGATTCCGGTGCGATCTTCCTGAGCAACGGCGAGCCGATGCAAGTCGGTCAGAAACTGGTGCAAAAAGACCTCGGCAAGACCCTGCGGGAAATCTCCGAGAAGGGCGCCGACGGCTTCTATAAAGGTTGGGTGGCCGATGCCATCGTCACCTCCAGCCAGGCCAACAAGGGCATCATCACCCAGGCCGACCTCGACAAATACAAGACCCGCGAACTGGCCCCGATTGAATGCGATTACCGTGGCTACCATGTGGTCTCGGCACCGCCGCCGAGCTCTGGCGGCGTGGTGATTTGCGAGATCATGAACATCCTCGACGGCTACCCGATGAAAGACTTGGGTTACCACTCGGCCCAGGGCATGCACTACCAGATCGAAGCGATGCGCCACGCTTATGTGGATCGCAACAGCTACCTGGGCGACCCGGATTTCGTGAAGAACCCGATCGACCATCTGCTGGATAAAAATTACGCCACCAAAATCCGCACCGCCATCGATCCGCAAAAGGCCGCTGTGTCCCGCGAGCTCAAACCCGGCGTAGCGCCCCATGAAGGCAGCAACACCACTCATTACTCCATCGTCGATAAATGGGGCAACGCGGTCTCGGTGACGTACACCCTGAACGACTGGTTCGGCGCCGGCGTCATGGCGAGCAAAACCGGGGTCATCCTCAACGACGAAATGGATGACTTTACCTCGAAGATCGGCGTGCCGAACATGTACGGTCTGGTGCAAGGGGAGGCCAACGCCATCGCGCCCGGCAAGGCACCGCTGTCGTCCATGAGCCCGACCATCGTCACCAAGGACGGCAAAGTGGTGATGGTGGTCGGCACCCCTGGTGGCAGTCGCATCATCACCGCGACCTTGCTGACCATGCTCAACGTGATCGACTATGGGATGAATATCCAGGAAGCGGTCGATGCACCGCGTTTCCACCAGCAGTGGTTGCCGGAAGAGACCAACCTTGAGACCTTCACTACCAGTCCCGATACGGTGAAGATGCTCGAAAGTTGGGGGCACAAGTTTGCCGGGCCGCAGGACGCCAACCATGTGGCGGCGATTCTGGTCGGCGCACCGTCGCTGGAAGGCAAACCGGTGGGCAAAAACCGCTTCTATGGGGCGAACGATCCACGTCGTAACACTGGGTTGTCGCTCGGTTATTGAGGCAGATCTGAGGCCATCCCGATCCTTGAGGGTGGCCCCCGATCCCGTAGCAGCTGTCGAGCCTGCGAGGCTGCGTTCGACTGCGTAGCAGTCGTAAATCGGTTGACCGTGTTCATTCAGGTAGAGCACATTCGCTGGATTACGACCGCTTCGCAGTCGAACGCAGCCTCGCAGGCTCGGCAGCTGCTACACGTTAAAAGGGGAGCGGATTCTAAATCCGTTGCCGATTCACCGACCCATCAAGGACGGGAACTCATGGCTACTGCACTGCTGATCATCGACGTCCAGCGCACCCTGTGCACTGGCGAGTACGCATGTTTTGAGATCAAGCGCGTTATCGAGAACATCAACGACCTCAGTGCCAAGGCTCGCGAAGCAGGCATCCCGGTCATCCTCATCCAGCACGAAGAAAAGGGCGACCTGCTGCAACACGGTTCCGAAGGCTGGCAACTGGCCGAAAGCCTGAGGACTTCGCCGCAAGACCTTCGCGTGCGAAAAACCAATCGAGACTCGTTCTACCAGACCCACCTGCAATCATTGCTGCAAGACCAGGGCACTGATCGACTGATCATCTGCGGCCTGCAAACCGACTATTGCGTCAACGCCACCGTCCGCCAGGCCCTGAACCTGGGCTATGACGTGGTACTCGCCGCCGACGCGCATTCCACCGTCGACAACGGCAACCTTGCCGCCGAAGACATCATCACCGAGCACAACGCAGACCTGGCGCACTTGACAGGGCCCGTGGCGCGGATCGACGTTATCCCGACCAGCGAAATCCGGATCTGAAACGGGTGAGGGGCTTGCTCCCGTTGACGCTTACACGGCCCCGAAAATGTCGATCAACTCAGTCAGAAAAGCACTGACCACATCCCGCTGACGCGCCGAATGCCGGACCGCCGCATGAAAGCCGACCTCATAGCGCAACAGCTTGGGATTCAGCGGATGCAACTGCCCCAGTTGTTCATGCTTCGCCGCATAGTGCTGCGGCAGAAACCCCAAATGCTGGCCCGACAGGATGAGCAGGGCGGCGCCGTCCATGCTGTCCGTGAGCACCGTCAGGCGTTCTATCGAGGTGGGCGCCGGCATTTCCGGCAAAGGATGGCTGGGCCATACCCAATCGTAATCGCTGACGTCATTCCGGGTCAGCTCGCCCACTTGCTCGAACAGCGGATGAGTAGGGCCGCAGTAGGCGATCTGGGTTTCCTGGAATAACGCAAAGTAATCAATGTTGGGCAGGCGGTGCCAGAAATAGCCGATCGCCAGATCGATATGGCCGTTGATGATTTTCTCTTCCAGCAGTGACGACGACAGCTCTGTGAAATGGAAATACAGCCCTTCATGCCGGGACCGTAACCGCGCAATGGCCAAGGCGATTTTCTTGTTGGCAACCGGATCGATCTGACCGAGCAGGCCGATGTTGATGTTGCCCGACACCTTGCGATTGATGTGCTGGACTTCAACCCGGAACCCCTCGGCAGCCGCCAGTAACCGACGGGCCGCCTCGACAAACTGGCTGCCTTTGGGTGTCACCGAAAATCCGCCGCGCCCGCGTTCGCAAAGGCGAAACCCCACCCGCGCTTCCAGCGTCGCCAATTGCGCACTGATGGTGGGTTGAGTGGTATTGAGCGCCGTTTGCGCGGCTGAAATCCCGCCCGCTTCAACGACGGTCAGAAACACCCGGATCAAACGCAGATCCAGCTCCGATACAGTTCCCAGCATGCGTGCCCCCGATATTCACTCACATAGACGTGGATCTATGTAAACAGTGTGCCTGCGATATTTTACTGCCCTGACCAACGCCCTACATTGCAATGAAGCCGGCCCCTTGCCCATAAAAACAACAATCACCAGCATAGGAACACTCATATGTCAGGGTCCTCTCAATCTGCGCACGCCATCGAGGCGAGCAGCGGGTTGGCCATCGAAGGCCACTCGATCGATTACATTCCGGAAAACGAACGTCACGCCAAGCTCAGCAGCCAGGGCCCTTTCTGGTTTCTAGGCAACTTCCACTTCTTCACCATCTCCATCGGTTTTGTCGGCCCAAGCCTTGGCTTGTCGGCGCTGTGGACGATGTTGGCCGGTGCGCTGGGCATCATGTTCGGCACCATATTCATGGCGTTTCATGGCTCGCAAGGTCCGGAAATGGGTCTGCCGCAAATGATCCAGTCGCGTGCGCAGTTTGGTTATCGAGGGGTGATCCTGGCTTTGATGGCGACGATGTTTGTGTTCGTCGGCTTCAACGTGGTGAACATCTCGCTGATCATGAACGGCCTCGAGCACGTGTTTGGCATCGACCCGACCATCGTCGCCATTGCGGTAGTGCTGATCGGCGCGCTGCTGTCGATTTACGGGCACGACCTGATGCACAAAGCCTTCAAGTGGGCGTTGCTCGCAACGTTGCCGCTGTATGCGCTGGTCACCATCGCCTTGATGTTCGGCGCAGGCCAGGAGGGCGTCACCCCGGCGACCGATCTGGGTTTCAGCTGGGTGGCCTTTGCTATGCTGTTTGCGATTGGCGCGAGCTACAACATTTCCTATGCGCCTTATGTCTCTGACTATTCCCGTTACCTGCCGAAAAACACCAGCCGGCCGAAGCTGATCGCCGCCGTATTCATCGGCGCCTCGTTGTCGGGCGGCTGGATGATCGGCCTCGGGGCCTGGCTTGCGCAGCAGCTCAAAGCGGCGGATGCGCTGGTGGCGCTGAATCAGGTTGGCTCTTCGATGATTCCAGGCCTGGGTAATGTGTTGGTGATCGTCTCGGTGGCGGGCTTTCTGCCGATCATCGCGCTCAACACCTACAGCGCCATGCTGACATTGCTGACAGGTGTGGATTCGATCAAAAAAATCACACCGACACCTCGTGCCCGAGTGATGTCGATCTCCGCGATTAGCGTCATTCTGTTGACCTGTGTGCTGTCGATCAAAGGCGATGGCATCGGCCTGTTGAACACCTTCCTCGTGCTGCTCCTGTACTTCCTCGTACCGTGGACCGCGGTCAATCTGGTGGACTACTTCTTCGTGCGCAAAGGCCGCTACGCGATCCCGCATTTCTTCACGCCGAAGGGCATTTACGGCGCCTGGCAATTTCGCGGCATCGTCTCTTATCTGATTGGCTTCGCCGCCATGGTGCCGTTCTTCTACATCTTTGATGCGGCGGCCGGCAAAGAGGTGTTCGTCGGGCCATTGGCGCGGATGCTTGAGGGCGTGGACATCGCCTGGCTGGTTGGCCTGGTGGTCTCGGGCCTGACGTATTACCTCCTTAGCCGTTCGATAGACCTTGAGTACGAACGCCGGATCATCGATTCGATTACCGAGAGCGACATTGTTTCCATGGCTCATCAGTCTGTGGAGGAGGGGCGTTGAACAGCACCAAAAGTACCGTGGTCGCTTGCTGCCAACTGGCGCCGAAAATAGGCGACCTCGCTTACAACCGGAAGCTGACCGAACGGGCGATTCGTTCGGCCGCTTACCAGGGCGCCCAGGTGGTGGTGCTACCTGAGCTGGTCCAGAGCGGCTACTTGTTTGCCGACCACAGCGAAGCCCTGTCCCTGGCGGAAACCGTCGAAGGGCCGACCTTGCTTCTGTGGACGGCGCTGGCCCGGGAATTGAACATCGTCGTGGTGGGTGGATTCTGCGAGCGGTTAGCCGGCGATGAACTGGCCAACAGTGCGGCAATGATCGATGCCCAAGGCCTGCGCGCCGTGTACCGCAAGGCGCACCTCTGGGATGGCGAGAACGAAATTTTCAGCGCCGGAAACGACGCGCCGCCGGTTGTAGAAACCGTTCACGGACGGATCGGCATGCTGATTTGCTACGACCTGGAATTCCCCGAGTGGGTGCGACTCCCGGCGCTGGGCGGTGCGGACTTGCTCTGCGCACCGGTCAATTGGCCCGATGGGCCACGGCCGCAAACCGAGCGTGCGGCCGAAGTTGTGCGAGTCCAGGCCAACGCCTCGGTCAACCGAATGTTCATCGCCGCGTGTGATCGGCATGGTCATGAACGTGGGGTCAGTTGGGTGCAAGGCTCGGTGATCGTCGATGCCGATGGCTACCCTGTGGCAGGGCCGGCGGAGCAGGGTGGTGAGCAGATTTTGTTGGCGACGCTGAACCTTGCCGAGGCGCGGAATAAGCGAATCAGTGCGCGTAATGATTTGCATCGGGATCGGCGGTCGCAGTTGTATGGGTTGAATAGTTTGGTTGATTAATCACACGCAGTGATCGGGGCCAGCCTGGACGTCGACACTGCGCAGCTAAAAGTGCGCAGTGTTTGCACCGACGACTGGCAGGCTTGTCGACAGGGGGACGCTCTGTGTGACTTTGGCCATCTGGGTGATTTCCACCTGCAAACTATCCTTGCCAAGCAGGTAGTCGGCCAGCTTCTGCGAAAACGGCCAGTAGTTCAGTTCGGCAGTCAAGGTGAGCGGCCCGACGGCGTCGGCCGGCACCAGGAAAGAGAACACCCCAGTATCGTAGCCCTTGGGCAGAATGCGGTTGTCCGAGAGAATTTGTGTGGCATTCCAGACCTCGACGTCCAACGGATTGCCGTCCTTGTCGCCTATGTGCACTTTGAAATTTCGCGTGTTGTCCTCAGTCTTGCCGTCCTTGATCGAGCCCAACCGATAGAGCTCGCGACCACGGGCATCCAGCACCCGGAAATCGATCCACATCTCCCGTCCCTCCGGAAAGCCGGTCGGCAGCTTGTGCCCGGCGCCGACATTGGCAACTTTCACTGCTACCGAGGTGTATTGCCCGGGAATGATGGTTGCCGGCAGTTGCTGGAACGTTATTTCCCCCGCGCGCGAGAGCATGTCGCGCCCGCGTTGCGCGCCTGCTTCCTGACCGAGATGCTGGAGCATCATCGCGTTGGCTCCGCTGAACCAATGCGAGGCGACCTGCTCGCGGTCTGGCCCCATAATCGCGGCCTTACCCGCGAAACCCGGCATATGGCAGCTCTGGCAGGTTACATCGTTAAGGCTGTAGGTGCTTTCCTGCCATTCGTCATAGGTTCGCTCGACCGCCACACCGCTGAACGGGTGCGTGACGTTGTGGCAGGTGCCGCAAAAGTCCGAGCGCGTGTGCAGAGCGGAATATACGGTGTCGTGATAGGGCGAAACGGCATCTTTACGCGGGCCGAATTTAGTCGGTTTACCGTGCGCTCGAGGGCTCAGGACATAGGCGCCGTTATCGAGGCCCGTGCGGGCACTGATGTTGTGGCAGGTCTCGCAATCGACCCCGGGCATCGGATGATTTTTCGTGCTGTCTTCAATCGAGGAGCGGTTGATTTCCGAATTGATCTGCCCGGTCGTGAGACCGATCGGGGTATGGCAGCCGGCGCAGAAGTTATCGACCTTCCCCTCGGTGGCCGAACTCGCACGCTTGAGCAAGGCCCGATAGATGGGTTCATCCCAGGCTTGGGACATCATCGACGAGCGCCACTGCTTGTAGATCTCCGTATGGCAAGCACCACATACCTGGGCATTGTCGAAGTCTTTTACATTCAAAACCAGGTTGCCGGGGGTATTGGCCCGATGCGGAAAGAACGGCATCCCGCCAATCACATGCATGAGCTTGGAGCGTGCCGGCTCCAGCCACTTCTCATTACCCTGATTGTCATTGCCCTGAGGTTCGTCGGCCGCCACCAGCGTTACCGTCAGCAGGCAGGCTAGAAAGCATAAAAAACGGCGAACGAAAGGTCTGATCGCCAGGTAGACCAGGTTGTGGACAAAGGCTGCCAGTAATTCACCCGGCCTGGGTGCGTGTTTGCATGTGGGGTGGTTCATAAGCGTTTCCCCAAGACGGTTGCAGAGGATGAATGCAGCACTTCCATTGAGTTGACAGGGGTACTTCATGCTGCAAGCCAATGGCTAGATGTACGGCTCCTCGACTCTCCACCTTTAATGAACGGGAGAAGCTCACTCGGTCATTACTTTGCAAGGACTGTGACAAAAGATGTGCAATGACCTGAAGGTCCAGCACACATTGGTCGGAGGCTGAAAATTTGTGCTAGTCGAGGCGCGAATACTGCTGGGAACCGCACCCATTAGTGGGGGAGTTCACTCCGGAATCGGGGGGCGGCAATGCCGATCAGTTAAGCCGTAACACGATCTGTAATTGGATGGACTCGCCCAAGCCGAGGCGTCAATGCGCCACGGTGGCAGTCTAAACAGCCAACGACAGCGAGGGCGAGTCCATGAAAAATCATAGTTCGATTGATCAATCCCTGTCTTCTTCC
>NZ_VOBM01000022.1:0-104959 GCF_008370005.1 Pseudomonas sp. ANT_J28
CAGCGCGACTAGAGGAAAGAACCATGAATTAAGGACAGGAAAGGCCTGTTTTTCGACCGACTCATGATTTTTTGAACCTCAAGCAGAGAGGGCATGAAAAATCGGTGGGTACTTCAGACCTTCCCTAAAAGGCACAGGCCCAGAAGTGGGTGGACGAGCAGCTCCAGCCATGCAGAAAACCTCTACGAACTCATCAAATAAAGCCAATATAGATAGCTGTGTCGATCAATGGGGCGCTGCGTTCCATAAGGAAAATGGTGACGACGCCATGGTTATCTCCGACATGCTCGACGAGTGGGAAAATTGGTGTAAAGCAGGTAAGCATCCATGATTGAAAGAAAACTTAAAGAGTTCAGCCAACTCTAGAAAATCCATCATCTGCATGACTTAAATCCCTATTGATCAAGCTCAAAGTAAACCGTCCACCCCCCACCTTTCTGACCCAACGCTTAGGGCGATGGCGTCCACCAAAGTGGACACCATTTCTAACCTTTTAAGCGGCCCCCTCATGCAGCCTGCACTTAGCCTTCTACTTCGATAGAGGCAGCTGGAATAACCAACAGCAGTTCAGATTCATCAACTAACTGATAAGTAGGACGAATACCAGATAAGCGCTCGCTACTATCTAGAATAATCTGAACGCCCTCACCACGCTTATCCATCATGGCGCTGCGCCCTGAAAGATCCCGCTCTTGGTCTGGAACACTACACTTCGCGAGTAAGCTAGTAATTTCCTCGTTCCTAGCCGCCTGGCGATAGGGCAGGCTGTCCACCGTCATTGTGTTCGGAATCATGCCTGGTGAATAAAGCTCTAATCTGTCAGCAAACATGCGTAACCGAATCTTTGCGCCGTGAATGGCATAGTCACGGTGAGCTACAGCATTCACCAAGGCCTCGAACACTGCCGTAAGGTCAAATTGCGGCACATCGTGACGACCCTCTTGTTTGCTGGCGACAACACGCATATTTCTTTTGACGAAGTGACAGGCCCCAAGTACCTGCTGATCGAGCGGACCAGTAATATCTTGTGCGTCGAGTTGATAGGCCTGATCACCTTGCGGCAATATTTCTGTGCCTCTATACGCGACAGCCTGGATAAAGGCGTTGGGCAACCAACGACGAGGATCATGAGATGCCATCAATACGCCAGTAATTGTGGGGCGTAAGACTTCATCAGTATCTAGACGGGCCATAGCAAGCTTGTCGAGAAGAATCTCTCGACTATCGTTGACGCGCGGGCTGGCGAAACGCTGCCAAAGCTCAGGCTGCAAATCGTCGAGCGTAGCCCCAGGGACTGGTTGCTCATCGAAGCGGATAATGCGCGCTTGACTACGTTGTTGGAACTGCCGAGCGAGATACTCTGGTGCCATCTCACGTTTGGCGCTACCAACCCGATGCATATAGCCTCCTGGGCTTCTATGCACGAAGAGGCTGCGAGGTATCTCTACCTTTATGACAGGTAACTGCTCACCCGTAGTTGATGGAAGAGTCAGGCGCTCAATGACCGGGTTGAGCGATGGAGTAACAGAGTTAATGCAAATCTCGCGAATAAAATCCTCGACAACGTCGAGCCTATCGAGAGCAATGCCTACGACCTCTCGCCGATCGTCCACGCCCATGACGCAGACACCACCGCGACTGTTCGCGAATGCAGCCAACTCGTCAGCCAACGAATCACGATGGGGAGCGGCGACTCTAATACCGGAGAGGCGAACCTCCTTCAATTCCAAAAAGGAATCCTCACCCAAGCGAATTTTCTCGATCAGGTCAATGGGGTTGTCATACATCGTTAAACCTCTCTTCCCAGGCGTTGGTAACGTCGCTCGAAAGCGTCTTTACCTCCCTCCATCACCTTGCAAATTTCCTCTCGCATGGCCTTGTTCTGCAATGATCCTGACTGGCTGACGAAACACTGATGGTTGAAG
This sequence comes from Pseudomonas sp. ANT_J28, assembly GCF_008370005.1. Lineage (NCBI taxonomy): Bacteria > Pseudomonadati > Pseudomonadota > Gammaproteobacteria > Pseudomonadales > Pseudomonadaceae > Pseudomonas > Pseudomonas sp. ANT_J28. The sequence continues at coordinate 1,926 of NZ_VOBM01000022.1, forward strand.
TCGAGCACGTGAATCATCTCAGCGTCGCCATTGACTACGATATTTGGATTGTGGGTCACAATGATGAGCTGTCGTCGTTGCTTGTTGGCGCGAATTTGTTGCACGACCAGATCATAGATTAAATGGTTGTCCAAATCGTCTTCGGGCTGATCCAAGACCAGAGGTTCGTCTCCGTGAGCAAGCAAGAAGGCCAACATAGCTGCGGCGCGTTGACCAGCCGAAGCCTGCCCAATCGACTGAAAATCTTTACCGTTGCCTTTACGACTGTACTCTACCTGCAAGCCATCCTCGGGAAACCAGCACTGAATGTGGTTGATCAGCTCGGGGCGTTTTTCGGTTTCGCCTGTCAGGTATTTGTTGAACCAACCACCAAACTCAGCTGAACCGCGACATGACGACACCAAGCGGTTTTGCAATTGCTTGATAGCCTCTTCAAGGTGCTGTGTGGCTGACTCATCTGGCGTCTCAGCCAAATCAGCTGCCAGAAGCAAATTGGCAACTAGCCCCTTAGCCGGGGTGTCACCTTGTGATTCGGTATAAATATCGTCCTTGAACTTGTCTGGAACCCCGAGTAAATCTCGTAGCGAACGATCCATGGCTTGAGCATCGCGGCCATAAGGAATCAAATTCATCCGGACAAAGTGGTTTTCTGCCAGCGTTTCCTCAAGGAATTGCATGCGCGTCGCACTGATGGCTCGGCGTGCATGCCAAACGTGTTCGAGTTGCGATTTGGCATGCACTCTCAAGTCGTCGAACTGTTTTTTTAGTGCCTCCAAGCGTTTCACTTCTGTATCTAGACGTTGTCGCTCCTGCACCAGACGTCCATATTCACTAGGGTCATTTACACCCTGAGTCTGCAAATCTGTTTTCAGCGCCTCATAATCGACTCTTGCCTTCTCAACCTGCGCTTTCCAACGACCCTGCAACAATTGCTCTTTGAGCGAGCCGCTGTTGTCGACTAATTGCTGTGCTATGGCCTCTACCTGAGCTTGGGCTTGTGCGATGGACGAGGCTAATTGCTGAACGATCGCCAACGCGTCGCTGTCGGCGACGGGGTCGAATACGCTTTCGGGTAAATCTTCAGCCAGTAAGTCCCCCGCCAACTCACGCAGACGCGTTGCCGTTTCAATCGCAGTATCAAACTGTCGGTCCATCTCTCGGGTTTGGCGGCTAGTTCGCTGATAAGCCTTCAGTACTTCAGCGTGGTGAGCATCCTCAAAGCGCGCTAGCTTACGTTGCACATCCTGCAGGGTTAGATTCAGTGCCTCACGCCCTTTGAGCTTGCCATTCAGCTCGCGCAATTTGGCGCAGGTACTGAAGAATCCACCTTTGGCCTCTTCGAATAGGTTTTTTGCAGTATCCGTCCCGGCGGCTTCGTCTATTACTTGTAATAGAGCCTGTTGGCTTTCACCTGCCAGCGCTGCGATCTGCCCTTGGCTGAACAGCCGCACAGGAAAGCGTTGTTCGGTAATTGCCTGGCTCTCGGATGTTTTCCATTGAGAGGTAATTTCGTCCCACTCTTCGACGGCTTGCCCTTGCCCATCTTGTTGCCATAACAAACGATAACGGACGCCATCGCGGCTGAGAGTAAGCGTAATGTGCGTAGTGGCGAGCAGGCCTCCCAAATCATTTCGGGATCTGGCAATTTTGTTGAAGCGCACAAAGGTCTCGCTGGCCTCGCCGCTTCCCCCCAGCTCACGTTCTCGTCGGTAAGCTAGCCGTAGAGAGTGCACGATTGTGGACTTGCCAGTGCCCCGACCACCAACCAACGCATTGAAATAAGGGTTGAACGCCAGTCGGGTGGGTTTGTTGCCGCGCCCCATGAAACGAGCATCGGCTATTTCGATGGCCTCGATGAAGTGTTCAGGTCTGTCGAACGGGGAAAAGGGCTCGACGTCATCGCTACGACGCACTGAAATACCTTGCCCATCCAACAGAGCCAAACGCAGCCCTTCCAGAGAAGGCTTGGCCATTTTGATCCAGGTATAGCGCGAACCAGGTACGGCTGGGCCTTGGAAGGTATGGCAGTCGGAACCAATTACTTCGGCCCAGTTCAATTTTGACTGGATGTATGCTGATGGCTTAGGAGCTGCGGGGGTCAACACCTCCATGGCCAACACGCCAGGATTACTCAATAACAGCTCTACGGTTTGATGGTCGAGAACAGACTGGATGGAGCCTTCTGCTTTGAGTTGCAGCAAGCCCTTACTAGCGTCGGCATGGGCAGGAATAGGCAGCGCGCCAGCCTCTAGTACGGCCTGCACCACGTCTGCCGCACTTCGACGGGTTACACCATCACTATCGCCTTTTGTACCGCTGTAATCGACTCTGCCCAGTAGGGAGTCAATGTCACTGGTCGTGGCGTCGGTACCGAAAATCGCTAGTAGGTGGAAGCCCCCATTGACCGAAAGCTCCACGCCAGGAAACAGATGTAGTTCGCGAAACCCCTCAGGCGGATCTTCCTGCATGGTCGCGTAAGCGACCTTTAATTTGTCTACCCAAGCGCCGCAGTTGTGGTCAGTGACGGCCACGCAGTCAATACCTGCCACCATGTATTTCAGGAGCCATTGCTTAGCTGTTAGCTCGTCAACCGTCCCCATCGCTCGCTGCCAAGCATCCGTATCCTTGGATGCAGGGGTATGCGTATGGAAGTCAAATTTCCACCAACGGGCGCCGGGGTAAGTCCATTGAAAGCTCATTGAAATTCCTTAATTCGGACACACGCCGTGATTCTGCGGAGTCTTCGGGCATTTTTTGTTACTAATCATTGAACACCGTTGATCACCTAGCATGTCGGTTTCCCCCTTGAATCTAAGCTTTAACTAGCGCTTTGGAGACTATATTTTCCGTCCAAGAAAGGCAGACCTTGGTCATCTACGTCGCTGAATCGGAGCTCGACCCCAGCTCATCGACCAAATACATTCGACTTTACCATTGAACGTTGCAGCGCTCGCGCTCAGAAATCTCTCGACCCGAAACCCAGCACCAAGGATTGTAGTTGCTCGATGCTCAACTCTACTTCAGAGCTGTGTCGAGAATCCGGTCAGAAAATTTTACCCTGACGCGAACGACGTGCGGCCAGCCAAATCCCCCCAGCACCCATGGATCAACCACTTCTTCAACGAACAGATCCAGTGACTACCCTTCCTCTACTCTGATAGGATTCAACCTATTTAAGACGACTTATGACTATCTTTCTCGCGAGGCTGTCCTCATGAGCACCGAGCCGTGGGTTTCCGTTGAGCAGGTCGCTCAGCACTTGGATGTAGCCAAAGACACTGTCTACCGCTGGCGTGAGCGCCGTGGGCTTCCTGCACACCGAATTGGTCGGCTGTGGAAGTTCAAGCTGTCCGAGGTGGATGAATGGGTGCGCACGGGTGGTGCGGACGAAGGGCAGCAGAAGCGGAATTGAACGAGAAAACTTCATGACCAAGATAAAGAAACCAAACTATCAACCCAGTCTGTCGTTCCCAGCAGCTCCTGATGAGCTGCATCGCTTGGTCAATTGGCTGTGGATCCCGCTACGCAAAGAATGGAGGGATGTCACCACCAAAGCAGAAGAAGTCGTGCGCCAGAAATTCATCCGCACACTGGTAGAACATTATGGTTACACCTTGGAGCAGATGGATCAGGAGCGTCGCACGCTGCACGGACATAAAAGTCCGCGCGCTGACATCGTAATCTGGCAGTCCGCCACGGAAAAAGCGGCCGGACGCACGCCGGTTCTAGTCATCGAGTGTAAGACTGACACCATCCAAATTCAGGAGCGTGATTACTATCAGGGTGAGTCCTACACCCGCGCTACCGGATGCGAGTTTTTCATTGCCACCAACCAGCGTCACACGGCGGTATTCAAGCTGGTGCCGGGGCTGCCAGGCGGCTTTGTCGCCATCAACGAAATCCCCAAGGCAACTGACTGGGGCGATGCCAAGCGCCTGAAAGAAATCCGCGAATCGCTGCGCGCTTTTAACCGCAAGGAATTCCAAGACCTACTGTTCGTCTGTCACAGCATCCTGCGCGACGTACACAAGATGGAGCCTGGACGTGCGTTCGACACCATCTCGAAAATCCTGTTTATCAAGATGTATATCGAACGCTCAGGCTTGCATGGAACATTTACCGTTGATTACCTGGACCAACGCGCAGCGTTGCGTATGTCGAACGATCCACAGGTACATGACGGACTGTTTGAGCTGACCAAGGACTACTACAAGGCGGACAGTCTTTTCGGCACAAACGACACATTAGGGGTGTCAGAGGCGACCTTCAGACGCATCGTTAAAGAGCTTCAGCGTTTCGATCTTTCCAAAACCAGCGATGACATCAAGGGCCTAGCCTTTGAAAAATTCCTCGGCACTACCTTCCGAGGCGAAATGGGTCAGTTCTTCACCCCACGTCCAGTCGTGGAGTTCATGGTCGATCTGCTCGCTCCTCAAGAGGGTCAGTTGATCTGCGACCCGGCATCTGGGTCGGGCGGCTTCTTGATTCGTGCATTTGAGCAAGTTCGCAGCCAGATCGTCGCCGATATCCAGCGGCAAAAGGATGAGAAGCGTACTCAAATTGAAGTTATCGGCCTACCGGAAGAGGAAGAAGAGCTCCAAATCGAAGAAGAGTTCTCGCGTTTGAACTATCAGTTGCTGCCCAGTGGCGACGACAACAAGCCTATCGATACCCGCGTTGGCCGTTTGGCCTGGCAATGTATCTACGGCACCGATGCTGAACCTCGCGCTGCCCGCACCGCCAAAATGAACATGATCATGCACGGCGACGGGCACGGCGGCATCCACTATCACGACGGTTTACTCGACATCAACGGCATCTTCAACGGCCGCTTCGATTTGGTGCTAACCAACCCGCCGTTCGGCTCGAACGTTGGCAAAGATCAGACCGTGGGGGGGAGCAATGAAACTCGCGTGCCTACCGATGCAGTCTACCTGCAGCGCTGCCGTGAACATGGTTATGGCAGCTCCTGGGAGAAAAGCCACCAACGCCTGCTGGATGCCGCCGCTGCGAAGACTCCAATTCTTGATCTGTTTGAGATCGGCAAGGGCAAGAACAACCGCCCCACAGAGCTGATTTTCATTGAGCGCTGCCTAAACCTACTCAAACCTGGTGGACGGACGGGGATCGTACTGCCGGACGGCCCCCTCAACAATCCTTCGCTTGCCTGGCTACGCCGCTGGGCTGAGGGTAAGGCCAAACTGATTGCAGTGGTCAGCCTGCCGGAAGAAACATTCCGCTCAAGCAGTGCCACGGTCAAAGCCTCAATGGTGTTCTTGCAAAAATTCACCAAGGAAGACGACCTAGCCTGGGAGGCTGCCTGGGCCAAAGCCCATGCCGAGCTGGATTCGGGCTTTGATGTTCAGCGCAATGCCGTACATGAGGAATGTGCACCAGGAATTATTTCAGGCGAGGACGCCGAAGTTGGTCGCCTGCTCGATGAGCTAGCTGCATTTGGGTTACGACGCGTGCTATTGCCTTGGCATCGCGGGGAGGCACCGGCCTATCCACGCACTTGCCTGCCGACCGTGCAGGGTAAACCGGTCTGGCTCAACGAGGTCGCTAAGGATTATAAAAAAGCAGTTGCCGAACTCAAAAAGCAAACGTCCGCCGCACTCTCAGCTGTGCAATATCGCAGCGATGCCCTGCTGTCCAGTCTGGGCTCCAGGTACCGCACCATCGACGAAGCTCACACTGCTGCCCTCTGGGCTCGGGTGCGCGAACAGTTCGATTACCCCGTTTTCGTGGCTGCCCCCAAGACGGTGGGCATCACATCCACAGGCGAAACCGGCGAAGGCGTGGCAAACGAATTACCTGAACTACTCAAGGCTTACCGTGAGTTCGAAGCCTGGATGGCGCAAGGCGCTCAGTCGGATGCAATGCCAAATTTTCCGACACCCTCCACTGTCTGATCCGACAGTGGAGGGAGATCGAGCGTTGGATCGAAAAACCGTCTGCTGAATCGCGGACTAGTAACTTCCCATTACTGCCACTGAGTGACGTGATTACCCCACGTCACGATTCTGTTCGTGTCGAAGGTGAGCTTGGAGATTGGCAGGCTATTACTATTAAGTTCTCCGGCAAGGTCATTCCACGTGCGCGGACTGAGGTGTTCAAAGGATCCATGTTTGCGGCCTACCCGGGCGACATTGCTTTCTCGAAGATCGATGCCCGCAATGGTGCAGTGGGGCTGATTCCAGACAGCATCTCCAAGGCGGTCGTGACGGCTGAGTACCCCGTGTTCACGCCAAAGTCTGACAAACTGCGGCCAGCGTACCTGAACCATCTTCTACGCGCCGACCATTTCAAGGTTGCCTTACAACGCAAGGCAACCGGAACCAGTGGCCGAAAACGCGTCACACCGGAAGGGTTCCTGAGTCTCGAAGTGCCAGTGCCGTCGCTGGACGAGCAGGACGTACTAGTTGGCACCTACGACGACGCGCTGATCCGCGCCGCGCAGCTTGAGCAGGAAGCGGATGCCATTGAACATGCAGCCTGGCAGGCCTTCGAGACAACTCTCGGTGTGGCTGCACCTATCGCCCTGCCGGACTGGCCAGTTTTCGTGGCGCGGTTCAAGGATGTGGAGCGGTGGAGTTACGAAAGCATCTTGAAAACCTCCACGTCTGGCCCTGAACACACTTCGCCTTGGCCGCTGGCTCGTCTTGGAAATCTGATTGCTGACCTCGAGAATGGATGGAGCCCGAAATGCAACGACCACCCCGCTCGCGGGGGAAAATGGGGCGTATTAAAGCTTGGTGCTGTTTCATTCGGGACGTTCGATGAGCTTGAGAACAAGGAGCTTCCCACAAGGCTACAGCCGCGCACTGAGTACGAAGTACAACCTGGTGATGTATTGATCAGCCGTGCAAACGTTACTCGATATGTCGGTGCCTGCGTCTATGTCGAGTCGACACGAACCAAGCTGATGCTGTGCGACAAGATCTTCCGAGTACGATTTTTGCATGATGGGATGTTGTTACCCCGCTTTTTGGCGGAAACGATGAAGCTACAGCTCGTCCGTGAGCAAATCGAATCTCGACTGACAGGCACGTCTCCAACGATGAAGAACATTTCCAAGCCGTCGCTACTGGATCTGCAATTCCCGTTGCCCGATGCCCATGTGCAGGAGCAACTGGTGACGGACCTTTATTCCGCGAGAACTAGTGCAGTCAGCAGACGCATCGAAGCTACCACCCTACGTCAGTCCTCTTGGACCACCTTCGAGTCGACGCTGTTCACCGTTTCCGTGCCTGCCGAATGAGCGACTTCCAGCAACAGTACGCTCTGTGGGACGAATTCTTGAAGAAGTAGCCTCTGGAGCGGCTGATCACGATGACGCTGGACGAATACTCCTTGGTCGGATCGAAGGACAGCTTCATCTACTGGATCGAATCGCGACTGGATGAACTTGGTAGTATCTGGGGCGGTTCATCATGTTCTTACGCAAAAATATGGAGCACCGCGAAAGCGTTGAGAACCGCAGCTACTCCTACATCCACGGCTGGTACTCTTCTCTCGGCGCTACGGCGGAAGAAGCGTTCGTCAAGGTACGCGGGTATGTCGTACAAGTAATCACCTTGGCATCGCAAGGAGATGTGGAAGGCATCGAGTCATTTGAACGTCTGGGCGAGGCGACCAAATGGAAGATCGCCTTCCACCACCAGAACCGCCCGATACTGGCGGTTGTCGATATATTCAAAAAGGCACCGTTGGACGCTTTCGTCGGAGAAACGGCCGGCCGCAGCATGGCAGCTTTGCAGAAAACCGCATTGGCGCTATTCCCCACCAACCTAGGCATCCTGGAGTTCGGAGGGTAAATATGGGAGGCATCGGAGCAGGAAGATCTGGCGATCTGGAAGCTTTCGCACGATTTCAATGACTTTTACAGTTCGGAGCGTCAACAGACAGACGTCATCAAGGTATAACCTGTCACGCAGAATCCAATCGGGGGGACAAGTGGGGGGACAAGCAAAAAAATAATAATAAAGCCCTTTAAAATCAATATCTTAATCAGATCAAAAAGCCGCCCACAAGCCGGCTTTTTAATGCCTGAAATCCGCACAGGATGAGGAATTGATCCAAAACCCCATCTTTGACCCACACCCAAACGCTGGGTTAGCCGCGGCTCCAGCGACTCGATTTCTGTGACAGACAAGAACCGTGTCGTCTCATGCTCTAGTGCGTAATTGCACCAGCCTGACCACCAATGCATTCGTATTGACCACCTGCTTGCATGCGGCGTGAGCAGCACACGCCATAGTAACTACCGGCTGCGCTCGACCCAAAGGGGAAGCTAACGCTTGGTTAAGGGGCGGGCTTTAGCCCGTCCCAGAGTCTCCCGGCAGCGCATGCGGCGCCACAGACCTATTCTTGCATTCGGCAACAGAAGCCTAAAAGTAAGCAGCATCCCTTTCTTCTGAAGGAAATATCCTTGAAAGCCCAACCTGCTTGCGCACGATAAATGCGCTGACTAATCTTCGCGCTCCGCCGAAAAACCATAAGGGATAAAAGCATGAGCGACACCCCCGCTAGCCTGAGCATGCCCCCCGACGGCTACGGCGATTGGCTGATCGATCTTAAAAGCCGCATCCATAATGCCCAGCAGCGCGCCACTCTGGCGGTGAACCGCGAGCTGGTGCTGCTGTACTGGCAGATCGGTCAGGATATTTTGACCCGCCAAACACAGCAGGGTTGGGGGACTAAGGTCATCGACCGCTTGGCTCAGGATTTACGCGCGGCTTTTCCGGATATGAAAGGGTTTTCCCCACGTAACCTCAAATACATGCGCGCTTTTGCTGGCGCGTGGCCGGACGCGGAATTTGTGCAACAAGCTGCTGCACAATTGCCCTGGGGTCACAATCTGGTGCTGCTAGACAAGCTTCATGGCCCTGAAACCCGCCGTTGGTATGCCGCCCAGGCCATCGAGCACAACTGGTCGCGCAACATTTTGGTGATGCAGATCGAGACCCGTCTGCTGGAGCGTAGTGGCAAGGCAGTCAGCAACTTCGATAGCCAGTTGCCCAAACCGCAATCCGACCTTGCCCGCGAATCACTGAAAGACCCTTACCGTTTCGACTTCCTCGGCCTGACTCTTGATGCCCAGGAGCGCGAGATCGAAAACGCTCTGGTTAAACACGTTACTGACTTCTTGCTGGAACTGGGTGCGGGTTTCGCCTTCGTCGACAAGCAAGTGCTGCTAGACGTAGGCGGTGACGAGTTCTTCATAGACCTGCTGTTTTATCACCTCAAGCTACGTTGCTATGTGGTGATCGAACTCAAGGCTGGCAAGTTCAAACCAGAGCATTTGGGGCAACTGAGTTTTTACCTCACTGCAGTGGATGCGCAACTCAAACATCCGCAGGACGGCCCGACCATCGGCCTTCTACTATGCAAGAGCAAGAACAAGGTAGTGGCCGAATATGCCCTGCGTGATAACGCCCGACCTATCGGCGTGGCCGAGTACCAGTTGGTGGAGTCCTTGCCGGCAGAGCTTCAAACCAGCCTGCCCAGCATCGAACAGATTGAGCGCGAGCTGGCTAGTGATGACGCCTTCACGGAGGACGAATCGCAATAATCGGACAACCAAGGATCGGGGACTGCAGCTACGTAAAAACGCTGCGGTCGCTTTATTTCACCCTCACGGATAACTAAACCCCTTAACCAACGTCAACTCCCCCACCGCCCGCATCGGCACCAGAAACGTCTCCATCTTTTCGTTCGGCGTCCCCTCCTCCGTAATCACCGTCACCTGTGCCGTCGTCAGCGGCTGAACCGCATCCTCCTGCCCCTCCTCATCACTGCGATACCCACCGCCGAAGTAGTTCACATACACCAGATACTGCCCCTTGATCGGCGCCGGCATGGCGAAGATTTCCGGGCCGTATCCCGTCGTCACGTCAACATCGAGCGCCGCGCCATTGGGCGCAACACGATCGCCGTACCAGATGTGCGCGCCGTCGGGGGTGATGAGGTGCAAGTCGAGGTCGGTGCCGTCACTGTCCCAAGCCAGTAGCACCCGCAACTTCGCCGGAGTGGCCCCGCCGCTGGCGTTCAGGAACTGCGTGCGATGCCGTTGCTGGCCATCGGGACTTCGGACTTCGACGCTGTTGCTGCCATTCGGAAATGAGAACGGACGATCAAAGCGACCAGCGGGGTCAATCTTCAGTGGCATGCTGACGCCGTTGACGATCAACCGGCCCGGCTCACCAGACTTGGGTGTGTCGTTGATCTGACCGGTGATGCGTGCAGTGTTGGCCTGCCCCACCGGGGTGTTCACCGAGGAGGCCGGGTAGTTAACGATCTGGCGAAAGTTTTCGCCTTCGCCTTCAGGCGCGCCAGTGCGCCAGCCACCAACGGGGGTGTCGAGTTTGGCGGCGCTTTCGGCGGCGAACGTCGTCGGCCATACGCAAAAGGAGCAGAGGAACAGGAAGACCTGTGGATAACGGAGTTTCATGGCCTATTCCAGCAAGAGGTGGCGGGCGAGCCCTTCGATGTAGGTTTCATCCTGGCCGTTGGGGTGTGCTTCGAAGGCCAGGTGCAGGTATTCGTGGGTCAGGTCGAGGCGGTCTTGCAGCGACAGCACACCGCGCACGTAGATGCGCTGGCGTTCGCGGTCGACGTAGGGGCGGCCGAAGGCCAGGCGGCAGACGGCGAAGGTGCTGACTTCGTTGTAGCCAACCTCGCTTTCCAATCGCGGACGCCAGCCGCGGCGTTGGTGTTGCAGCCAGTCTTGCGCGGCGGGGAGTGCTTCGCAGGAGGCGACGGGGTTGTCCCAACGGCTGAGGCTGGCGCGCGGGTAGGCGTGCAGCAGGATGGCGTCGTAGCGTTGGCCGGCGTTGGCTTGTTCGACGGCTTGCTGCCAGGAGAGCTTGTCCGGGCCAGGTTGGTCGGAGTGGTAGGTGACGGTGCTGCCGGCGAGGACCAGGTCACTGGTCCACGCGGCGATGTTACGGGATTCGGTGGTGGCTGGACGTGGGGCGACGCGCTGACGGCTGCTGCTGTCGTCGATGCTCAGGCAGTCGCCGTTGCGGGTGGCGTTTTGCAGCAGGTACGTGCGGATGGCGACGGCCAAGGCTTTGGCGGCTTCGGCGGGTTCGGGTCTGGCTTCGCGCTGGAGGACTCGGGCGACGTATTCTTCGCGGTCCAGACGGGCGATCAGTTTGTCTTTCACCAAAAACAGTTCGCCGTCGCTGTGGATATCGAGTTGGTTGCCGTTGGTGAATTCGACGCGGTAGTCGCCCAGCAAGGGCCCGGACTCAACAGCACGATCCCCCGCCAGAACGCGACCGATGGGGTAGCGTGAAAACAGCCCTACCTCGACGCAACGTCCCGTATCCGAAGGCCAATCCACCGGCAACACCGAAGCCAACGCCCCACCGTAGTTACGCAAGACCATTTGACTGGTCCCACGCCCGCCCGCCCAAACCGGCGTGCCATCTGCTGTCCACCCGGCAAAACCACCCTGACGCGACGAAGGATCCTGATCCCCCAACCAGCTCCAGGTTTTCACCCGCAACCGGCCACCGAGTTCGCCCACAACATTGCCGTCAGCCGCATTCAACACCACATCCAGCAACACCCGCCGCGCTTGATCCTGCGCCGGCATCACGGCCAGCATTCGCAGCAACTCAGTCACTGAAACTCGCGTGGAAGGCTGCAACGAAGCCAAATCCAGCAACCACTCCGGTGCCTGCCGCGCCTGCCAATACGCACGCCAGTCAGCGCCAGCAATGCCCAGCCGTTGCGGTTCAAAGTACAAACCGCACGACTTCACCAAGGCCTGATCGCGCTCAATCTTGCCGCCCGCGGTGCAGCAATAAACTTCGTCTTTCGACTGACCGCGACATTCGTAAGCCGGCTCATGGGCGTTGGTATCCACCAGCCAGCCGTACACAAACAACTTCCACACACTGCCCAGCGGAGTCTGCACATCAGCAGGCAACGGCTCGCGCGCGATCACCTGAGTCCGGCTCAACGACAGCAACTCACCTTTAAAGGCCAGCCGCAGCGGCTCCTCCTGCGCTGTCGCCAGCGCAGGGATCAAGCACAGCAGCAACCAGACCAGACGCCGGATCATGTCAGTTGACCGTGACCTGGCCGAGGGCCGGTTTTTGCTCTTGCGCCTGATGCTGTGGCGCATAGACCTGAGTGAAACGCACCGGCGGCAGGTTGAACTGGCCTTTCTGCGAGAAACGCACCAAATGACGCAGACGCAATTCGCCACTCAAGGCATCCACCGGAATGGCATAGGCCATCTGCCCCGGCTCGAAACGCGCCTTCTCCAACGCGGACGGTTCGGTGCCAGCCTTGCCCATGAGCTTGATGCCCCAGGTGGTGCGCTCGACATCGGCGCCCGGTGGCAGCGGCACTTCGAGCATGCCGTAGCGCAGCGGTTTGGCGGCTTTGCTGGTGATGATCACTTCGTCCAGATACAGGCTGTCGCTGGACAACGGTTTGTTGCCGACCGCTTCTAGTTTGAAGGTGAAGGCTTCGTCGCCCGGCACCAGACGCGACAGACGACGGGTGATGGTGACGGCCATCGGATCAACCAGCGGTTGTTTGGTCTGGAAGCTCAAAGCCGCTCGCAGCGGACGCTCTTGCGCACCGGTCAGCGACAGCAATGCTGGCACTGGCGAAGCCCCCTGCCACGTCCAATAAGTCTCCCCGGTATCACCGTATTTTTTCTTCCAGCCTTCACCCGGTGCCAGTGCAATGGTGGGCGAAGCCTGCTCGATGCTGCGTTGCAACCAGGTCAGCGCCAATGCGCGTTCCAGGGTCGATTGCTGTGGCAATAGTCGTTGCAACAACGCTTGCGCGTGTGCCTGATCGAAGGCTTGCAACGACAGGTTCAAGGCTTCGGCAAACGGCAGAGCGCTGACAGCCAGACGTTGTTGCGCATCCGGCAGTTGACGATTGAATGCGTCCGGCAGAAGCACCTTCGATTGCTTCGCCAAAGAGGCCGTCAGCGCACGAGCGGCCGCCAGACCGAGCGCCGAATCCGGATCGCTCATGACGATGCTGTCTTCGCCATCGTCCATCAGGTTCGCCGCATTACCCTCGCCCGCTTTCGACAGATCATCCATCAAACCGCTGAGCAAGGTGTTCACCGGCAATTGCATTTGCTTGGCGAACGACAGGATCAGCGCCCGCTGCAACAGCGGCGTGTTTTTGGCCTGCTTCGAATAGACCTCCAGCACCCGCTGCCAATGCTCCGGCGGCAGGCTCAGCTCCAGCGCTTTGCTGGCGTACCAGTCGGCGTAATAGGCGTAAGCGGTGAGGAACGCATCCGGTTCACCGTCCATGCCCCACCAGGTGAAGCTCGCCGAAGGCCCGGCCATTTGCACCAGGCGCAGACGGCTGTTCTGCATGATCAAACGCAAGCGATCGCGGATCTGCGGATTCGACGACAAAGTCGGATACGCGATGCTCAGCGGCAGCAAACGACTGGCCGTTTGTTCGACGCCGCCATACGGATAGCTCAACAGATCGTCGAGTGCCGAGCGGAACAGCGCTTGCGGACTGTCGTCCAGACGCAGGCGAATATCCGTCGCGTCCGCTGGCAAGGTCAGCGGCGTATCACCGCTGGCAGCGTCTAGGCTTTGACTTTGGGTCACTTGCCAGCCTTCGCCGGTCGCGGTCAGGCGCACAGCCAAGGCATCAGCCGTTTTACCGTCCTGCACCAGCTCAGCTGTCCACTCGCCACTGGCCAACGCGAACGCTGGCAGCGCGATGTAGTTGATGCCGTTATTCAGCGTCACGGGAACGCGTTGTTCGGTACCGCCGAAATGAATCACCAACTCAGCCTTGGCCGGTTTTTCCGCTTGGCTGAAAGCAAACACACCCAGATCAGGTTTGTCGCCTGTGCGGAATTTGGTCGGGCCGCTCCACTTCAGGTACAGCGGTTTTTCCGAGCGTACGAATTGCTTCTTCTGCCCGACCTGACCGTCATCAGCGATGGCCCGGGCGGTGATGCGCCAGCGGGTCAGCGAGTCCGGCATCTTGAAGGTAAAACGGGTTTTGCCGTTGGCGTCGGTGGTCAATTCCGGTTGCCACGCGGCAGTGTCGACGTCTTCACGACGCGGCCGCTCCAGCACTTTCACGCCTCGCTCGCTGCGATTGGCTTTGCCTGGCGCGCCAGGGCTGCCCGGCAATGCCACGTCGTAGCTGATGAACGACAGACTGGCGCTGGTGCGCACGTTGTTGCGGCGCGGATGGTAGAAAAACTGGTCGATGGTCGGCGCGACTTCCGGTTGCAACGCGTAGACCATTTCGTCCACCACGCTGACCGTCAGGTGCGCTGGAATAGGCTTGCCAGCGAACTGCGTGGTCAAGTCCACCGACACGGTGTCACCCGGTTGATACGCCTCTTTATCGGTGGCAATCGCCACGTCGATTTGCGGCGTAATCACCTTGATGCCGGCGTTCTGGAAGCTGTACTGACCGCCCTTGGTGTAGAGCACCGAGAAGGTCAGGTTCGGCGCGAAATTATCCTTCACCGGAATCCGCGCGCGGTATTGGGTCTCGCTGAGTTTTTCCATCTTCAGCCAGTCGCCGCCCTTGGATAGCAGCGCTGTGGCCTCGACCTTGTCGCGCTCGAGCGACAGCAGCGCATCGCTGATCGGCTCAGGGAACGTGATCAAAGCCAGGGCTTCGTCGCCGGCCTTGTACTCGGGTTTGTCGAGGACGATTTCCACGGTGCCCGGCACCGCTTTAACGCCTTCGCCCGTGACCGAATGACCGGTGGCACCCACCACGCGGCCATGGTCATCCTTCAGCGTCAGGTTGTAAGTGCCCGGACGGTCGAAGGCCAAGGTGAAGCCTTTGTCTTTCGCGGCGAGTTTGCCCTCGCCGGTGGTCTGGTCTTCCAGGCGTACCCAGCTATAACTGCTCGGCGTGACCCCTTTGCTTTGCTCGCTGCCGCCTTCATTCAAATAACTGAACGCAACCTTGTCGCCCACCGCGCTAAAACGCTGAGGCGCGCGCAGGCTGAAACTCGCCGCGCCGCGGTCGATGAGGATTTCCTTGGTGGTCTTGACCCGATACGCCGCGCCATCGCTGGCGAACACGGTGAGCATGTAGCGGCTCGGCTTCTCGGCAGCCGGCAGATCGAGCGTCGCGTTGCCCTTGGAGTCGGTGGTCAGTTCGGTGCTGGTCAGTTCCACCGGGAATTGCCCGAGGTATTGCAGCTCGTTGTCGACCATCGACAGTTGTTGGGCCCGCAGGCTCAGGGTCAACTTGGCGTCGGCCACCGGTTTACCGTCCGGGTACAGCAGCACGAGGCTGCCCTTCACCGGTTCGCCGGTGCGGTAATCCTGTTTGGCCAGGTTCAGGGAAATCTCGAAGTGCGGCTTGATGTACTCGGCGACACGGAAGGCGCTGCTGTAGGCCTGATCCTTGTAGCTGAAACGCAGCTCGTAACCGCCCGCGACCGCGTTGTCCGGCAACTGGAAACGGCCTTGAGTGCCAGCCTTGGAATCGAGTTTCAACGCCAGCGATTGCAGCGCCGTGCCGGTGGCATCGAGCACGGTCACGTTGACGTCGGCAGCGGTCGGCAGCACAGAGTCGCGGGCGTTCTTGAACTCGCGCCCGACGATCTTCAGCGACACCCAATCCCCCGGCCGGTACAACGGCCGGTCGGTGAACGCGTAGAGTTTGGTGTCGTAGATTTCGCTGTCGTAATAGAAGTTTTCGGAGACAAACACCCCGCCCTCTTCGTCCTCGCCAATCACGAACGAACGCTCCGGGCTGACGTGTTTCAGACGCAGCAAACCATCGGCATCGGTCGCACCGCTGCTCATCACGCCGAGGCCATCGGTCCACAACACATTCACCTTCGGCACCGAACTGCCTGCGTGTTTGCGTGCAGCCCACACTAGCAATTCATCACCGGCAATCTTGCTCACGGCCACAGTGTTGGAGACGAAGACCATGGTGGTCGCGCGGTACTTGCCGATCAGCGCTTCCACCAGGTACAGACCCGGCTTCAGATTGCCCAACGGGATGTACACGTTACCCGGTGCAACGCTGACGAACTCGCTGGAAGAACCGGCCAGGTTTACGCCCTCAGGCGGCTGGATCGGTTTGGCTTGCCACAGCGGATAGCGGAATTGGCTGACAACCGGCAGGCCCGGAATCAGCGCGAATTGCGGCTGAGCGTCGTAGGGCGTTGGCGCGGCGATGGCAGTGCCCATCTTCAGTTCTGGCACTTCTTCGGTGATTTGTTTACGCGATTCGTAGGAGAACGCCCGCTGCATCACCCGACGGGATTTTCGGTACCAGTTGTCCCACAAGTACGCGAGGGTGTTCGACAGGCCTTCACCCTTGAACTGGCCGTCGCTGACCACGCGGTGCAGGTTCTTCTGGCGCTTGAGGAAGTCCAGCGGCTTGTCGATGCGGTACACGCGAATGTCGGCGCCGCCGTAAGGCTCCATGCGAAACCGACGATAATCGCGACCCGGCGCTTCGAGGCGAACCATCGCCTGTTCGTCGCTGGCAAAACTGCTGTCGGCCAGCAGGAAAAAGCTTTCACCGGCCACCGGCGCGTAGCCACTCGGCTCGACGGTGTCTTCGGCATTGACCGCCGAAAAAGGCAGCACAAAGACCAACAGCAGAGGCAGAAAACGCAACATGCGGGCACCGATCATAGGGAGAGAAAGTTCAGTCGATAGACGCCGATGAAGTTGGGGTTGGCTGCGTCGGGTATCCATCGGGTGTCCTTCCATGTCATGAGTTGCTGCAGGCTTGCGGAGCGCATGCCGTTGTCAGTCGGGGTGGTGGTGCCGGTGTGATAGGCGATGTAGCGGCCCATCCAGATCATCAGGTGCTGGTCGTCGCCCTGATCGAAAAACATCAGGTCGCCGGGCCGGGCTTGCGCCAGATCGCGGCCGACCAGATGGCTGTTGAACTGAATCAGTTTGATCGCGTTGACGTACGGCCCGACCTTGCCGCCGCCCTGCTGCCATTGCTGGGCGAGGCCGCGCTGGGCCTCGCTCAATTGCAGCTCTGGCGGCAGGTAGCGGTTGGACAGGCCATTGCTGCGCAGCCATTTGTCGTCATGAACTTTCAGCGCTTCGTTGGCGGCGAAACGTACCAGGCCCGCGCAGTCCTGCTGATACCAGCGCGGGCTCGGGCCTTGGGTCAGTTGTTCCTGGGCGATGCGCACGAACCAGGCACGGAACACCTGGGATTGCTGCACGTCCAGCGGCGGTGTCTCAGTGGCAAATGCCCGGGTACCCAGCAACATCGCCAGCAGGCCGAGACCTCGGATGAGTGCGGTCACAGGGCTTTCCATTCCAGCGGCAGCCATTGCCAGTGGCCGTCGGGTTCGCTGCCTTCCGGCAAGGTCAGGGCGTATTTGCCGTAGCCGCCGAGCTTGCGCAGTTTCGGGATCAGGTAGGTCTGCGCGGCGTTGTAGAACACCGGCTCCATGTCCTGCGGCAGGCTATCGAGGGTTTCCTGTTGCATCAGCTGCGCCATGGAATCCGGGCCGAAGTAGACCGGCATCAGCAAGTCTTTTGGTACCACGTCGGCCATCGGCGGGAAGCGTTTGTCGAGGGTGCCCAGGGCCTTGTCCACGAGCTTGTCGTCGAGGGAGAACAGCAGCGTCGAACCGTGGCGCGCCAGGCTGACTTTCATGAACGCCTTGCCGGTGATCGCGTCCGGTTGCTCGGCATCCTTGGCTTTGTAAGGACCGAAGTTGGAGCTGACCTGGCGCTGCCACTGGTGGGTTTGAACTTCTTGTTTCTCGACCACCGGGAATGCGTGCTCTTCGACGTTGCCTTCGTAGGCGCCGACCATCGAGCCGAACAGATTGCCCAGGTCGCCGTCGAGTTTGGCGCTGTTCTTGTCGTTCAGGCTGGCCACCAGCAACGGCGTGTAAAGCCGCGAGTCGGCGTACCAACAGAGACCAGCGGCACCCGCCATGTGTTCGGTCAGGGCCTGGGCCACCGACTCTTCGGCGCCAAGTTTTACCAGCAGCGGTTTTTGTTGTTCGGCGGCGAGCGGCAAGGCGACACAGGCACTGGCGCCCATCGGCATGGCTTGCCAGATCGGCTTGAAATCGAAGTCTGGCTGGTTGTCCAGTTCGTCCATGGCGAGGAAGCTGTGCCAGCCCTTGTCGTCCATGTCGAAACGCAGCCCGGCGAAATTCGGGATGAAGCGCTGATAACCCATGGCCAGGACACTGGAATTGACCGACAGGCGCTGTTTCACTTCAGGCGCGCGAGGTGGCAGGCCGAAGGCTTCGGGGAACAGTTTCTGGCCGCCGAGCAGTGCTTCCAGCGATTCAGTCGACACCATGCCGGGTTCGTCGACCGGACCGTGGCCTGTTTCATACAACTTGGCCGGATTGGACAGCACCACCAGTTTGTCGCCATGAGAGGCGAACAGCAGCGCTTTGCTGTGGTTGTAGGTGAGTTGATAAAGCGGCACCACATCGCCGGCAACCTTGATTTCAGCCAACTGGGTCAGCTGCGAATCATCCAGCGCCACTTTCGCCAGCGGCTCCAGCACCTTGGCCAGACCACCGCGATCCATCACCAACAAAAAGTCTTTCAGGCGACCATCCGCCCCGCGCCACAGCGCCACATCCGCCGGTTGATCGAAGAGCTGCTCGATCAAACTGTCCTGCAATTTCAGGTCATGTTCGTAAATGATCCGCCGCAGACTGCCGATCAAACCGAGACGATCCGCATGCGCTTCGTAATAGAAGACGAAATCCTCGGTCAGGGTTTCCTTGAGGAACGGCACCGCCAGCAAGTCCTTGGGCAACTGGCTCAAGGAGTGGGTTTCGAGCAGACCGTCCGGCCGGCTCATGCCCAGTTTGTCGCTGGCCAACGCCGCTGGCGGCGCCTTGGGTTTGTGCATGAACCAGCCCAACCCGGCCGCGACGCCGGCCACCAGGACCAGCCCGACCAGCAGCGCCGGCCAGCGGCGAGGAGTTTTGGCTGCTGGCGTTTCGGCGGCCGGAGAAACAGTGTTATCGCTCATGTTCACAAAACCCGATGTCATCCGTGGAGCGGGATGCTTAATAGTTGAAAGTCTTGACCAGCAGCAGGTCACCGATGGCCCGCAGGGGCACGATGAAGGTCTCGCGTTTTTCGTCGACGGTGTTTTCGTTGAGCACCAGGTTGATCTGCGAGGTGATCACCTCGTTCTGGTTGCTGGTCTCATCGAAGTTATAGCCGCCACTGCCGAAGTTACCCCAATAGTTCACGTAAACCAGATAGGTGCCATGCATCGGCGCGGTCATGGTGAACATTTCCGGGCCGGGGCCATCGACGCCGTCCGGGTCCAGGCCGCCGCCGTTGCTCATCGCCGGGCGAGCCCAGAACGCATGCTGGCCGTCGGGGGTAATGATGTGCAGATCGAGTTCGGCTTTCGGATCATCCCAACCCAACACCACGCGAATCCGCGCCGGAGTGCGCAGGTTGTTGGCTTCATAGAATTGAACGCGCTTGAGCGATTGGCCTTCAGAGCTGCGCACTTCGACGCTGTTGGAGCCAGCGCCAAACGCATACGGCCGGGCGAAACGCCCTTGGTCGTCGGTATACAGATTCAGAGGATTGCCGTTGACGGCCAGGGTGTGCGGCCCTCGCTGAGTGCCGATGGCCTTGAGCTGGCCCTGGATCATGGTGCGATTGCGCTGCACACCGCGATCGATGGGTGGCGTGGGGTAGGCGACTTGAGGATTTTCGCTGCGGTCCAGCAGGCCGGAATAACGCCAGCCACCCAACGGTTCCGACACCTCGGCCGAAGGCTCGGCCAACGCCGCAGTCGCGCAGACGAGCCCCATCAGCAATAGAAGAAATGAACGCATGTGACGCCTCCTGCCATGCATAACGAAACCTTGCGCCCGATCCTCGGCGCGTTACAGATCCAAAAACTGCGTTTCGTCAGAAAGACCCATGACTATCGGGTCGTAGAAGGCGCGAAGATTAGCCATTCGGCGGTTTTTTAACAATCGGATACCTCTATATTTGCGGTGGGCTTCACGCTGGCAGGTGGACGGTGAGCCGAATAGACGTCATATTCGGCTCACCACATGAGCCGAATAACATTTCTATTCGGCTCACCCACTCCAAGAGCACCGAGTTCATGGCACCTCACTGGATCTGGCAGCAGCCCGATTGGCCCAATTTCAACTGGCAAGCAGAGCGGCTGGGGCCGTTTTTGCGCGAGTGTGTCCAAGCACAAGGGCAATTGATGGGCATGGCCAGCTCAGTGGGCAGTTCGCTGAACGCTCAAAGCGAACTGGATGCGCTGTTGCAGAACATCGTGACCTCATCCGCCATTGAGGGTGAGCAGTTGAATGTAGGTTCGGTTCGCTCGTCATTGGCGCGACGGCTGGGCCTGGAGCTGGTCGATGGCAACAATGTCAGCCAGCGCAGTGAAGGGTTGGCGCAATTGATGCTCGACGCCACTCAGCATTTCGCTGAACCGCTGACGCTGGAGCGATTACTCGATTGGCACGAATGGCTGTTTCCCGAGCAAGAGACCGATCTCGCCGCCCGGCCGATCCGTGTCGGCGCATTACGCGGCGATGATCCGATGATAGTGGTGTCCGGCCGCCTCGACAGACCCACCGTTCACTTCGAAGCCCCTCCTCGTCAGGGCCTTGAGCGACAGCTCGACACCTTCCTCACTTGGTTTACCGCCAGCCGAAATCAGGCGGGACTCGATCCATTGCTGCGGGCCGGCATCGCGCACTTCTGGTTCGTCACCCTGCACCCTTTCGACGATGGCAACGGGCGCCTGACGCGCACGATCACCGATCTGGCATTGGCTCAGGGTGAAGACCAAGCCATCCGCTTCTATGCCATGTCGGCGAGCATTTTCGAAGATCGGTCCGGCTATTATCGAGTGCTCGAAACCTGCCAGAAAGCCACACTGGATATCACCGAGTGGCTGGAATGGTTTCTGCAAACCCTGCTGCACAGCTTGCAACAAGCCATGGCCCGGATCGAAAGCGTGCTGGGCAAGGCGCGTTTCTGGCAGGCGCACAGGATGTCATCGCTGTCGGTTGACCAGATAAAGGTCCTCAATCGCTTGCTTGATGGTGGGGAACGAGGTTTCGAGGCGGGCATCAGCGCGGCTCAATACCAGGCAGTCGCCAAGGTTTCGAAAGCCACCGCGACCCGTCATCTGGCCGAACTGCTGGAGAAGGGCTGCCTGGAACGCCTGCCCGGCGGAGGGCGCAGTACTCGGTACCGGATCAGTTATCCCGATGACGCAGCATCCTGAGTCCGGTTTTTCCGACGTCGCAGCAGGGCTTTTACGGGCTGCTCATTTGCCCATACCCCCCATGTCTGCTAGTGTCGCGCCGGTTTAACGTCAACCGGAAATAGCCGCCATGGCCCGCAAAAAAGCTGCACTGGATTTCGAACAATCTCTCGCTGACCTGCAAACGCTGGTAGAGCGTCTGGAGAACGGCGAATTGTCGCTGGAAGACTCGCTGACGGCTTTCGAGCAAGGCATCGGTCTTACCCGCGATTGCCAGGCGGCGCTGGCCCAGGCCGAGCAAAAGGTTCAGGTGCTGCTCGAGCGTGACGGCGAGCTGGCCGAGGAACCCTTCGACGCGGATCAGCCAGAATGATTGCAGCGTATTCGGCGACCAGCCAGGCCCGCGTCAATGCTGCACTGGAAACCCTGTTCAACGCGCCAAGCCCTGAGCTCGCGCGCCTGTACGAAGCCATGCGCTACAGCGTGATGAATGGCGGCAAACGGGTCCGCCCGCTGCTGGCCTACGCCGCGTGCGAAGCGCTGGGCGGCAAGGCTGAGCAAGCCAACGGCGCAGCTTGCGCGGTGGAGCTGATTCACGCTTATTCCCTGGTGCATGACGATTTGCCGGCCATGGACGACGACGATCTGCGTCGTGGCCAGCCGACCACTCACAAAAAATTCGATGAAGCCTGCGCGATTCTGGCCGGTGACGGCTTGCAGAGCCTGGCCTTCAGCGCCCTGCTCGACCCTCGCCTGAGCACCTCGGACGCTGAAATCCGTCTGCAAATGGTCAGTGCTCTCGCCTTGGCCGCAGGCCCGGCAGGCATGGTCGGCGGTCAAGCCATTGACCTCGGTTCGGTCGGTCTGAAACTCGATCAAAAAGCCCTCGAAACCATGCACCGGCACAAGACCGGCGCGCTGATCGAGGTCAGTGTCAAACTCGGAGCCCTGGCCAGTGGCCGCGCGGAGAAGGACGAACTGAAATCCTTGCAGACTTATGCACAGGCCATCGGCCTGGCGTTCCAGGTGCAGGACGACATTCTCGACATCGAAAGCGATACCGAAACCCTCGGCAAACGCCAGGGTGCCGACATCGCACGCGACAAGCCGACCTATCCGGCCCTGCTCGGCCTCGAAGCAGCCAAGGCCTACGCCCTGGAGCTGCGCGATCAGGCCCTGCATGCGCTGCGACCGTTTGACGCGGCTGCCGAGCCGTTGCGCGACTTGGCCCGTTATATCGTCGAACGGCGCAGCTGACGGCGTATCCGCCAAAAAATACCAACGCGTGGGCAGGGGGCGATGCATCAGGTAAACTGCCGCATCTTTTATACCTATAACGATTCGCCTGATGCCCACGACGTTTCATGAGATTCCCCGCAAGCGCCCGACCACGCCCCTGCTCGACCGTGCCAACACGCCGGACGGCCTGCGCCGGTTAGGCGAAGCCGAGCTGGAAACCCTGGCCGATGAGTTGCGCCTGGAATTGCTCTACACGGTCGGTCAGACCGGCGGGCATTTCGGTGCCGGCCTGGGCGTCATCGAGTTGACCATCGCGCTGCATTACGTCTTCGACACCCCGGACGACCGGCTGGTGTGGGACGTGGGTCATCAGGCCTATCCGCACAAGATCCTCACCGGCCGTCGCGAGCGCATGGGCACCCTGCGCCAGAAGGACGGCGTCGCGGCCTTCCCGCGTCGTTCCGAGAGCGAGTACGACACCTTTGGCGTCGGCCACTCCAGCACCTCGATCAGCGCAGCGCTGGGCATGGCCATTGCCGCCCGCCTGCAGAACAGTGATCGCAAGGCGATCGCCGTGATCGGCGATGGCGCACTGACCGCCGGCATGGCGTTCGAGGCGCTGAACCATGCGCCGGAAGTGAACGCCAACATGCTGGTGATCCTCAACGACAACGACATGTCGATCTCGCGCAACGTTGGCGGGCTGTCGAATTACCTGGCAAAAATCCTTTCCAGCCGCACTTACGCGAGCATGCGCGAAGGCAGCAAAAAGGTCCTGTCGCGCCTGCCCGGTGCCTGGGAAATCGCCCGTCGCACCGAAGAATACGCAAAAGGCATGCTGGTTCCCGGCACGCTGTTTGAAGAGCTGGGCTGGAACTACATCGGCCCGATCGATGGCCACGATCTGCCGACCCTGATCGCCACCCTGCGCAACATGCGCGATCTCAAAGGTCCGCAGTTCCTGCACGTCGTCACCAAGAAAGGCAAGGGCTTCGCCCCGGCAGAAGTCGACCCGATCGGTTACCACGCGATCACCAAACTCGAACCGCTAGACGCTCCGGCCGCCGCGCCGAAGAAAGCCGGCGGGCCGAAGTATTCCGGTGTGTTCGGTGAATGGCTGTGTGACATGGCCGCGTCCGATCCGCGTTTGGTGGGCATCACTCCTGCGATGAAAGAAGGCTCCGATCTGGTGGCCTTCAGCGAGCGTTTCCCGCTGCGCTACTTCGATGTAGCGATTGCCGAGCAACACGCCGTGACCCTCGCCGCCGGCATGGCCTGCGAAGGCGCGAAACCGGTGGTGGCGATTTATTCGACGTTCCTGCAACGTGGCTACGACCAGCTTGTGCATGATGTGGCGGTGCAAAACCTCGACGTGCTGTTCGCCATCGACCGCGCAGGTCTGGTGGGCGAAGACGGCCCGACTCACGCAGGCAGCTTCGACCTGTCGTTCCTGCGCTGCATCCCCGGCATGCTGGTGATGACACCGAGCGACGAAAACGAACTGCGCAAGATGCTCACCACCGGTCACCTATACAACGGCCCGGCGGCAGTGCGTTATCCGCGCGGCACCGGCCCGAACGCAACGATCGAGAAAGACCTGCAACCGATCGAAATCGGCAAGGGTGTGGTTCGTCGCCAGGGCAGCAATGTCGCCCTGCTGGTGTTCGGCGTGCAACTGGCCGAGGCGCTGAAAGTCGCCGAGACGCTGGATGCAACCGTGGTCGACATGCGCTTCGTCAAGCCACTCGATGAAGCACTGGTTCGCGATATCGCCGGCAGCCATGAGCTGCTGGTGACTATCGAAGAGAACGCGATCATGGGCGGTGCCGGTGGCGCAGTCAGCGAGTTTCTCGCCCGCGAAAACATCCTCAAGTCGATGCTGCACCTGGGCTTGCCGGACAGTTACGTCGAGCACGCCAAGCCTGCGCAAATGCTGGCCGAATGCGGGCTGGATGAGGCAGGGATCGAAGCTTCGGTTCGTGAGCGCTTACAACTCCTGAATATTTAAACGCAAAACTTTGTGGGAGCGGGCTTGCTCGCGAAAGCGGACTGTCAGTCGACTGAAATGTTGACTGACCCACCGCTTTCGCGAGCAAGCCCGCTCCCACATTGGTTTTCATGCCTTTCAAAACTGTATTCGCTCCAAAGCCAACGGACTGCCAATGAAACTCTCCCGCCTGGCCCTGACGCTGACGCTCCTGTCAGCCGGCCCTCTGCTGGCCGACACCTTCGAACGCGATCAGGCCCTGAAACTTCCCGACGTGCTGATCAGCGCCAACCGCCAGGTCGAAGCGCGCAATGACAGCAGCGCCGCCAACACCGTGTTCACCCGCGAAGACATTGATCGTCTGCAACCGAGCAGCGTGACTGACTTGCTGCGTCGTGTGCCGGGTGTGCAGGTCGGACAAACCGGTGGGCGCGGCAGTCTGCCGGGGATTTACATTCGCGGCACCAAGTCGGCCCAGAGCCTGGTGCTGGTCGACGGCCAGCGCATCGGAAACTCCACCTCGGGCGACAGCAACCTGCAACACATCAACATCGAACAGGTCGAGCGCGTGGAAGTGTTGCGCGGCTCACGCTCGGTGATTTATGGCAGCGATGCGATTGGCGGGGTGATTCAGATTTTCACTCGTCGCGGCGACGAGCAAGGCCTGCAACCGCGAATGCATGTGGGTTTTGGCAGCAACCAGACCTGGGAACGCAGCCTCGGGCTGTCCGGCGGCGACGAGCAGACCCGATTCAATCTCGGCGCCAGCCTCGATGAAACTGCCGGAATCAATCGCACCCACGTGTCCTATCCCAGCGACGGCGATCATGACGAATACCGCAACAAATCGATGAGCTTGAGCCTGAGTCACGCCCTCACCGATGACATCGAAATCGGCGCCAACCTGCTGGATAACCGTGGCAAAAGCGAGTTCGACAATCCGTTCGGCCGCTTCGACATGGAAACGTTCGAGTCAGTCCAGCAACAGCCCTACAGCGACTTTGCGGTGAGCAGCGTCAGCAGTTACGTCGATGCACGTATCAATGACCTGTGGAAAACCCGCGTCGAGTTCGGCCACAGTGAAAACCGCGAGAAGACTTTGGACAAGCTCAGTAACGAACGCAGCGTGTTCAACACTTACCGTGATTCGGCGAACTGGCAGAACGACCTGACCCTCGACGAGCGCAACAGCCTGATCCTCGGCGGCGACTGGTACGAGGACCGGATCAACAGCAGCACGCCATTCGACGAGGACAGCCGCTGGAACCGTGCGGCGTTCATTCAACATCACTACCAGTCGGACAGCTTCTCCACCGAACTGGGCCTACGCCGCGATCAGAACCAGCAGTTCGGCGGCCAGAACAGCTGGAGCGGCACCTTCACCCTGCCGCTGAATCCGGACAACGATGTGCTGCTGACCTACAGCGAAGGTTTCCGCGCACCGACATTCAATGATCTGTATTACCCCGACTTCAGTAATCCTGACCTGAAACCCGAGACCTCGAAAAGCTACGAGCTGCAATGGCGCAGTCAACTGACCGACACCGCTCGCCTGGAAGCTTCTCTGTACCGTACGGACCTGGAAGACGCGATTATTTTCGGTAGCAACTCACGGCCGCAGAACGTGGCCTCGGCACGGATCAACGGATTCGAAGCGGCATTGAAACAGGAGCTGTTCGGCTGGCAGAGCAACCTCGGCGTGGCGATCATCGACCCGCGGGATCGCGATAGCGGTCACACCCTGGCTCGGCGCGCGCGGCGGACTTTGAGCCTGGATCTGGATCGGCAGTTTGACCGGCTAAGGCTCGGCGCCAGCTGGCAGGCTGCGAGCAGCAGCTATGACGATGAGAACAATCAGCAGCCATTGGGCGGGTACGCGTTGCTGGGGTTGCGCAGCAGCTGGGAATTGAACCGTGAGATCAAGCTCGAGCTGAAGGTCGATAACTTGCTGGATAAGGGTTATAGCCGGGCGCTGTACAGCCATGACGGCAGTCAGTATGGGTATCGCGAGGAGGGTCGGGTGTGGATGTTTGGGGTGACCTGGACGCCGGCTCTCTGACCTGATTTGTGGTGTTTGGACTGGCCTCTTCGCGAGCAAGCCCGCTCCCACAGGGGGGGGTCGCACAGAGATCCAATGTGGGAGCGGGCTTGCTCGCGAAGCAGGCGCCTCGGTCTCAGCTGTCCGGCGCGATCACATGGCACAACTTCGCCGTCGCCTCGATCATCTGCCCACTCGGCCGCTCCAGCCCTTTATCCGTCGCCAACAGCAATTTCCCCTGCGCCACTGCGGCAACCTGCGGCCAGGCTTTCCACGCATCGAGTTGCGCCTGATCACTGGCCAGAATCACCTCTGGATTGCGCTGCAATACCGCCTCAATACCGACCTGCGGCGCCGGCAGGGTCAGGTCGGCAAACACATTACGCGCCCCGCAAACTTCAAGCGCATCGCTGATGATCTGCCCGCCACCAACGGTGTACAGCGGTCGATCCCAGACCTGATAAAACACCCGCAATGGCACATCCCGACGATAACGCTGGCGCAGAGTACCCAGCCGTTGACGCAAATTTTCAGCCAATGAAGCGCCACGCTCCGGACGGCCGAGCTGTGAGGCAATCGCTTCAATCTGCGAAGTGAGTTGTTCGAGGTTGTGGGGTTCAGCAATGTAGGTCGGGATGTTCAACCGCTTGAGCTGTTCACGCTGGGCCGGGCCAACGCTGCCGGGCCAGAGCAACAGTAAATCGGGTTTGAGGCTGAGCAATCGCTCCATGTCCAACTGGCCGTAGCGGCCAATCGAAGGAAGGTCTTTGAGCTCGACAGGACGCTCACCGGCATCCAGCACACCCACCAGCAGGTCGGCTGAGCCCAGCTCAACAACGATTTCAGAGAGCGATGGCGCGAGGCTGACAACGCGTTCGACCGCAGCCGCCGGGACACTGGCGGCCAGCAGCAAAACCGCCAGCCAGACGGGCCGCATCAGCCGAGTTGACGCGGGATACGGTAGAGGTAAAACAGCACCAGGGTCGACAGCGACAGCAGCATCAACGGCACGGCTTCGAGGCCGACGAATACCGCCAGCGCGCCAATCCAGGCCGGCAGGCCGGCAGCCAGGAACGCCGTGCGACGCTTGGCAGCCAGGGCTATCCAGGCAGCAGGTTCTTCAGGGGTGTCGAGGGCTTTTTGAGTGGCGATCAACGCGTGTTTGTAGCCGCCAAAGAATTTCAGGCTGACAAACATCGACGCCACGCCCGCGATGAACAACGGCATCGCCAGCACCGGCAGGATCGCCTCGCTCTGGCCAAACACGCCGTTGATCACGAACAGCGGCACCAAGGCCAGCGCCAGGTATTGCCACCAATTGACGGACAGTCGCCGCCGAACCTGACCGCGGGTCACGCCCGGTCTGCCTCACCCTGGTGCTCGTTGCCCATCATGTGGTCGAGCTTGCTGGCCTTGGTGGCCAGGTAGAGTTTGTTGTGCGGGTTATGGCCGGTGTGCAGCGGCACGCGCTCGGCGACCACGATGCCCATGTCGGTCAAGGCTTTGACCTTGCGTGGGTTGTTGGTCATCAAACGCAGGGATTTCACGCCCAGGTGCTCCAGCATCGGCAGGCACATGGCGTAGTCACGTTGGTCGGCGGCAAAGCCCAGACGCTCGTTGGCTTCAACGGTATCGGCGCCGCCATCCTGCAATTCATAGGCGCGGATCTTGTTCAGCAGGCCAATGCCACGGCCCTCTTGACGCAAGTAGAGCAACACGCCACGGCCCTCACGAGCGATGGCCTGCAAGGCAGCCTCGAGTTGCGAGCCGCAGTCGCAACGCTGGCTGAACAAGGCATCGCCGGTCAGGCATTCGGAATGCAACCGGCCGAGTACCGGGGCACCGTCGACGAACTCACCCAGGCTCAGCACAACGTGCTCGCGCCCGTTTTCTTCATCGAGAAAGCCGTGCATGGTGAATTGCGCAAAAGGCGTTGGCAGCTTGGAAGCGGCGACAAAAACGACAGGCACCGGTGTGCTCCTGATCAATAAGTACTGGAGATTCGCAAACGCGGCATTGTAACAGCACGTTCCGACAGACGCTTAGGCTGAATTATGGGGCATAACGATCAAAAAGTTAGATATCGGCCCTGCTGTCGACCATGTGGGAGCGGGCTTGCTCGCGAATGCGGAATGTCAGCCGGCATCAATGTTAACTGATACACCGCATTCGCGAGCAAGCCCGCTCCCACATTGACCGTGTTCAGTTCGGGTCAAACGGATAGGGTTGTTTCCAGCGCTCGAAGATCGGTTTCAGCTTGCCGTTTTTCACCAGTTGCTTCCATGCGCTGATCGAACAGCGCCTTCAGGGTGCGAGCCTTGGGGGTCTTGGCAAAGCACAGATACAGCGGCAATTCCGCGATGTGGGTGCGACGGAACTGCGACGGATCCTTGGCCCACCTGAGGACATAGTCGGCCTCGGTCAGCGCGTCGATGTAAAAGTCGGCGCGGTTGTGGGTCAACATCGACAAAATCCCGGTGCGCCGCATGACTTCGTTATAGCGGCGTATGTTGGGCAGGTAATCCTGAAAGTCGTAGCCGCGGCCCCAGGCCAGTCGATAGCTACCCAGGGTTTCCAGGGTCGACGCGGGGTTGCTGTCCAGCCCCAAGGGCGAAAACCATCACAGCCAACCAGCGTCGAGCCATCCCTGGTCCCCTGTTTTGCCCATCAGGCAAAAATCCATACCAGCCCCTGCATCGCCAACCACGCAAACACCCCGGCTAATACGTCATCGAGCATGATCCCGACGCCACCATGCACATGCCGGTCGATCCAGCGAATCGGCCACGGCTTGAGGATGTCGAAGAAGCGGAACATCAAAAACCCCGCCAGCAACCAGTACCAACCTTCCGGCACCAGCCACAAGGTGATCCACATCCCGACCATTTCATCCCAGACGATGCCTTCGTGGTCGTGCACCCGCAAATCGTCGGCGACCTTGCCGCACAGCCAGAAGCCAAACAGCATGGTGATGCCGAGCATCAGCCAGTAGCCCCAGTCGGGCAGCATCTGCCACAACGGGATAAAGGGTAACGCAACTAACGAACCCCAGGTGCCCGGTGCTTTTGGCAAGGTGCCCGAGCCGAAGCCGAACGCCAGGAAATGCCATGGATTGCGCCAGACCGAGGGCGGTACGAATTCCGCCGGGACCTGTTTGGGATGATCTGTCACGGTGTCTCCCGAAAATGTTGATAACCCCGGGTTTGCGGGGTGATGTCTTGACCGTCGGCGTCCAGCAGCACTACGCCCTGCCCCGTCACAACACGGCCGACCACATGGATCGGCCAGCCGTCGCTCAACAATTGCGGCAACTCGACGGATGGCAAGGTAAAGGCCAGCACGTAATCATCACCACCGCTCAGGGCCGCGATTTCTGCACCCGATTGACCGAGGAAGGTGACCAAAGCGTTCGACAATGGCAGCGTGTCCCGTTCAACCTGAATGCCGACCTTTGACGCGAGGGCAATATGCCCGCAGTCCGCGAGCAGGCCGTCGGAGATGTCCAGCGCCGAGGTGGCTTTGCCGCGCAGCGCCATTCCCAGCCCAAGCTGCGGCTGCGGTGACCAGTAATGTGCCAGCAGCGGATCAGCGATGGCGGCTTCCGCCGTCCGCTGGCCGAGCACCAGCGGCAATGCCCCCGCCGCGTTGCCAAGCTCACCGCCAACGCACAGCAAGTCGCCAGGCTGCGCACCGCTGCGGGTCAACGCCAGACCTGCCGGCACACGACCGAACACGGTCATCGTCAGGCTCAACGGTCCACGGGTGGTATCACCGCCCACCAGCGCCACACCACAGCGCTGCGCCATGATATTCAAACCACGGGCGTAGGCGTCCAGCCAATCGGCGGTCACCGTCGGCAAAGTCAGAGCAAGGGTAAAGGCAACGGGAGTGGCGCCCATGGCAGCCAGATCGCTGACGGCCACGGCCAGCGAGCGCTGACCGAGCAGAAACGAGTCGCAAGGATCTGCGAAATGCACACCGGCAACCAGTGTGTCGGTGGAAATGGCCAACTGCTCCCCGGGAGGAACAGCCAGCAAGGCGCAGTCATCGCCGATCCCAAGGGCAACGCCTTCGCCGCCTTGCGCACAGGGCGCGGCGGCGAAGAAATTGCGGATCAGCTCAAACTCGCCCATGGCTGAGACAAAGTATTCAAGCGCCGATTAGCGCTTGAACGCCTTCACTTCAGCTTCACGCAGACGCGGGGCCAGCTTGTCGAGTACACCGTTGACGAACTTGTGGCCGTCGGTGGAACCGAAGACTTTCGCCAGCTCGATACCTTCGTTGATCACAACGCGGTACGGCACGTCGACGCGCTTGATCAGCTCCCAGGTGGACAGGCGCAAAACCGCCAGCTCAACCGGGTCCAGCTCTTCGATCGTAATGTCCAGGCATGGCGCCAGGGCAGTATCGATCTCGGTGCGGTGCGCCGGAACGCCGTGCAGGATGTCGTGAAAGTAAGCGGCATCGACATCGCTGAAATCGTTATCGACCCGAAACTGCGCTTCGATCTCGTTCAAAGATTGCTTGGCCATGTGCCATTGATACAGCGCCTGAGTCGCGAGCTGACGGGCTTCGCGACGCTTGACGCTTTTCGATGGCTTGCCGGCATCCGCAGGCTTTGGATCGCGCGGGTTGAAACGATCGCTTTCGTCGCTAATCACTTGGCCTCCAACTGCGCCAGCAGGCTGACCATTTCCAGAGCGGACAGGGCAGCTTCAGCACCTTTGTTACCGGCCTTGGTGCCGGAACGTTCGATGGCTTGCTCGATGGAATCGACGGTCAGCACGCCAAATGCGACTGGAACGCCGAACTCCATGGACACCTGGGCCAGGCCCTTGGTGCATTCGCCAGCCACGTATTCGAAGTGCGGAGTACCGCCACGAATGACCGCGCCCAGGGCGATGATTGCCGCGTATTCGCCCTTCTGAGCGACTTTCTGCGCAACCAGCGGGATTTCGAAGGCGCCAGGTGCGCGGATGATGGTGATGTCGCTTTCGCTCACGCCGTGGCGAACCAGGGCATCAACTGCACCGCTGACCAGGCTTTCAACGACGAAGCTGTTGAAACGGCCTACTACCAAAGCGTAGCGGCCTTTAGGGGCGATGAAGGTACCTTCGATGGTCTTCAGGGTCATTCGTTAGATCTCTTAAAGAGCCGGGACGCGTTTTCTACGCGTCCCTCAGTGATGTGTTAACCGCGAATCAAGGACTGGAAACAACCGGTCATTATTCGGAGGGCACGTATTCTACAACTTCCAGATCGAAACCGGATATCGCATTAAATTTCATTGGCGCACTCATCAGGCGCATTTTGCGTACGCCCAGGTCCCGAAGGATCTGCGAACCGGCACCAACGATGCTGTAGGTGGTCGGTTTTTTCGCCGGTACGTGCTCCGCGGTTTCGCGGATATGCGCCAGCAACACGTCGCCATCGAGCGGGTGACCGAGCAACAGCACGACGCCGCTGCCCGCCTCGGCAACCGCGGCCATCGCGGCGCGCAGGCTCCAGCGGCCAGGTTGTTTGACCATCAACAGGTCGCGCAGCGGGTCCATGTTGTGCACCCGAACCAGGGTCGGCTCTTCTGCGCACACGGTGCCCAGGGTCAGGGCCATGTGCACGTCGCCTTCCACGGAATCACGATAGGTCACCAGGTTGAATTGGCCCAGTTCGCTGTCGAGCGGCTGCTCGGCAATCCGCTGAACGGTACGTTCGTGGATCATCCGGTAGTGAATCAGGTCGGCGATGGTGCCGATCTTGATGTTGTGTTCGGCAGCAAACGCTTCCAGTTCCGCGCGGCGGGACATGGTGCCGTCGTCGTTCATCACTTCGCAGATCACGCCGCTTGGCTCGAAACCGGCCATGCGCGCCAGGTCGCACGCCGCTTCGGTGTGGCCGGCACGGGCGAGGGTGCCGCCAGCCTGGGCCATCAACGGGAAGATGTGACCGGGGCTGACGATGTCTTCAGCCTTGGCGTCTTTTGCGGCAGCAGCCTGCACGGTACGCGCACGGTCGGCGGCAGAAATGCCGGTGGTCACGCCGGTGGCTGCTTCGATGGACACGGTGAACTTGGTGCCGAAGCCGGAACCGTTACGCGGTGCCATCAACGGCAGCTTCAGCAGTTCGCAGCGCTCGCGGCTCATCGGCATGCAGATCAGGCCACGGGCGTGCTTGGCCATGAAGTTGATGTGTTCAGGCTGGCAGCACTCGGCGGCCATGATCAGGTCGCCTTCGTTCTCGCGGTCTTCGTCATCCATGAGGATGACCATCTTGCCTTGGCGGATGTCTTCAACCAGTTCTTCGATGCTATTGAGCGCCACAAGGCACCCCCCTTCTTTCGAAATTTGAGCTTCAGGATTTGAGGTAGCCGTTTTGGGCCAGAAAGCTTTCGGTGATGTTACCTGGCCTTTGCGAAGAGTCGCTTGGCTCTGCGGCCTTGTCGCCCAACAACAGGCGCTCCAGATAACGTGCCAGCAAGTCAACTTCGAGGTTCACCCGGCGACCTGGCTGGTAAGACGCCATGATGGTTTCGCTCAGGGTGTGCGGAATGATCGTCAGCAGGAACTCGGCGCCATCGACCGCGTTCACGGTCAGGCTGGTGCCGTCGACGGTGATCGAGCCTTTATGGGCGATGTACTTGGCCAGTTCCTTTGGAGCGCGGATGCGAAACTCCACAGCGCGAGCATTCTCGGTACGGGCAACCACTTCACCCACGCCATCGACATGGCCGCTGACCAGATGCCCGCCGAGGCGAGTGGTCGGAGTCAGGGCTTTTTCCAGGTTGACCGGGCTGCCGCTTTTCAGATCATTCATGGCGGTGCAGTCGAGGGTTTCGCGACTGACGTCCGCCGCAAAGCCGTTGCCTGGCAATTCAACCGCTGTCAGACACACGCCGTTGACCGCAATGCTGTCGCCCAGTTTGACGTCGCTCAGATCGAGCTTGCCGGTTTCTACGTGTACCCGCACATCTCCGCCTTTTGGGGTCAATGCACGAATACTGCCGATGGATTCGATGATGCCGGTAAACATGGAGTCCTCCTCGAGAACAGGGCCGTCGCGGGGCGCAGGCCCGGAATTATACGCTCGCCGCTGGCGAAGGAATGGCGATGACTCGCCAGTCATCGCCAACCGCGCGAATTTCGGTGATTTTGAGTTCAGGCGCATCCTTCATTTGCGCGAGCGGCCAATCCAGCAACGGACGCGCAGACGAACCTAAAAACTTGCCAGCGATGAAAATCTGAAACTCGTCAACCAGCCCTTGCTGAGCGAAAGCCCCGGCGAGACGCGGTCCCGCTTCGACCAACACTTCGTTGACCCCACGGGCGGCGAGTTCGACCAGCAGTTTGCGCAGGTCGACCAAGCCATCCTCGCCCGCCACGATCAGGCATTCCGGACCGTTGGCGTATTGCTCCTCGATCGCCATGCACGTGGCGACCAGCGCCGGGCCAGCCTTGAAGAACGGCGCGTCCAGCGGCACTCGCAGGCGACCGTCGATCAACACACGCAGCGGCGGACGGCTCATGGCCAGGGCCGTTTGCTCAGGATCCAGGCCTAGTTCATCCGCACGCACGGTGAGACGGGCGTTGTCTGCCAGCACCGTGTCGGCGCCGGTCAACACTACGCTGGCCTGTGCGCGCAGGCGTTGCACCGCAGAACGCGCCGCAGGACCGGTGATCCATTGGCTTTCGCCGCTTTCCATCGCTGTCCGGCCGTCGAGGCTCATGGCCAACTTGACCCGCACGAACGGCAAGCCGTGCTCCATGCGCTTGAGGAAACCTTCATTGAGCTTGCGCGCTTCGCCTTCCAGCACGCCGCTTTCGGTAGCGATGCCGGCCTGGGTCAGGCGCTGCATGCCACGACCGGCAACCGACGGGTTCGGGTCTTGCATCGCCGCGACTACCCGAGCCACACCCGCATGTACCAGCGCATCCGCACAAGGCGGCGTCCGTCCGTGGTGGCTGCAAGGTTCGAGGGTCACGTAAGCGGTGGCGCCTCGAGCCTTATCGCCGGCGGCGCGCAGGGCGTGGACTTCGGCGTGGGGTTCGCCGGTGCGCACGTGCCAGCCTTCGCCGACAATTTGCCCATCACGCACGATCACACAGCCCACCCGAGGGTTGGGGTGTGTCGTGTAATGACCTTTGCGCGCCAGTTCCAGCGCGCGGGCCATGTAATGGGCGTCGAGGATGGCAAGTTCTACAGAGGTGGTCATTCTTTCACCGGCTCTCTGGCCAGGCGATCGATCTCTTCGCGGAACTCGTTGAGGTCCTGGAAGCGCCGATACACGGAGGCGAAACGAATGTAGGCGACTTCGTCGAGCTTTTGCAGCTCGGCCATCACCAGTTCACCGACGACAAGGGATTTAACCTCTCGCTCACCGGTGGCGCGCAGTTTGTGTTTGATGTGCACCAACGACGATTCCAGGCGCTCGACACTCACCGGGCGCTTCTCCAGCGCACGCTGCATGCCGGCGCGGAGTTTTTCTTCGTCGAACGGCTGGCGACTGCCGTCGGTTTTGATCAGGCGCGGCAACACCAGTTCGGCCGTCTCGAACGTCGTGAAACGCTCGCCGCAGGCCAGGCATTCACGCCGGCGGCGTACCTGTTCGCCCTCGGCGACCAGACGCGAGTCGATGACCTTGGTGTCGTTGGCACCGCAGAAGGGACAGTGCATGGTGGCAGGCAACAAAAAAAGGGAGGGCCATGGTAGCGCATCCCCGTGGCAAGACAAGCCATAGGGTTTGCGGTATACAGACGGGCTATAGAGCTAGATCCATGGATTTCACCTTGCTGGAGCCGAAAATGTCCCTAAGACCGCTCGTTTTGCTCAGTCTTTTCAGCCTGCTGGTGGCCTGCAGCAGCGATGCGCCCAAGCCCCAGCCGCCGACGCCAGGCCCGGCGCCGCAACAGGCGCAGAAGAAAGCCAAGGAGTCAGCCAACCTCGGCCCGCTGCCTGCTTATCAGCGTGAATTGAGCGGCACCCTGCAAGGCGTGCCGGCCGACGCCGAAGTCGAACTGGCGCTGATGGTGATCGACGAAAAGGGCCGCCCGCAACAATTGCTGGCCAGTTCCAGCCTGATCGGCACCAATCAGGTTCTGCCGTTTCACCTGCGTTTCAACCCGGAATCCTTCCCGGTCGGTGCCCGCGTTGAACTGCGGGGCCGCGCCAGCCAGTCCGGCCAGCTGATTTTGCATCTGCCGTCGCAAGTCATCAGCCAGCCAACGACGCAAGTGCTGGGTCAGCTGCAATTCGTCAAAGCGCCATGATTGCACCGCTCGACCTGCAACAGGCGCTAGGTGAACTGCTCGGTGACGCACAGCTGGTTGCCTGTGAATTACCCGATACCGACTTGAAGCTTTGGCTGATCGACGGCGACAACATGGACCGCGCGTTCAGCCCGGAAGAAACCCGGCGAATTCTCCATGACCCGCCTTATTGGAGTTTTTGCTGGGCCAGTGGGCTGGCGGTCGCCCGTTATCTCGCCGAATTCCCTGAGTGGGTCAAAGGCAAACGGGTGCTGGATTTCGGCGCCGGTTCCGGGGTGGCGGGGATTGCGGCGGTGAAGGCCGGAGCGCTGGAAGTGGTGGCCTGTGACCTCGATCCGCTGGCGATTGCGGCGTGCCGAGCGAATGCCGAACTCAATGACGTACACCTCAACTACTCGACGGATTTTTTCGCCGAAGCGGATCGCTTTGATCTGATTCTGGTGGCCGACGTGCTGTACGACCGGGCGAATCTGCCGTTGCTCGATGAATTCTTGAGTCGCGGCCAGGAGGCCCTGGTGGCCGATTCGCGCGTAAGGGATTTTCGCCACCCGTTGTATCAGCGCATCGAGAGGCTGGAAGCGATGACCTTGCCCGATCTGGCCGAGCCCGAAGAGTTTCGGCATGTGAGCCTTTACCATGCGCGGCGCGTTTAGAAGCTTCGCGAGCAAGCCCGCTCCCACAGTTGACCGCATTCCCCTGTGGGAGCGGGCTTGCTCGCGAAAGCGTCCTGACAGACGACGCATCACCAACGGCCACCCCGCTTTCAGCCACACCCCACCAAGTCGTATAGTTGCCCCATTCACGCTTTTACGAGATCCCCCATGAGTCAGGAAACGCCGTACATCTTCGACGCCACGACTGCCGATTTCGAGCAGTCGGTGATCGAGAACTCTTTCCACAAACCGGTGCTGGTGGATTTCTGGGCCGAATGGTGTGCGCCGTGCAAGGCGTTGATGCCAATGCTGCAAACCATCGCCGAGAGCTATCAGGGCGAGTTGCTGCTGGCCAAGGTCAACTGCGACGTCGAGCCGGACATCGTTTCGCGCTTCGGCATTCGCAGCCTGCCGACGGTGGTGCTGTTCAAGGACGGTCAGCCGGTGGATGGTTTTGCCGGTGCACAGCCGGAATCCGCCGTGCGCGCGATGCTTGAGCCTCACGTGCAAATGCCGCCACCGGCTGCTGCCGACCCGTTCGAACAGGCTCAGGCGCTGTTTGATGACAACCGCTTTGCCGACGCCGAAGCCACACTGAAAGTGCTGCTGGGCGAAGACAACACCAACGCCCGCGCACTGATCCTTTACGCTCGCTGCCTCACCGAACGTGGCGAGCTGGGTGAAGCGCAAACCGTCCTCGACGCGGTCAAGAGCGATGAGTACAAGGCCGCCCTGGCCGGCGCCAAAGCGCAGATTCAGTTTCTCGGCCAGGCCAAGGATTTGCCGGATGCGGCAGACCTGAAAGCGCGCCTGGCAAAAAATCCGCAGGACGATGAAGCGGTTTATCAGCTGGCGATCCAGCAACTGGCCCGTCAGCAGTACGATGCGGCGCTGGATGCGTTGCTCAAGCTGTTCGTGCGCAATCGCAGCTACAGCGAAGGCCTGCCGCACAAGACCTTGCTGCAGGTGTTCGAACTGCTGGGCAATGATCACCCGCTGGTGACCACGTACCGCCGCAAGTTGTTTGCTGCGCTTTATTAACCTGCGTTGATCCAGCTGTAGAGCGGCGTATCTCCGCCGCTCGTCACTTTCACATCAGAGCAATGGCGCAGTCGCACCAACAGGCGTTTGCCTGACGCCGCGCTGCCGGTCAATCCTTCCAACTGATCCAGCAAATCCGGTCCGCTCAATTGCCCGGCCTTGCGCAGCAAATCCTTGGCGATTTGCCACAGCGCATCATCCTGATTGATCGGTTTTGCCGGCACAGCACTGGCCTCGAGGTTCACCACCTGCAACTGCGCACCAAGCCGTGCCCAGTCGCCGTCATCCATCTCCAGCGTCAAATCCACCGGCCAGTCGCCGATGCTTCCGCGTATACGCAACATGAGTCTGCTCCTGCACATTTCTGACTTGCATGCTCCCATGGGACTTGTGCAACGCCAAGCAGGCAGTCAAACTCTCGGCACTTTCGTTATAAGATCACATAACAAACTGTTCATTTTACTTTCCGGAGACCCGCCATGCGCCGTCTGCTTCTCGCTCTGCCGTTTGCCCTGTTGCCGCTCGCTGTCGCCCACGCTGCCGATGAACATGATCATGAGCACGGCAGCCTCGGCGCCCACGAACATGGTGTCGGTCGCTTGAACGCAGCGCTGGACGGTCAGTCCCTGGAGCTGGAACTGGAAAGCCCGGCGATGAACCTGGTGGGTTTCGAACACGCCGCCACCACCGACGCTGACAAAGCCAAAGTCGCCGCCGTTCGTGCGAAGCTAGAGAAACCGCTGGTGCTGTTCAACCTGCCGAAAGCCGCCGGTTGCGTGGTTGCGACTCAGGAACTGGAAAGCCCGTTGTTCGGCGACAAGCCGGATGCCGATGATGATCACGATGAGGAAGGCAAGGACGAGCATCACCACGACCACAGCGAAATCCACGCCCATTATCAATTCAGTTGCTCGGCACCCGGCGCGCTGAAAAACCTGGACCTGGCGAACATCTTCAACACCTTCCCGGCGACCCAGAAAATTCAGGTACAACTGATCAGTCCGAGCGGGCAGCAAGGCGTAGAGGTGACGGCCAAGGCTGCCGCCCTCAAGTTCTGAGTTCACTGAAGATCTAATGTGGGAGCGGGCTTGCTCGCGAATGCGGTGTGTCATGCAACATTGATGTCGACTGACACACCGCATTCGCGAGCAAGCCCGCTCCCACAGGGTTCACCACCAATCTGACCGGTTTCACATGACCCAAGCACTCATCGAACTGTCCGACCTGGGCTTCAGCTGGCCCGGGCATCCGCCGCTGCTGGACATCCCGGCGTTTCGTCTGGAACCTGGAGAAACCCTGTTCCTCAAAGGCCCCAGCGGCAGCGGCAAGACCACCCTGCTCGGCCTGCTCGGCGGTGTGCAGAAGCCTGATCGCGGCAGCATCCGATTGCTGGGCCAGGAGCTGACCGAACTCTCGGCCGGCGCTCGCGACCACTTTCGGGTCGATCACACCGGCTACATCTTCCAGCAGTTCAACTTGCTGCCGTTTCTCTCGGTGCGCGAGAACGTCGAGTTGCCCTGCCACTTCTCCAAAGTGCGCGCTCAACGGGCGATCCAGCGCCACGGCAGTGTCGATCAGGCGGCGGCCACCCTCCTCGCCCACTTGGGTTTGAAGGATCAAAACCTGCTCAGCCGCCGTGCCGATTCGCTGTCCATCGGCCAGCAACAACGGGTTGCCGCTGCGCGTGCATTGATCGGTCAACCAGAACTGGTCATCGCCGACGAACCGACCTCCGCCCTGGATTACGACGCTCGCGAGAATTTCATTCGCTTGCTGTTCGCCGAATGCCGCGAAGCCGGGTCGAGCCTGCTGTTCGTCAGCCACGACCAGAGCCTGGCACCGCTGTTCGATCGCCACCTGTCGCTGGCCGATCTCAATCGCGCCGCCACCCCGTCCGAGGTTTGAGATGTATTTGTTTCGTCTAGCCATGGCCAGCCTGGCTAACCGCCGCTTCACCGCGATCCTCACTGCGTTTGCCATCGCCCTGTCGGTCTGCCTGCTGTTGGCCGTGGAACGGGTGCGCACCGAAGCCAAGGCCAGTTTCGCCAGCACCATCAGCGGCACCGACCTGATCGTCGGCGCCCGTTCCGGCTCGGTGAATCTGTTGCTGTACTCGGTGTTTCGCATCGGCAACGCCACCAACAACATCCGTTGGGACAGCTTCGAGCACTTTGCCAACAACCCGAAAGTGAAGTGGGCAATTCCGATGTCCCTCGGCGATTCCCATCGCGGTTACCGCGTGATGGGCACCACCGAGGCGTACTTCGAACACTATCAGTACGGTCATCAGCAACACCTGGAACTGGCCGACGGCCGCGCCTTCGCCACCGATCCGTTCGAAGTGGTACTCGGTGCCGAAGTGGCCGATGCGC
Organism: Pseudomonas sp. ANT_J28; assembly: GCF_008370005.1. Lineage (NCBI taxonomy): Bacteria > Pseudomonadati > Pseudomonadota > Gammaproteobacteria > Pseudomonadales > Pseudomonadaceae > Pseudomonas > Pseudomonas sp. ANT_J28. Next base: position 41,735 of record NZ_VOBM01000022.1, read on the forward strand.
TGCACTACAAACTCGGTGACAAACTGGTGCTGGCCCACGGCGTGGCGGTGATCAGCCTGGTCAAACACGACGACAAGCCGTTCACCGTGGTCGGCATTCTCAAACGCACCGGCACCCCGGTGGACCGCACATTGCACATCAGCCTGGGCGGTATGGAAGCGATTCACATCGACTGGCACAACGGCGTGCCGGCGCGCGGCAACGGTCGGATCAGTGCCGATCAGGCACGCAACATGGACCTGACGCCGCAAGCGATCACCGCGTTCATGCTCGGCCTCAACAGCAAGATTTCGACCTTCGCACTGCAGCGTGAGATCAACGAATTCCGGGGTGAGCCGATGCTGGCGATCCTGCCGGGCGTGGCGCTGCAAGAGCTGTGGAGTTTGATGAGCACGGCGGAAAAAGCCTTGTTCGTGGTCTCGCTGTTCGTGGTGCTGACCGGGCTGATCGGCATGCTCACGGCAATCCTCACCAGCCTCAACGAACGCCGTCGGGAGATGGCGATTCTGCGTTCGGTGGGGGCCCGACCGTGGCACATCGCGACGTTGCTGGTGCTGGAGGCGTTTGCCCTGGCGCTGTCCGGGGTGATCGCCGGTGTGGCGCTGCTATATGTGGGCATAGCGGCGGCCCAAGGTTATGTGCAAGCCAATTACGGCTTGTACCTGCCGCTGGCCTGGCCGAGCGAATATGAATGGACGCTGCTCGGTGGCATTCTGATCGCCGCGTTGCTGATGGGCAGCGTGCCGGCCTGGCGCGCGTATCGCCAATCCCTGGCCGATGGCCTGTCGATCCGTTTATGAGGAGGTTGAACATGCCCCGCGCTGTGCTTGCGCTGTTGATGCTGGTTGCCTTGCCCCTGTGGGCGGCCGAGCCGAAAGACCTGACCTGGTCAGAAATGATCCCGCCGAACGCCGCGCCGGAAGTGCCGAACATGACGCCGCTGCACGACCTGTCGCAGATGGGCAGCGCGTTGGCCGCCGAATCGGCACCCGCGGCCAAGCAAGACATGCCCAATGCGCCGGTGGTGAAAAGCCTCGACGGTCAGCACATTCGGCTGCCGGGCTACATCGTGCCGCTGGAAGTGAGTGAAGAAGGTCGCACCACCGAGTTTCTGCTGGTGCCTTACTTCGGCGCCTGCATCCACGTGCCGCCACCGCCGTCGAACCAGATCGTGCACGTCAAAAGCGAGGTGGGTGTGAAGCTCGACGAGTTGTATCAGCCGTACTGGATCGAAGGAGCATTGCAGGTCAAGGCATCCAGCAGCGAATTGGCCGACGCCGGGTATCAGATGGAGGCGGACAAGATTTATGTGTATGAATTGCCGGAGTGAACCCGGTGGTTCTGTGTTGTTTGATCGATCGCTTTCGCGAGCAAGCCCGCTCCCACAGTTGATCTGTGCATCAACACAAATCAACTGTGGGAGAGGGCTTGCTCGCGAAGAGGCAATCAGCCGCACCACAAAAAACGAGCCATCACTGTTTCATTGAGCTGAGTCAAAAGACCGTATCAGACGGCTCCGTACCATTGGACATCGAATATTTTTAACGTCCTTTGGAGCTCTCCATGCACAAGTCTTTGCTCAGCGCTTCGCTGTTTGCCCTCGCGCTCGCAGCACCGCTAGCCTACGCCCACGAAGCCGGCGATATCATCGTTCGTGCCGGTGCAATCACCGTCAACCCGAAAGCCGACAGCTCCAGCGTCAAGGTTGATCAAGGCCCGCTGAAGGGTGCCGATCTGGGTGGCAAGGCCACCATGAGCAGCGACACGCAATTGGGTTTGAACTTCGCTTACATGCTCAACAGCCACTGGGGGATCGAGCTGCTGGCGGCCTCGCCGTTCGAGCATGACGTGAAGATCAAAGGCACCGCCCTGGGCGCCGCCAACGGCAAACTCGGTACGCTGAAACACCTGCCGCCGACGCTGAGCGTTGTGTATTACCCACTGGACGCGAAGTCCGCCTTTCAGCCGTATGTCGGCGCCGGTATCAACTACACCTGGATCTACGACGAGCACGTTGGCAGCGAAGCCAGCGCCAACGGCTTCAGCAATTTCAAGGCGGATAACTCCTGGGGTATGGCGTTCCAGGTCGGCGCCGACTACATGCTGACCGACAACATCATGATCAACGCCCAGGTGCGCTACATCGACATCGACACCACCGCGACCGTGCAAAATAACGCAGTGGCACAGGGCACTCGCGCCAAGGTCGATGTGGACGTAGACCCGTTCATCTACATGGTTGGCCTGGGTTACAAGTTCTAAAATTGCCGCATAAAAAAAGGTGCCTCGAAAGGCGCCTTTTTCATGGCCGCGAAAAATTCAGCGCCCCAATAACCGCGCCAGGCCGACACGCATCGGTGTCTGCTCCGGGTAGGTAAAGCGCTCCAGCAAACGCTGATTGTTCGCTCGCGAGTGGCGGATGTCACCGGAGCGCGCCGGGCCATAGCTCACCGGCGGCAATTGACCGACTACCGCTTCAAGGGCTTCAAGCATTTGCTTGAGGGTCGTGGCCTGGTTCCAGCCGACGTTCACCGCGCCGACTTCGACCTGCGGTTTCTCGATCGCTTGCACCAACAAGTCGACCAGGTCTTCGACGTAGACGAAATCGCGAGTCTGCTCACCGTCACCGAACACCGTGATCGGCAGGCCCTTCTGCGCGCGCTCGCTGAAAATGCTGATCACCCCGGAGTACGGCGAGGAAGGATCCTGGCGCGGGCCGAAGATGTTGAAGAAGCGGAAAATCACCGGCTCCAGACCATGCTGGCGACGGTAAAAATCGAAGTAGTGCTCGCTCGCCAATTTGTCCGAAGCGTAGGGCGTCAACGGTGCCTTGGGCGTGTCTTCGTCGATCGACTCGCTTTCGCCATTGTTGCCGTAGACCGCTGCGCTGGACGCGTACAGTACCCGCTGGACGCCGGTCTGGCGCATAGCTTCACAGACATTCAGCGAGCCAATGAAATTGCTCTGGTGAGTCTTCACCGGGTCATCCACCGACGCCTGCACCGACGCTACCGCCGCGAGGTGCGCCACAGCGCTGCAACCGACCATCGCCTGCGCAACCAGCGCGGCATCGGCGACATCGCCCACGATCAGTTCGACGCCGGGATTGTCCAGCGGCAAGTTGCTGCGTTTGCCGGTGGAGAGGTCATCGAGAATGCGCACCGAATGGCCCTTGGAGAGTAAGGCGTCGGTGAGGTGCGAGCCAATGAAACCGGCGCCGCCGGTGATTAAAACAGGGCCGTCAGCCATGGCGATAAAACCTATCCAGTAAGCCCGGGAGTGCCGCACGCCAGGCGCGGGGCTTGATCCCGAAAGTGTGCAGAATTTTCTTGCAGGCCAGCACCGCGTGTTGCGGTTCTTCGGCGGCGTCGGGCCGGGCGGCGTGAGCCTGGGCGGTCGGCGCTTCGATGGCCAGCGGGTGCAGCGCGCGTGCTTCGGTGAGGATCGCCTGCCCAAGTGCCAGCGGCGTGGTCGCCTCATGCCCGGCGTAATGGTAGGTGCCCCACAGCGGCGCCGAGCAATCGAGTTGCTTGAGGACCGAGATGATCACCCGCGCGGCGTCATCCACCGGCGTCGGATTGCCCCGGCGGTCATCGGCCATCAGCAATTCTTCAGGTAGTTCGGCGCGACCGAGGAATCGTCCGAGAGTGCCGTCGGGACTGTCATCCAGCAGCCAGCCGAATCGCAGCAACACGTGTTGCGGGCAGGTGGCGCGGACGCTTTGTTCGATCCGCCACAAGGCCTGACCGCGCAGGCCCAGGGGCACCGGTTCGTCTTTTTCGCTGTAGGCCGTCGCCCGGGAACCATCAAACACCCGATAGCTCGACGGTTGCAGCAGCACGATGTTGTGATGCTGGCACAGTTCGGCCAGACGCTCGATCGCCCGCTCCTGACCAGCCAGACGTTGTTCGCTGACCGTCTCCGCCTGAAACCAGTCGAAGTAATAGGCGAGGTTGATCAACGCGTCCGGACGGGTGTCGTCGAGCAGTTGCGTCAGGGTTGCGGCGTCCCAGCCGTCTTGCGGTGGGCGGGGGGCGAGGAAGCCGATGTCTTCCTCCGCACCGAGGCGAATCAGCGCCTGCCCAAGGGCATTTCCGCCGCCCAGTAACATAAGGCGCATTCGCATAGAGTCAGCAGGCCCAGTCTGATTGAAACAATGGCTTTATCGACACCGCTCGCGGGCGATGCCGTCGATAGTTGCCGGAATCGTTGCATTTTGCGGGTTTAGTGCGCAACCGTCATCCGTAAAGTGTAGATACCTGAGATATGCGGCGCTGCTACTGGCCTCATCGCGAGCAAGCTCGCTCCCACAAGGGATCTGCGGCGTACACAAATCCAATGTGGGAGCGGGCTTGCCCGCGAAGGGGCCATAAGGATCAATAGAGATCTCCAGCGGTACTTGCATCTTCAGCCCCCCGCCCGCATAAATTGCTGCATGAATCTGCCAATCCCGACGGACAGCGCCCTGGCAGGCTTCCACCCCGCCGTCAGCGCCTGGTTCAGCAGCACCTTCCCGACGGTCACCGCCGCCCAGGCCCGGGCGTGGCCGTTGATCCGCCAGCACCGTTCGACCCTGGTCGCCGCACCCACGGGCTCCGGCAAGACCCTCACCGCATTCCTCGCGGTCATCGACGACCTGGTCCACCGCGCAATGGCCAACGGCGGCCATCTGCCGGATGAAACCCTGGTGGTCTACGTTTCGCCGCTAAAGGCCCTGTCCAACGACATCCAGATCAACCTGCAAGACCCGCTGGCCGGCATCACCGGGCAGTTACGCGCGATGGGCCTGCCCGAACTGCAGATCAACACCGCCGTGCGCACCGGCGATACGCCGCAAAAAGACCGCTCGGCGATGCGCAAGACCGCGCCGCATATTCTGGTGACCACCCCGGAATCCCTTTACGTGCTGCTCGGCTCCGACTCCGGTCGGCAAATGCTCAGTACCGCCCGCACGGTGATCGTCGACGAAATTCACGCGATCGCCGCCAGCAAACGCGGCAGTCACCTGGCCCTGAGCCTTGAGCGACTGCAAGCGTTGTGCGCGCAACCGCTGATGCGAATCGGCCTGTCTGCCACGCAAAAACCCATTGAAGCCGTCTCGCAATTTCTGGTTGGCCGTGGTCGCGCGTGCGAAATCATCGACATCGGCCACGCCCGCCCGCGGGATCTGGACATCGAAGTGCCGCCCGTGCCGTTGTCGGCGGTGATGGCCAACGACATCTGGGAACTGGTCTACGACCGCCTCGCCGCCCTCGCCCGCGAACACCGCACCACGCTGATTTTCGTCAACACCCGACGCCTCGCCGAACGCCTGAGCCGTCACTTGAGCGAACGCCTCGGCAAGAACGCGGTGGCCGCCCACCACGGCAGTCTGGCCAAGGAGTTTCGTCTCGACGCCGAACAGCGGCTCAAGCGCGGCGACCTGCAAGTGCTGATCGCCACAGCGTCCCTGGAACTGGGGATCGATATCGGCGATGTCGACCTGGTCTGCCAGATTGCTTCGCCACGCTCGATTGCCGGGTTCCTGCAACGGGTCGGCCGCTCCGGGCACCAGGTCGGCGGCACACCCAAGGGCCGTTTGTTCGCCACCACCCGTGACGACCTGATCGAATGCGCCGCCCTGCTCGATTGTGTGCGGCGCGGCGAACTCGACACCTTGCTGATCCCCAAGGCACCGCTGGAGGTCCTCGCGCAACAAATCATCGCCGAGGTGAGTTGCCAGGAATGGCAGGAGCAGGCGCTGCTGGAGATGTTCCGCAACGCCTCGCCCTACAGCGAACTCGACGAAAAACACTATCAAGCGCTGCTGCAAATGCTCGCCGAAGGCTACAACGGCCGCCTGGGCATCCGCAGCGCTTACCTGCACCGCGACGCCGTGACCCGCACCCTGCGCGGTCGCCGGGGCGCCAAACTGACCGCCGTGACCAGCGGCGGGACGATCCCGGACAACGCCGACTACAGCGTTTTACTCGAACCCCAAGGGCTGAACATCGGCAGCGTCAACGAAGACTTTGCGGTGGAAAGCATCGCCGGGGATGTCTTCCAATTGGGCAACACCTCCTACCGGATTCTGCGGGTCGAAACCGGCAAGGTCCGGGTCGAAGACGCTCAGGGCCAACCGCCGACCATTCCCTTCTGGCTCGGCGAAGCGCCGGGGCGCAGTGCGGAACTGTCGTTTGCCGTGGCCCGGCTGCAAGCGCAACTCGATGAGCTGCTCGGCGCCACACCCGGTCACTTGCAGCCCGCGATCGACTGGCTGACCGACACCCTCGGTCTGAACCTGGCCAGCGCCGAACAATTGGTCGATTACCTGGCCCGTGCGCGCCTGACATTGGGCGCCCTGCCGTCACAAGACACACTGCTGATGGAGCGCTTTTTCGACGAGTCCGGCGGCACGCAACTGATCATCCACACGCCGTTCGGCAGCCGCATCAATCGCGCCTGGGGCCTGACCCTGCGCAAGCGTTTTTGCCGCACCTTCAACTTCGAATTGCAGGCCGCCGCCAGCGAAGACGCCATCGTCCTGTCGCTGTCCACCAGCCACAGCTTTGAACTCGATGATGTATGGCGCTACCTGCACAGCAACAGCGCCGAGCACACCCTGATTCAAGCCGTGCTCGATGCGCCGCTGTTCGGTGTGCGCTGGCGCTGGAATGCCGGGGTCGCTCTGGCGCTGCCGCGCTACAGTGGCGGACGCAAAGTCCCACCGCAGATCCAGCGGATGAAAAGCGAAGACCTGATCGCCAGCGTGTTTCCCGACCAGATGGCCTGCGTGGAAAACCTCGCGGGCGAACGGGAAATTCCCGACCATCCACTGGTGGAACAAACCCTCGATGATTGCCTGCACGAGGCCATGGACTGCGAAGGCTGGCTGGCGTTGTTGCGGCGCATGGAACGGGGCGACATCCGCCTGATCAGCCGCGACCTGCCGGCGCCCTCGCCGCTGGCAGCGGAAATTCTCAGTGCCCGGCCTTACACCTTTCTCGATGATGCGCCGCTGGAAGAGCGCCGCACTCAAGCGGTACTCAACCGCCGCTGGAGCGATCCGCAGTCCACCGACGACCTCGGCGCGCTGGATGCGCAAGCGATTCAAGCCGTGCGCGAGGAAGCCTGGCCAACGCCGACTGGCGTCGATGAAATGCATGAAGCGTTGATGAGCCTCGCGTGCATCAGCGACGCCGAGGCCCAGGCCCATCCAGACTGGCTCGACTGGCTGAACGCCCTGGCCGACAGCGGTCGCGCCAGCCGCTTGCAAGTCAATGCCGGGCAAGCGCTATGGTTGGCCCTGGAGCGGCTGACTTGCCTGAACGCGATTTATCCACAAGCGATTTTGCAGCCACCGTTGGAGGCGTTGCCCGGGTTCGATGAAATCTGGACGGCGGACGAAGCGGTACTCGAAGTGATCCGTGCGCGGCTCAGCGCGTTCGGTCCGTTGCCGCTGAATGCGATTGCCGAACCGCTCGGTTTACCGGCGACTCAAGTCACCCAGGCGTTGGCGCAACTGGAACGCGAAGGCTATGTGTTGCGCGGTCAATTCACGCCCGGCACGACGGAGGAAGAATGGTGCGAGCGACACCTGCTGGCGCGGATTCACCGCTACACCGTCAAGCGTCTGCGGCGGGAAATCGATCCCGTGGCGTTGCAGGACTTCATGCGTTTCCTGTTCGACTGGCAGCATCTGTCCGCCGCGACCCAGGGTCAGGGCAACGCAGTGTTGCCCGCGATAGTCGGTCAGTTCGAAGGCTACCCCGTCGCCGCTTCAGCCTGGGACAGCGATATTTTGCCGGCGCGGGTCAAAGACTATTCGGCCAGTTGGCTGGATGACCTGTGTCGCAGCGGCAAACTGGTCTGGACACGGCTGACCGCGCGCAACAAGAGCGCCAGCACGGCGCTGCGCAGCACGCCGATTCTGCTATTGCCACGCAGTCAGGTCGGGTTGTGGAGCGGGTTGACCGAGCAGACGCCGGTCAGCGAACTGTCACCCAAAACGCAAAAAGTCTACGAAGCCCTGAGCCAACACGGTGCGCTGTTTTTCGATGAGCTGACTCACGAAGCCCACCTGCTGCGCTCGGAACTGGAAATCGCCTTGCAGGAACTCGTAGGCGCCGGGCTAGTGAACGCCGACAGCTTCGCCGGTCTGCGAGCCCTGATCACTCCGGCCAGCAAGCGACAGAATCGCAGCAGCCGACGCGGGCGCGGAGCGTTTGTCGGCGGGATGGACGATGCCGGGCGCTGGGCCTTGCTGCGACGCGGGGCGCAAGCTCCGGTTGTGGATAACAGACGACCGGCCCCGACGCCGACCGACACCCTTGAACATATCGCGATGACCTTGCTCCGGCGCTACGGCGTAGTGTTCTGGCGCTTGCTGGAACGTGAAGCGGATTGGCTGCCGAGCTGGCGGGAATTGCTGCGCACTTTCCATCGCCTGGAAGCTCGAGGCGAGATTCGCGGCGGGCGGTTTGTCAGTGGTTTGGCCGGTGAACAGTTTGCATTGCCCGAGGCCATTCCGTTACTGCGCGAAGTGCGGCGACGGCCGCATGACGGAAGTTTGATTGCCGTGTGCGGGGTTGATCCGCTGAACCTCGCCGGGACGCTTTTGCCTGGCGCGAAGGTGCCAGCGTTAGCGAGTAATCGATTGGTGTATCGCGATGGATTGCCCGCCGCTGCCGAGATTGCCGGCAAGCAGATTTTCTGGCTAGAGTTTGATCAGCAGACCAGTGCTGAGGTCCGTAGCAAACTGATCCAACATTGACGTTGCCTGGCCTGGCCCCTTCGCGAGCAAGCCCGCTCCCACATTTGATCGCATTCCCCCTGTGGGAGCGGGCTTGCTCTCGAAGGGGCCATCACTGCCAACAAAATTATTGAGTTCTCGGCTGATCGGGCAGGAACACTGATGAATGCTCCGATGCAAGCCCATCGCTTTGCGGCGGCTCAACAGCCTGTCGGGGCATCAAGACCTGCTGTGGATAAGTCTGCGCGAAATGCACCCACGGGCTGTTATCCACAAGCTTTTTCAAACGCTGGTTGAACGCCCGACTCACTGCGTATTGTCCACCCGACACGGTGCGGAACTGTGCCGTCAGCACCACGCCGTTGAGGTCCATCTTGTCGACACCAAACACATCCAGCGGCCCTTGCAGGTTGTACTTGAGGAACGCATCGTCGCGGATGGAGTCCCCGGCCTCGCGGATCAACTCGATAGCCTTGTCGACATCGGTGTCGTAAGTGAATTGCACCGAAAAGAACGCATAGGCGAATTGCCGCGATTGATTGGTCACGGCCTTGATCTGCCCGAACGGCACCGAGTGCACAAACCCCTTGCCGTCGCGCAGGCGCAAAGTGCGGATGGTCAGGCCTTCAACGGTGCCGGCGTGGCCAGAGTCGAGCACGACCCAATCGCCAATCGACAACGTGTCTTCGATGATGATGAACAACCCGGTGATCACGTCCTGCACCAATTGTTGGGAACCGAAACCGATCGCCAGCCCTACGACACCGGCACCGGCCAGAAAGGGTGCAACGTTGATCCCCAGGTTGGCCATGGTGGTGATGGCGCAGATCACCACCAGGATGATTTTTATTGCGTTGCGCAGCAGCGGCAGGATGGTTTTGGTTCGGGTACTGGGTTGGCGCGCCGAGCGTTTGTTAACGGGTGGCTTCAGGGCTTCCTGAATCGCCGTGTCCAACACCACCCAGCCCATCCAGGTCACCAGGAAAATCAAACCGATACGGCTCAGGGAATCGCTGATCGCCCGGCCGACCGAATTGCTCACCGCAAACTCGAACAGCGACACGCCCCAGATGCGCCCCAGGACATCGATGAACACAATCGCCAGGGCGATGCGCAGCAACGCATGCGAAAGGCTGAGAAAGCGCTCTTTGTAGGCACTGCTGCGGCGTACGGCCAACTCACTGCGCGACTTGAACAGGTGATGAAGCGACGTGCTGAGAAACACCATCGCAATCAGCAACACCGTGGTAAACAGCGCACAGCGCAGTACTTTCTGGTTGTCATCGCCGATGCCGATCAGATTGATCACCGACACCAGCACCATCAACAGAATCGGCCAGTACCAGAGCCCGGAAAAGATCCGCAACATTTCACGCAAGGCCGGCTGACTGAGGCGCTGGGCCAACGGCAAAATGCGGATCAGATGGGCGACCGGACGGCGCATCTTGATCACTAAAAAGCCAAAGGTGATCGAGGCCGCCACCCCAGTGAACACCGCGATACTGCTGGTGAGATTGCCGCCGAGCAGGCGGGCGATCTGCGGGCTGGTCAAGGCGTCGCTCAGGGCCACGAGGAAGCCCATCAAAAACAGCGATCGTGGGCTGTACTGACGAATAATCTGCACCGCCCGGCGCTTGTGGCCGGCGTTGAACAGCACCACCAGCGACAACAGCAACGACGCGGCAAAAATGCCGCTGCTGGTGGCATAGGCGAAACACAATGCCAGCGCCCGGCCGGCGGACACTTGAAGGAAGTGGCTGACATACAGCGTCAGCGGCAGGCTGATCAACGCCGGGACCGTGTAGGGCAACACATAACCCAGTAATGCCTGTCCGCGCTCGCGAGTGAGCAGCAGGCGGTTTTGGCACAGACGTTTGGCGAGCAGTCCTCCCAGCAGCCAGAGCAGCGCAAAGACGCCCATCCACACACCGGACAACAGCAGGAAATCCCCCGCCACGCTCCAGCTCGAACGGGCCGAAGGACGATTGACCAGTTGATCCACCTCAACCGCCGCCCGGTCTGCACGCAGACGCCAGGCGTCGAGCAAGTCCTCGTTGAGATCGAGTTTGCTCTGGACGTCCTCAATGCTCGAACTGATGGCACCCAGTAAACCACCCTGTACCAGCGGTTCGGGGTGTGTCAGTGGTGTCGTGGCCGTGGCCGCCGCCGGCACACCCAGTAGTGCGGCGGCCTCCAGCTCGTTGCTGCCCAGAATCAGCAACGCCCCCAGTAGTATCGCGGTCTTGAACTTGAACAAACGCGGCGCTCCTGCGAAAGGGTCTGTAAGGAACTGATCGGGGAATTGTAGGCAAGTTCGGTTTTTGGCTGAAATCAAGGGCCACCCCTCTATTTTTCCGCACAACCCAAACCCGGACACTGCGCTCCATCAATTAATCGACCGAAGTTGTAGCCATGCCCATGCCCATGGCCTTGCTTGCGCAGCCCTTCAGCGCAATCGCCATCCTGTCAGGCACGGCCCGAGTGATCGCCGGACACTGATAGCTGCTTTAACCATCCGTACTCCCATCGAAACTTTCTCGCACGCCTCGCAGTCATCAAAAGACAGGGCAGTCCGAGAACCATTAGACGGGAGGCGATATGGCGGCGATTCACATCGGTATTTCAGGCTGGCGCTACACGCCTTGGCGGGGGGATTTCTACCCGAAGGGGCTGACCCACAAGCGCGAATTGCAATTCGCCTCACGGGCGGTCAACAGCATCGAAATCAATGGATCGTTTTACGCCCTGCAACGGCCAGAACGTTATGCCCAGTGGTACACCGAAACCCCGAGGGGCTTCGTTTTCAGCGTCAAAGCCCCGCGTTTCATCACCCACATCAGGCGACTGCGGGACGTCCATGAACCCCTGGCAAATTTCTTTGCATCCGGGGTGCTGGAACTTAAAGAAAAACTCGGCCCGATCCTCTGGCAATTCCCGCCCAACTTCAAATTCGATGCCGATCTGTTCGAAACCTTTCTTGAGCAGTTGCCGCACAACACCGAAGAGGCCGCCACCCTCGCCCGCCAGCATGATTCGCACGTGAACGGTCACGCCAGCCTGAAGGCCTACGGGAAAAAGCCTTTGCGCCATGCCGTAGAAATCAGAAACGAGAGCTTCGTCGACCCGGCCTTCATCCGCCTGCTCAAACGCTATAACGCGGCCCTCGTCATCGCCGACACCGCCGGTAAATGGCCGTACCGCGAAGACCTCACCAGCGACTTCGTCTACCTGCGCCTGCACGGTGCCGAAGAACTCTATGCCAGCGGTTACACCCCCGAGGCGCTGAAACGCTGGGGCGACCGGATCGAGGCCTGGCATCACGGCCAGCAACCGAGCGACGCGCAATTGATCGCGCCCCGGCAGAAACCCAAGGCGCGCAAATCCCGTGAGGTGTTTTGCTACTTCGACAACGACATCAAAGTTCGCGCGCCCTTCGATGCCCGCCGCTTGCTGGAGCGCTTTCATCTGGATAAGGACCTCGCCACCCGTCCCGGTGAACGGGTCGCCGAGGGGGTGCTGTCATGAGCATTTCCGAACCGGTCGGCACCACCGACGAACAGCAACCCATCATCACCGCCGTGCGCCGCTTTACCGTGCTGACGGTCAACACGCACAAGGGGTTCACCGCGCTCAACCGGCGCTTCATCCTGCCCGAATTGCGCGAAGCGGTGCGCAGCGTGTCCGCCGACGTGGTGTTTTTGCAGGAAGTCCACGGCACCCACGAGCATCATCCCCAGCGCTACAGCAATTGGCCGGCGATACCGCAATACGAATTCCTCGCCGACACCCTGTGGCCGCAGTTCGCCTATGGACGCAATGCGGTCTATCCAGCGGGCGATCATGGTAATGCGCTGCTGTCGAAATTCCAGATCATTCGCCACGACAACCTCGACGTTTCCATCAGCGGTCACGAGAGCCGCGGCATCCTGCATTGCGTGCTGCGCCTGCCCGGTGACGGCCAGGAAGTGCATGCCATTTGTGTGCATCTGGGTCTTCGCGAAACCCACCGGACCGAACAACTCAAGTTGTTGGCCCAGTGCCTCGAAGAACTGCCCAGCGATGCCCCGGTGATCGTTGCCGGTGACTTCAACGACTGGCGCCAGCGCGCCGACGCACTGCTCAAACCCAGCGGTCTGCGGGAGGTTTTCGCCGAACTCCACGGCAAACCAGCGCGCAGTTTTCCAGCGCGCTTGCCAGCGCTGCGCCTCGATCGCATCTACGTGCGCAACCTCAAGGCCAGTCAGCCGCAAGTGCTGGCCGCGCGACCCTGGTCACACCTTTCCGACCATGCACCACTATCGGTGGAGATCGAGCTATGAGCAGCCCATCGATGGATAAAACCCATGTGGAGCACTTATCCACGACCCCGGCGATTCGTGAGCCGGGGGTGGTCGACGTCGAATATGGCTGGCAAGGCAACAACCGCGTAGAGCTGCTGGAAAACGGCGAAGCGTATTTCCCTCGGGTGTTCGAGGCCATGCGTCAGGCCAAGACTGAAATCCTGCTGGAAACCTTCATTGTGTTCGAGGACAAGGTCGGTAACGAGCTGCAGGACGTACTGCTCGCCGCCGCTCAACGCGGCGTGCGGATCACCGTCAGTCTCGATGGCTTTGGCTGCGGTGAACTGAGCACGGGATACCTCGCCGCCCTGAGCGAGGCCGGTGTGCGCATCCAGATTTTCGACCCTGCGCCCAAACACCTGGGCATCCGCACCAACTGGTTCCGCCGCCTGCACCGCAAGATCGTGGTGGTCGACGGCACGATTGCGTTCATCGGCGGCATCAACTTTTCTGCCGACCATCTGGCTGACTTCGGTCCTGAGGCCAAGCAGGATTATTCCGTTGAAGTGCAAGGCCCGGCGGTGGCCGACATCCATCACTTCGCCTTGCTGCAATGCGGCCGCCCGGCCCGGGCCAAATACTGGTGGCAACGCCGCAGGCAACGGCGCTCGGAGCTGGCGTTCACCGATCATGACGGCCAGGTTCGCCTGGTGTACCGCGACAATGGCGAGCACCCGACCGACATCGAAGAGGTGTACCGACAGGTGCTGCGCAGTGCCCAGCGCCGGGTGGTGATCGCTAATGCCTACTTCTTTCCGGGCTATCGCCTGCTGCGCGAGATCCGCAACGCGGCGCGTCGTGGCATTGATGTGCGACTGATCCTGCAAGGTCAGCCCGATATGCTGGCGGCCAAACTCGCCGCGCGCATGACCTATGACTATCTGCTCAAATCCGGCGTGCAGATTTACGAATACTGCGACCGTCCGCTGCACGGCAAAGTCGCGCTGGTGGATGAGGATTGGAGCACGGTCGGTTCGAGCAACCTCGACCCACTGAGCCTGTCCTTGAACCTGGAAGCCAATGTGTTGATCCGCGATCGCGCCTTCAACCGCGACCTGTTCGAGCGCCTCGAGGACCTGAGTAACCACCACTGCAAGGCGATGTGCGCAGACAAGGCCCCGCGCGGGCGGGTCTGGCACATGACCGTCGGTTTTCTGGTGTTTCACTTTCTGCGGCACTTCCCCGCCTGGGCCGGTTGGTTGCCGGCGCATAAACCGCGCCTGAAACCTTTTAACCATTCCGCCGGGAGTGACACCTGATGAGCCACTCTGATACACAACCGGCGACCCACGCCGACAACCCGACCAAATCCCGCTGGAGCCGCTGGAAACGGCCCCTGACAATGCTGTTTTTCCTGGCGCTGATCGTGCTGTTCACGATGCTTGCCCAGCGCATTGAATGGGATGAAGTGTTCGACACCTTGGCCGATTTCAAAGTGCGCACGCTGATCATCGCATCCTGCCTGACCTTGGTGAGCTTTCTGGTCTACGCCTGTTTCGATCTGATCGGCCGTACCTACATTCGCCAGGACCTGACGTGGAAGCAGATCCTGCCGGTGGGGATTATCAGCTATGCCTTCAACCTCAACCTGAGTGCCTGGGTCGGCGGTATTGCCATGCGTTATCGGCTGTATTCGCGACTCGGGGTGAGCAAGGGCAACATCGCGAAAATTCTCGGGTTGAGCCTCGCGACAAACTGGTTCGGTTACATGGTGATTGCCGGTGCGGTGTTCAGCAGCGGGCTGGTGCGAATGCCGCCAGGCTGGAAGCTGAGCAGCGGCGCCTTGCAAGGTGTGGGCGTGTTGTTGCTGCTGGTGAGTGCGGGGTATCTGGCAGCGTGTCAGTTTTCCAAGCGTCGGGAATGGGCGATACGAGGAGTGGAAATCGACCTGCCGTCCCTGCGCATGGCAGTGCTGCAACTGGCCCTCGGGGCGCTGAACTGGTCGCTGATGGCGGCAGTGATTTTCACCTTGCTGCCGAGCAAGCTGGATTA
The DNA here is from genome assembly GCF_008370005.1 of Pseudomonas sp. ANT_J28. Classification (NCBI taxonomy): domain Bacteria; kingdom Pseudomonadati; phylum Pseudomonadota; class Gammaproteobacteria; order Pseudomonadales; family Pseudomonadaceae; genus Pseudomonas; species Pseudomonas sp. ANT_J28. The sequence continues at coordinate 56,798 of NZ_VOBM01000022.1, forward strand.
CCCGCTGGTGCTTGGGGTGTTGTTGATCAGCGCGATTGCCGGGGTCATCACGCACATTCCTGCCGGGCTTGGCGTGCTGGAAGCGGTGTTCGTGGCGCTGCTGCAACATGAAGTATCCCGAGGCAGCCTGGTGGCCGGATTGCTGGCGTATCGGGCGATCTATTTCATCTTGCCGCTACTGATTACCCTGGTGATGTACCTGATCGTGGAAGCCAAGGCCAAGTCGTTGCGGATCGAGAAGAAACCGAGGCATTAACAGTCCGTATTTTCACGATGACTGAATAATGCTCAACCGCTCGCCCACCACCATTTCGGTGATCCAGCCCACCAGGATCGAGGTGTACGCCTGTTGCGACACAGGCTCACTCAAGGCGTGATCGGCGCCGTCGATAATCCGGTGGGTCAGCGAGTGAGTCTGCTGACAGGCCGCGCGGTAACTCATGATGGTTGCGTGGGGCACATGGTCGTCGGTCTCCGATTCAACCAGCAGCACATCCCCGGTAAATTGCGAACAGGCATGCAGTGCCCGATTGCTGTCGGCGCGCACTAACGTGCGGCGGTAATCACGTAAATCGAGCTTATCCAGGTCACGTTTGGGCGTGTGCCATTGATCATCGCGATACAGCGCCGGCACCCGCAGCGCCAGCCAGCGCACCGGACGTAATGACGTCAGGATCGAGGCCAGGTAACCGCCATAACTGGTGCCGACCACGGCAATCGCCGATGTATCGAGCGCGGGGTGCGCGAGCAAGCGGTCATACGCCGCCAGCAAGTCGCGCAGGTTGTCTTCGCGCGTGACGCGACTTAGCGCAATTCCGGCCCCGCCGGTATGTCCGCGCAAGTCGAACGTCAGGCACACGCAACCCAAACCGGCGATGCCTTTGGCCCGCTCCAGGTCTCGCTCCTGACTGCCGCCCCAACCGTGCACAAAGAGCACGCCGGGGACTTTCGATTTGGGACTGAGAAAAGTCCCGACCATCTGTTCATCGTCGATGTCGATTTGAATGGTTTCGCTTCTAGCCGTCATAGGATTTAACCGTTACGTACTTGAGAAGAAAGTCACTGTTTTGCGCCGGCCCGCGATACACCTCGATGGCGTCCGCCGGAAGCGGCTGGTCGATGTAGGTCTCGACCGACGACACGCGAATGGCGCGCATCCCGGAGTCGTTGACGAAGCTTTGCAAGGCGGCCACTTCGGCGCTGCTGGCACCGCCCATCCGCCAGGACTGCTCGAGCACACCGCTGCGCTGCTTGCCATTACTGTCGACACCTTGGGCGATGTCGTAGTTGCGCCGCGAGGCGTAGAAACCGGGATAAGCCTCATCCGCGGCACGGTCGAACACTTGCGCCTGGCGGATCGCCAGCCGCACATCGTCCGGTAGTTCCAGTTCGAGCAGATCATCGTAGTGACCTCGCACCACCAGCAGGTTGGACCCTCCATAAACCTGCTCGCCCTGACCGTCTTCGGTCAAGTATTGATCACCGCAATAACTCAGCACCGTGTCGCCGATAAAGCTCTGACCGACGCTGTGGGTGATCACTTGGTCCAGGTCCTGCTCCAGCACCACACCTTCGGTGAACAGCGCATTGGCCTCGGGTCTGGCGAGAATGGCATCGAACTGGTCGAGGCTTTTGATCACTTCCTGACCGCGTCCGGCGCAGGCATGAATCGGCTTGATGCGGATAGGGCCGCTGTAGAGCAGATGCTCCGCCGCAGGACGCGCATCGGCCATGGAAAAAACACTGAGGCCGTCGAGCACCACGCTGCGCACCCGTTCGGAAAACAACGGTGACCAGCCTTCCGGTGCGTGAGCATCTTTGTTGCGCAGCCCGTGACTGATGGCTTTGGTACAGATGAAATCATGGTCGACGTAACCGCCCCATAAATCCTCCGGCCCCTTGACGCCCAATTGCCGGGCGGCAGCGACGCCAACAAGCGTCTGGGTCGGCAACAGATAAAGGTCTCGACCGTTGTGCAGTTCGGGGTCGTAACTGCCGCCGTATTTAAGCCCCAGGATCTGCGCCAGCCAACGGGCCAGCGCACGATTGGTTTCCACTTCGTGCAATGGAGCCTCGGGGCGCACGGAGTGGGCGACCACCAGCTTTTTGCGATTTGTTGGGGTCATGCGTCCCCCTTCAATCTGCGCTTGATGAATGTGGTTGAAGGGGTGCAGAGATCAGGCCAAGGGGGACCGAAGACAAACGCTTTTCAAATCAGCCAGTTGCGAAAAACATGTGGCACCCTGCCTGTTTGATTCTGCACGACAAGCGTTTCAACTCTGGCATTTTGCACGACTGGCGCTCAGCCCTGACTCGCTCCCACCCCAAACCGTGTCCGGTAATCACTCGGCGCCAACCCTGTAATTTTCTTGAACGTCGCCCGAAAGGCACTCGGATCCTGATACCCCACCGTCCAGGCAATGTGATCGATGGTGCCGTTGGTGAACTCGAGCATTTCCCGGGCTTTGCCGACCCGCAGGTGCTGGCAGTACTCGGTGGGTTTGAGTCCGGTTGCCGCACGAAATCGACGCAGGAACGTGCGCTCTTCCAGCCCTGCCCGCTCGGCCATCGTCGCCAGCGACACATCGGTCGCTCCGGTGCTTTGCAGCCAATGCTGGACCTTGAGAATCGAAGCATCGCCATGGCTGAGGATGGGCGAAAAATTGCTGCCGCATTCACTCGCGCTGTCGCTGTGTTCCACCACCAGAAACCGCGCGGTGCTGGTGGCGATGCTCGGCCCCAGCAGACGGTTGACCAGACGCAAGCCCAGTTCGGACCAGGCCATCAGCCCGGCGGTCGTGATCAGATCGCCATCGTCAACAATGGGTGTGTCAGCCTTGAGCTTGATCGCCGGGTAACGCTCGGCGAAGGCTTTAGCCGAGGTCCAGTGGGTAGTGGCGCTACGGCCGTCGAGCAGGCCGCTCTCGGCCAACAGAATCGACCCCACACAAACCCCGCCGAGTGTCGCGCCATTGGCGTGTTGCAGACGCAGCCAGCGAATCAGCCGCTGCGGTGCCTGGCCTTCGGAAAAACCGGCAATAGACGGCGGGATCAACACCGCCACCAACGCGCCGTCCGCAGCGGGATGACTGTCGTAGACCCGCTCGGGCGTCTGATCGCCGTCAACCTGCCAATGGCTGACCCGCAGCAACGGCAACTGCGCCGTCTGATGCTCGGCGGCAATCCGGTTTGCCACCCCGATCAAGTCCGTCAACCCATGCACCGCCGCCATCTGCGCGCCGGGGTAGATCAGCACGCCCAGTTCGGCGATTGCCCTTTCTGCGTCCATTGTCAGTTTTCCCCCTTCTATTGTCGGTGCGGCCAATCCTCGGACGGCCTGCCAGACCCAATACTACATTCCACACCAAGAAGCACTTCGAGGAAACAGTCATGGTCAAGCAAGCACTCATCGTAGTTGATATCCAAAACGACTACTTCCCTCAAGGCAAGTGGCCGCTGGTCGGCGCCGATGCCGCGGCGGACAACGCCGTTCGTCTGCTCAAAGCCTTCCGCGATGCCGGTGATTCGGTGGTGCACATCCGCCACGAATTCACCTCCGACGAAGCGCCCTTTTTCACTCCGGGCTCCGAAGGCGCGAAGCTGCACCCTAAAGTTCTCAACCGCGCCGACGAACCGGTCGTGCTCAAACACTTCGTAAACTCGTTCCGCGAAACCGAACTACAGCCAATCCTCGACGAGCAAGGCATCAAGGAACTGGTCGTCGTCGGCAGCATGAGCCACATGTGTGTCGACGGCATCACCCGCGCGGCTGCCGACATGGGCTATACCGTCACGGTGATTCATGACGCCTGTGCCTCCCGTGATCTGGAGTTCAACGGCGTCACCGTTCCGGCAGCCCATGTGCACGCCGCGTTCATGTCGGCCCTGGGCTTCGCCTATGCAAGCGTAGTGTCCACTGACGAGTTCCTGGCGGCGCATCACTGATCAACGCTTCTGCGTCAGGGGCTGCAATCCGACGTTCCCGAAACAAAGAAGGCCAGTCGCGTGCGCACGTGACTGGCCTTTTTTCTGAGACTTACGGCCAAAAAGCCGGATAATGGCGGCCAAATCGTCTAGCCGTTATTCTGGTAATCCCCCATGGAAATCAAGGTCAACTTTCTCGACAACCTTCGACTTGAAGCCAAGTTCGACGACTTCACGGTGGTGGCCGATCAACCTATCCGCTACAAGGGCGATGGCTCGGCACCGGGTCCGTTCGACTACTTCCTGGCTTCGTCGGCGTTGTGCGCGGCTTATTTCGTGAAGCTGTACTGCGACACTCGCAGTATTCCCACCGAAAACATCCGCCTGTCGCAGAACAACATTGTTGACCCGGAAAACCGATACAACCAGATTTTCAAGATCCAGGTCGAGTTGCCGGCGGATATTTCCGACAAGGACCGCCAGGGCATCCTGCGTTCCATCGACCGGTGTACCGTGAAAAAAGTGGTGCAAGCCGGGCCTGAGTTTGTGATCGAAGAGGTGGAAAACCTCGACGCCGATGCCCAAGCGTTGCTGATGCCTGCTTCTACCTCAGAGGCGAGCACGTATATTGCGGGCAAGGATCTGCCGCTGGAGCAGACCATCGCCAATATGTCGGCCATTCTGGCGGACCTGGGCATGAAGATTGAAATCGCCTCGTGGCGCAATATCGTGCCCAACGTGTGGTCGCTGCATATCCGCGATGCGCACTCGCCGATGTGCTTTACCAACGGCAAGGGCGCGACCAAGGAAGGCGCGCTGGCGTCGGCGTTGGGCGAGTTTATCGAGCGACTCAACTGCAACTTCTTCTACAACGACCAGTTCTGGGGCGAAGAGATCGCCAACGCGCCGTTTGTGCATTACCCGGATGAACGCTGGTTCAAGCCTGGCCGTAAAGATGAACTGCCGGCCGAAATCCTCGACGAATACTGCCTGAAGATTTACAACCGCGACGGCGAGTTGCGTGGTTCCCACCTGATCGACACCAACTCGGGCAATGAAGAGCGCGGCATCTGCTCGCTGCCATACGTGCGCCAGTCGGACGGCGAAGTGGTGTATTTCCCGTCCAACCTGATTGAAAACCTGTTCCTGAGCAACGGCATGAGTGCTGGCAACACGCTGGCCGAAGCCCAGGTGCAATGCCTGTCGGAGATCTTCGAGCGTGCGGTAAAACGCGAAATCATCGAAGGTGAATTTGCACTGCCGGATGTGCCCGCCGATGTGCTGGCGAAGTACCCCGGAATACTGGCCGGGATTCAGGCGCTGGAAGAGCAAGGGTTCCCCGTATTGGTGAAGGATGCGTCCCTGGGCGGTGAATTCCCGGTGATGTGCGTCACCTTGATGAACCCGCGTACCGGCGGTGTGTTCGCCTCGTTCGGCGCGCACCCGAGCCTGGAAGTGGCGCTGGAGCGCAGCCTGACCGAATTGCTCCAGGGCCGCAGCTTCGAAGGCCTCAACGACTTGCCCCAGCCGACGTTTGAAGGCCATGCGGTGACCGAGCCGAATAACTTCGTCGAGCACTTCATCGATTCCAGCGGCGTGGTGTCGTGGCGCTTCTTCAGCTCCAAGTCCGATTACGAATTCGTGGAGTGGGACTTCTCCGGCCAGGGTGAAAACTCGAATGCCGAAGAAGCCGCGACCTTGTTCGGCATTCTCGAAGGCATGGGCAAAGAAGTGTATATGGCGGTGTATGAGCACATTGGTGCAACGGCGTGCCGCATCCTGGTGCCGGACTATTCGGAGATCTATCCGGTAGACGATCTGATCTGGGATAACACCAACAAAGCGCTGTTCTTCCGCGCCGATATCCTGAACCTGCATCGCCTGGACGAAGACGAACTGCGAGCGTTGGTTGAGCGTCTGGTGGAAAGTGAGCTGGATGACTACACCGACATCACTTCCTTGATCGGCATCGAATTTGACGACAATACGGCCTGGGGTCAGCTGACCATCCTGGAGTTGAAGCTGCTGATTTATCTCGCCTTGCAGCAATTTGAAGAGGCGAAAGAGGCAGTTGAGATGTTCCTTCAGTACAACGACAACACGGTTGAGCGTGGCTTGTTCTACCAGGCCGTGAACGTGGTGCTGGAGATGAAGCTGGACGAAGACCTGGAGCTGGAAGACTACGAGGCCAACTTCCGCCGGATGTTTGGCAACGAGCGGACGGATGCAGCGATCGGATCGGTGGACGGCAGCGTACGCTTCCATGGCTTGACGCCGACCAGCATGAAACTGGAGGGGCTCGACAGGCACCTGCGGTTGATCGATAGCTATAAGAAACTGCACTCGGCGCGAGCCAATGTGACTGCTTTATCCAGTTAACAGCGCCCACAAAAAAGCGAAGCCGGATCAATGGCTTCGCTTTCTATGGTGTCACTGATCAAGCAGCTGCTTTTTAGAACGGGATATCGTCATCAAAGCTGTCGAAATCCGGAGCTGGCTGCGGCGCTGCCTGCTGTTGTGGCGCCGGACGCGACTGTTGCGGTGCTGCCGACTGCTGCGGACGCGGAGCCTGTTGGCGTGGGGCCGGGGCGGACTGCTGGTAGTTATTGCCCCCGCCTTGTTGGTCGCCCTGTTGTGGACGGCCACCCAGCAGTTGCATGGTGCCTTGCATGTCGACCACGATTTCAGTGGTGTAACGCTTGATACCGTCTTTTTCCCACTCGCGGGTCTGCAGCTTGCCTTCGATGTAGACCTGCGAACCTTTACGCAGGTACTCGCCGGCGATCTCGGCAACTTTGCCGAACATCGACACACGGTGCCATTCGGTCTTCTCGACTTTCTGACCGGTTTGCTTGTCGGTCCACTGTTCGCTGGTCGCCAGACTCAGGTTGGTCACGGCGTTACCGTTAGGCAAGTAGCGAACTTCGGGATCCTGGCCGCAAGTGCCGACCAATATGACTTTGTTAACCCCACGGGCCATAACGTTCTCCTAGGCTACGCACGCTGCCCCGGCCGGGTTGTTCACCAGGCGTTCAAGGGTGGTGCGATCCAATAGTTCTGTGTCCAATTTGATGTAAATCGCCGCTTCATCTTCGACGATCACTGCATCTGTTACCCCTACGACGGCCTTCAGGCGCTCGACCAGACCCGCTTCGCGGATCGCCTCGGGCGACAACGGCAAGCGCAGGCTCGTCACGTAGGGAGGTTCGCGCATGGTAACAGCAAAGGCCAGCCAGAGGGCAGCCAGACCGGCGCATCCAAGGAACACAACCGACAGACCGCCATGCTGGAACAGCCAGCCCCCGAGGATGCCGCCCAGTGCCGAACCGAGGAACTGACTGGTGGAATAAACCCCCATCGCCGTGCCCTTGCCGCCTGCCGGTGAAACCTTGCTGATCAGCGATGGCAAGGACGCTTCCAGCAAGTTGAACGCGGTAAAGAACACCACCGTCCCGATCACCAGAGCTCGCAAGCTATCGCCGAACTGCCAGAAGAATAGCTCAGTGAGCATCAGCGTCGCGACGGCGCCGAGTAAAACTCGTTTCATTTTGCGTTTCTTCTCGCCGTAGATAATGAACGGGATCATGGCGAAGAAGGAAATCAGCAACGCGGTGAGGTAGACCCACCAGTGCTGCTCTTTGGGCAGCCCGGCTTTTTCGACCAGCGCCAAAGGCAACGCAACGAAGCTCGACATCAACATTGCGTGCAACACAAAAATGCCCAGGTCCAGACGCAGCAGGTCCGGGTGTTTGAGCGTCGGTATCAACGCCTTGCGCGCAACACCGGACTCGCGGTGCTGCAACGGCCCGGTCGAGCGCGGCACCATGAACATCACGATCACGATGCCGAACAGCGCCATGCCGCCCGTGGCGAGGAACAATCCGGACAGGCCAAAGGCGCGGGTCAGCAACGGTCCTACAACCATCGCGACAGCAAACGACAGACCGATCGTCATGCCGATCATGGCCATGGCTTTGGTCCGATGCTGTTCACGGGTCAGGTCTGACAGCAACGCCATCACCGCCGCAGAAATCGCCCCGGCGCCTTGCAGGATTCGTCCGGCGATCACGCCCCAGATCGAATCGGCATTGGCCGCCAGCACGCTACCGAGGGCAAAGACGATCAGCCCCAGGTAAATCACGGGACGACGGCCGATGCGGTCGGAAATGAAGCCGAAAGGAATCTGGAAGATCGCCTGGGTCAGGCCGTAAGCGCCAATCGCCAGCCCGATGAGGGCCGGGGTCGCTCCTGCCAGATCCATCCCATAGGTCGCCAGTACCGGCAACACCATGAACATGCCAAGCATACGGAAGGCGAATACCAGGGCCAGACCGCTTGCTGCGCGGGTCTCACTGCCACTCATGCGTTCGCTGTGGGGATCGTGCATGGAAAAACCTCATGTGAACCGGCGGCGATTCTACCAGTCCCATCGATTGACGGGGTATATCGCGACGCTTTGACGCGCTCTGCTGACAGAGTCTTCATGTAAGGCTGCAACCCGCTCATTTGATAGTGTGCATCCATCCAGTATTTGGCCGTATACTCCTACGTTTTCGACGCCCGCCGAGCGAGGCCACTTTGGACAAGATCCTGATTCGTGGGGCCCGAACCCACAACCTGAAGAACATCGACCTGACCCTGCCACGGGACAAACTGATCGTCATCACCGGCCTGTCCGGCTCCGGCAAATCGTCCCTGGCCTTCGACACGCTGTACGCCGAAGGCCAGCGCCGCTACGTCGAATCGCTGTCGGCCTACGCCCGGCAATTTTTGTCGATGATGGAAAAGCCTGACGTCGACACCATCGAAGGTTTGTCGCCAGCCATTTCCATCGAGCAGAAATCGACCTCGCACAACCCGCGCTCGACGGTCGGCACCATCACCGAAATCTACGATTACCTGCGCCTGCTTTACGCTCGCGTGGGTATTCCGCGTTGCCCGGATCACGACATTCCGCTGGAAGCGCAGACCGTCAGCCAAATGGTCGACCTAGTACTCGCCCAACCGGAGGGCAGCAAGCTTATGCTGTTAGCGCCGGTGATCCGCGAGCGTAAAGGCGAACACCTTTCGGTTTTCGAAGAACTGCGCGCCCAAGGTTTTGTGCGAGCCAGGGTCAACGGCAGGCTCTGCGAACTCGACGAGTTGCCGAAGCTGGATAAACAGAAGAAGCACACGATTGATGTGGTAGTCGACCGCTTCAAGGTGCGCGCCGACCTGCAACAGCGTTTGGCCGAATCGTTCGAGACCGCTTTGAAGCTCGCGGACGGCATCGCCCTGGTCGCGCCGATGGACGACGAGCCCGGCGAAGAGATCATCTTCTCCGCGCGCTTCGCCTGCCCGATTTGCGGCCACGCCATCAGCGAGCTGGAACCCAAGCTGTTCTCCTTCAACAACCCGGCCGGCGCTTGCCCGACGTGTGATGGCCTGGGTGTTAAGCAGTTCTTCGACATCAAGCGGTTGGTCAATGGCGAACTGACGCTCGCGGAAGGCGCGATTCGCGGCTGGGACCGGCGCAACGTCTATTACTTCCAGATGCTCGGGTCGTTGGCTTCGCACTACAAGTTCAGCCTGGAAGTGCCATTCAACGAACTATCGGCCGATCAGCAGAAGTTCATCCTGCACGGCAGCGGTTCGCAGAACGTCGACTTCAAATACCTGAACGACCGTGGCGACATCGTCAAACGTTCGCACCCGTTCGAAGGCATCGTGCCGAATCTGGACCGACGCTACCGTGAAACCGAGTCCGCCTCGGTGCGTGAAGAGCTGGCCAAGTTCCTCAGCACCCAGCCTTGTCCGGATTGCCGTGGTACTCGCCTGCGTCGTGAAGCCCGGCATGTGTGGGTGGGCGAGAAGACGCTGCCGGCAGTGACCAATCTGCCGATTGGCGATGCCTGTGAGTATTTCGGCGTACTGAAACTTACTGGCCGTCGCGGTGAAATTGCCGACAAGATTCTCAAGGAAATTCGCGAACGCCTGCAATTCCTGGTCAATGTTGGCCTGGACTATTTGTCGCTGGATCGCAGTGCGGACACGCTGTCCGGTGGTGAAGCGCAGCGTATCCGTCTGGCCAGCCAGATTGGTGCCGGCCTGGTTGGCGTTCTGTACATTCTCGACGAGCCGTCGATTGGTTTGCACCAGCGGGACAACGATCGGCTGCTCGGTACGCTCAAGCACTTACGGGATATCGGCAACACGGTGATCGTGGTCGAGCACGACGAAGATGCGATTCGCCTGGCTGACTACGTGGTGGATATCGGCCCGGGTGCGGGTGTACACGGCGGCCATATTGTCGCCGAAGGTACGCCGGCCGAAGTCATGGCTCATCCAGATTCGTTGACCGGAAAGTACTTGTCGGGCCGGGTGAAAATTGCAGTCCCAGCCAAACGCACGCCGCGTAACAAGAAGTTGTCGCTGTCCCTCAAGGGCGCCCGTGGCAACAACTTGCGCGATGTCGACCTGGACATTCCGATCGGCCTGCTGACCTGCGTGACCGGTGTGTCCGGCTCGGGCAAGTCGACGCTGATCAACAACACCTTGTTCCCGCTTAGCGCTACGGCATTGAACGGTGCGACGACGCTTGAAGCGGCCGCTCACGACAGCATCAAAGGTCTGGAGCATCTGGATAAGGTTGTCGACATCGACCAGAGCCCGATCGGCCGAACGCCGCGCTCCAACCCGGCGACCTACACCGGGTTGTTCACACCGATTCGCGAACTGTTCGCCGGTGTGCCGGAGTCCCGCTCCCGCGGTTATGGTCCTGGACGCTTCTCCTTCAACGTGAAGGGCGGACGTTGCGAAGCGTGTCAGGGCGATGGCTTGATCAAAGTGGAAATGCACTTCCTGCCGGACATCTATGTCCCGTGCGACGTCTGCAAGAGCAAGCGCTACAACCGCGAAACCCTGGAGATCAAGTACAAGGGCAAGAGCATCCACGAAACCCTCGAGATGACGATCGAGGAAGCGCGGGTGTTCTTCGACGCTGTTCCGGCCCTGGCGCGCAAGCTTCAGACGCTGATGGATGTCGGCCTGTCGTACATCAAGCTCGGGCAATCAGCGACCACGCTGTCGGGTGGTGAAGCCCAGCGGGTGAAGCTGTCCCGTGAACTGTCCAAACGCGATACCGGCAAGACGCTGTACATCCTCGATGAGCCGACGACCGGCCTGCACTTCGCGGATATTCAGCAGCTGCTCGACGTATTGCATCGATTGCGCGACCACGGCAACACCGTGGTGGTGATCGAACACAATCTGGACGTGATCAAGACCGCGGACTGGTTAGTGGACCTGGGGCCGGAAGGTGGTTCCAAGGGTGGCCAGATCATTGCCGTCGGTACGCCGGAAGAAGTCTCGGAGATGAAGCAATCTCACACGGGCTTCTACCTCAAGCCGCTACTGGCTCGCGACAAAGCCTGAATCAAGCCCACGAAAAAGCCCCTGTCACTTCATCGGTGACAGGGGCTTTTTTGTAGCCAGCGGAATCAGAACTGCGATTGCAGGTAATTCTCCAGACCGATCAACTTGATCAGACCCAACTGCTTCTCGAGCCAGTAGGTGTGATCCTCTTCAGTGTCGTTCAGCTGAATACGCAGCATCTCGCGGCTGACGTAGTCCTTGTGCAGCTCGCAGAGCTCGATGCCCTTGCAGAGTGCGGCGCGGACTTTGTATTCCAGACGCAGGTCCGCGGCAAGCATGTCAGGCACGGTGGTGCCGACATCCAGGTCGTCCGGACGCATACGTGGCGTGCCTTCGAGCATCAGAATCCGGCGCATCAGGGCGTCAGCGTGCTGCGCCTCTTCCTCCATCTCGTGGTTGATACGCTCATAGAGCTCGGTGAAACCCCAGTCCTCGTACATCCGCGAATGGATGAAATATTGATCACGCGCGGCCAGCTCGCCGGTCAGCAACGTGTTGAGGTAATCGATTACGTCTGGGTGGCCTTGCATCGCCCTACATCTCCCTGCCTGAAAGTCTGTAGTTTGAACCAAGCCGGCTGCTTGGTCACTTCGTTTGCGCGATAAAAGCGAAGAAATTCTGAGAAATGCAGCTTAAATAACGCAAAAACCGCCCAAATAAGGGCGGTTCTGCTTCTCGTTTAGACTTCGTTAAGCTGTACGCCCAATGCCGTTGCGATTGCTTCTCCGTACGCCGGGTCAGCCCTGAAGAAGTGCTGGAGTTGACGATCAACCACGTCACCGGAAACTCCCGCCATGGCGCCGGCAATGTTGTTGACCAGCAGGGCTTTCTGCTCATCATTCATCAGGCGGAACAGTGCACCCGCGTGGCTGTAGTAGTCAGTATCTTCGCGATGATCGTAACGATCAGCTGCACCACCCAGCGTCAGCGCTGGCTCTGCATAGCGACGCGCTTGTTTTGGCGATTCGATATAGCTGTTCGGCTCATAGTTAGGAGTCGCACCGCCGTTGCTGCCAAACGCCATCGAACCGTCGCGCTGATAGCTGTTCACCGGGCTGCGAGGTGCGTTCACCGGCAATTGCTGGTGGTTCGTGCCAATACGGTAGCGGTGAGCGTCGGCGTAAGCGAACACTCGCCCCTGCAACATGCGGTCAGGCGACAAACCGACACCCGGGACCATGTTGCTCGGACCGAACGCCGCTTGCTCGACTTCAGCAAAGTAGTTCTGTGGATTGCGGTTAAGTTCCAGTTCACCCACTTCGATCAGCGGAAACTCTTTCTGCGACCAGGTCTTGGTCACGTCAAATGGGTTCTCGTAGTGCGCCGCGGCCTGTGCCTCCGTCATGATCTGGATGCACACGCGCCATTTCGGGAAATCACCGCGCTCGATCGCGCCGAACAGATCACGCTGTGCGTAATCCGGATCAGTACCGGCCAGGCGTGCCGCTTCTGCCGGCGCCAGGTTTTTGATCCCTTGCTTGGTCTTGTAGTGCCACTTCACCCAGTGACGCTCGCCACTGGCGTTGATCAGGCTGTAGGTGTGACTGCCGAAGCCGTGCATATGGCGGTAGCCATCAGGAATGCCGCGATCCGAGAACAGAATGGTGACCTGGTGCAACGCCTCAGGTGAATGTGACCAGAAGTCCCACATCATTTGTGCGCTTTTCAGGTTGCTTTGCGGCAGACGTTTTTGGGTGTGAATAAAGTCCGGGAATTTGAGCGGATCGCGGATGAAGAACACTGGCGTGTTGTTGCCGACGATGTCCCAGTTACCTTCTTCGGTGTAGAACTTCAGGGCAAAGCCACGTGGATCGCGCTCGGTGTCGGCCGAACCACGCTCACCGCCAACGGTGGAAAACCGCAGGAACGTTGGGGTTTGTTTACCAACAGATTCAAACAGTTTGGCGCTGGTGTACTCGGTGATGTCCCGAGTTACGGTGAACGTACCGTAAGCACCCGACCCTTTGGCGTGTACGCGGCGCTCAGGGATGTTTTCACGGTTGAAGTGGGCAAGCTTCTCGATCAGGTGAAAGTCGTCGAGCAGCAACGGGCCACGAGGGCCGGCGGAACGGGAATTCTGGTTATCAGCGACAGGAGCGCCACTGGCGGTGGTAAGTGTTTTATTTTGGCTCATGCGATGTCTTCCTCTGTCAGTCTTTCCTACTGCCGGCTAATCGGCTGAGAGGGAGTATTGACCATCAACATGACACCATCAAATTCATTAAATTGTGAGAATCGATAGATAAATACTAATGAAGCTGTATCGCCTAAGCCACTCGATACTTTTCGAGCGTGCACAAAAAACCGGGCACTAGGCCCGGTTCTTCGTTTCAGACTGACGTCTTACTCAGCGGATACAGCTTCACCACCGGCAGGACGATCAACCAACTCGACGTACGCCATAGGCGCGTTGTCGCCAGTGCGGAAACCGCACTTGAGGATGCGCAGGTAGCCACCCTCACGGGTAGCGTAACGCTTGCCCAGGTCGTTGAAGAGCTTACCAACGATAGCTTTCGAACGAGTACGGTCGAAAGCGAGACGGCGGTTAGCCAGGCTGTCTGTCTTGGCCAAAGTGATCAGCGGCTCAGCAACGCGACGCAGTTCTTTAGCTTTCGGCAGTGTAGTTTTGATCAGCTCGTGCTCGAACAGCGACACTGCCATGTTTTGAAACATGGCCTTGCGGTGCGAGCTAGTGCGGCTCAGGTGACGACCACTTTTACGATGACGCATGGTTCATTCCTTACCAAACACAACGTTCGGTGATTACGACGATCAGGCAGTCGCCTTGTCGTCCTTCTTAAGACTTGCAGGCGGCCAGTTGTCGAGGCGCATGCCGAGGGACAGACCGCGGGAGGCCAGAACGTCCTTGATTTCAGTCAAGGATTTCTTGCCAAGGTTCGGAGTCTTCAACAGCTCTACTTCGGTACGCTGAATCAGGTCACCGATGTAGTAGATGTTTTCCGCCTTAAGGCAGTTAGCCGAACGTACAGTCAGTTCCAGATCGTCAACCGGGCGAAGCAGGATCGGATCGATCTCGTCTTCCTGCTCAACAACCACTGGCTCACTGTCACCTTTGAGGTCGACGAACGCAGCCAACTGCTGTTGCAGAATGGTTGCAGCGCGGCGAATAGCCTCTTCAGGATCCAGAGTACCGTTGGTTTCCAGATCAATAACCAGCTTGTCCAGGTTAGTACGCTGTTCGACACGGGCGTTTTCCACCACGTATGCGATACGGCGAACCGGGCTGAACGAAGAGTCAAGCTGCAAGCGACCGATGCTGCGGCTTTCGTCTTCATCGCTCTGACGCGAGTCTGCCGGTTCATAACCACGACCACGAGCTACGGTGAGCTTCATGTTCAGGGCGCCGTTAGACGCCAGGTTAGCGATTACGTGATCGGGGTTAACGATCTCGACATCATGATCCAGCTGAATATCGGCAGCGGTAACCACCCCCGAACCCTTCTTCGACAAGGTCAGCGTAACTTCGTCACGGCCGTGCAGCTTGATAGCCAGACCTTTAAGGTTCAACAGGATTTCAATTACGTCTTCCTGTACACCTTCGATGGCGCTGTACTCATGGAGCACACCGTCAATCTCGGCCTCGACTACTGCGCAGCCGGGCATTGAGGACAACAGGATGCGGCGCAGCGCGTTGCCCAGGGTGTGGCCAAAACCACGCTCGAGAGGCTCGAGAGTGATCTTGGCGCGGGTTGGACTGACAACCTGCACATCAATATGGCGGGGTGTCAGGAACTCATTTACCGAAATCTGCATGGATGCACCTATTTTCTAGCCCTTACTTGGAGTAGAGCTCGACAATCAGGCTTTCGTTGATGTCGGCGGACAGATCACTGCGAGCAGGAACGTTCTTGAAAACGCCCGACTTCTTCTCAGTGTCTACTTCTACCCATTCTACGCGGCCACGTTGGGCACACAGATCGAGAGCTTGGACAATGCGAAGTTGGTTCTTTGCTTTCTCGCGAATCGCGACCACGTCACCAGCACGAACCTGGTACGACGGCACGTTTACGGTCTGACCGTTAACGCTTACGGATTTGTGCGATACCAGCTGACGGGATTCGGCACGAGTAGAGCCAAAACCCATACGGTATACAACGTTGTCCAGACGGCATTCGAGCAGTTGCAACAGGTTTTCGCCAGTTGCACCTTTCTTGCCAGCAGCTTCTTTGTAGTAGCCGCTGAATTGACGCTCGAGAACGCCGTAGATACGACGGACCTTCTGCTTTTCACGCAGCTGGGTGCCGTAATCGGACTGGCGACCGCGGCGTTGGCCGTGGATACCAGGTGCTGCTTCAATGTTGCACTTCGATTCGATCGCGCGCACGCCGCTCTTCAAGAAGAGATCGGTGCCTTCGCGACGAGCGAGTTTGCATTTTGGACCAATGTAACGAGCCATTCTTTACAATCTCCTGGATTACACGCGGCGCTTCTTCGGCGGACGGCACCCGTTGTGCGGGATTGGCGTCACGTCGGTGATGCTGGCGATCTTGTAGCCACAGCCGTTCAAAGCGCGGACTGCAGATTCACGACCTGGACCTGGACCTTTGACGTTAACGTCGAGGTTTTTCAGGCCATATTCCAGCGCAGCTTGACCAGCACGTTCAGCAGCTACTTGAGCAGCAAACGGCGTGGACTTGCGGGAACCGCGGAAACCCGAACCACCGGAGGTAGCCCAGGAAAGAGCGTTGCCTTGACGGTCGGTGATGGTCACGATTGTGTTGTTAAAAGATGCATGGATGTGGGCGATGCCATCAACCACTGTCTTTTTAACTTTTTTACGAGGACGAGCAGCAGGTTTAGCCATGATTAATTTCCTGTCGATTCGCTGGGGCGATTACTTGCGGATCGGCTTACGCGGACCTTTACGGGTACGCGCGTTAGTCTTGGTACGCTGACCGCGCACTGGAAGACCACGACGATGACGCAGACCGCGATAGCAACCGAGGTCCATCAAACGCTTGATTTTCATGTTGATTTCGCGACGCAGGTCACCTTCAGTGGTGAACTTCGCCACTTCGCCACGCAGCTGTTCAATCTGCTCGTCGCTCAGATCCTTGATCTTTGCGGCTGGGTTTACCCCAGTCACTGCACAGATCTTCTGTGCAGTAGTGCGACCAACACCATAGATGTAGGTCAGCGAGATAACAGTATGCTTGTTATCTGGAATGTTAACGCCTGCAATACGGGCCATTCAGTGGGACTCCAATTGACAGCTACCTACGCCCCGGAAGCCAAGAAATAGGGCGCGAGATAATATCGCTGTAATAACAAATAATCAACCCGGCAGCGCACTAGCTGCCGGGCTTGAAGCACAATCACACTCAGCCTTGGCGCTGTTTGTGACGCGGTTCCGCGCTGCAAATTACTCGAACAACACCTTCGCGGCGAATAATCTTGCAGTTACGGCACAGCTTTTTCACCGATGCACGAACTTTCATCACCAACTCCTCGAACCTTATGGGTACTCAGCGCAACATGCCGCTGCCGTAACCCTTCAGGTTGGCTTTCTTCATCAGGGATTCGTACTGGTGCGAAACGAGGTGCGATTGTACTTGGGACATGAAGTCCATCACAACCACGACGACGATCAGCAACGAGGTCCCGCCAAGGTAGAACGGTACGTTTGCTGCAACCACCAGGAACTGGGGCAGCAAGCACACGGCCGTCATGTAAAGAGCACCGAACATGGTCAAGCGAGTCAGAACGCCATCAATGTAGCGCGCAGACTGCTCACCTGGACGGATGCCCGGAATAAAGGCACCGGACTTCTTCAGGTTTTCCGCTACGTCTTTCGGATTGAACATCAACGCCGTATAGAAGAAGCAGAAGAAAATAATCCCTGCACTAAACAGCAGAATATTCAACGGCTGACCAGGAGCGATCGACTGCGAGATGTCCTGCAACCAGCCCATACCTTCAGACTGGCCGAACCAGGCACCCAACGAAGCCGGGAACAGCAAAATGCTGCTCGCGAAAATGGCCGGAATAACACCGGCCATGTTCACCTTCAGCGGCAAGTGGCTAGTCTGCGCAGCGAAGACCTTGCGGCCCTGCTGACGCTTGGCGTAGTGAACAGCAATACGACGCTGACCACGCTCAATGAACACCACAAAACCGATAATCGCTACTGCCAGCAAACCGATGGCAACCAGGGCGAAGATGTTGATATCACCCTGACGTGCAGACTCGAAAGACTGCCCGATCGCTCTCGGAAGACCGGCGACGATACCCGAAAAAATCAACATCGAGATACCGTTGCCAACACCACGCTCAGTAATCTGCTCACCCAGCCACATCATGAACATCGCACCAGCCACAAAAGTGGATACCGCGACGAAATGGAAGCCAAAGTCACCAGTGAACGCAACGCCTTGCCCTGCCAGACCAATGGACATGCCAATTGCCTGAACGAGAGCGAGAACGACAGTGCCGTAGCGGGTGTACTGGCTGATCTTGCGACGGCCAGCTTCACCTTCCTTCTTCAACTGCTCCAGCTGCGGGCTGACGGCGGTCATCAGCTGCATGATGATCGATGCCGAAATGTACGGCATGATCCCCAGTGCAAAGATGCTCATCCGCTCCAGCGCGCCGCCGGAAAACATGTTGAACAAGCTAAGAATGGTCCCCTCATTCTGTCGAAACAGGTCCGCGAGTCGGTCCGGGTTGATACCTGGAACCGGGATGTGTGCGCCTATTCGGTAGACGATAATCGCCAGGAACAGAAAACGCAGACGAGCCCAGAGTTCAGACATACCGCCTTTGCCGAGCGCAGAGAGAGCACCTTGCTTAGCCATTTATTCCTCGAACTTGCCGCCAGCTGCTTCGATAGCCGCACGCGCACCTTTGGTGGCGCCGATTCCCTTTCCGATGGTAACAGCGCGAGTAACTTCGCCGGACAGCATGATTTTCACACGCTGTACGTTGACGTTGATCACGTTGGCATCTTTCAGGGATTGCACGGTGACGATGTCGCCTTCCACTTTAGCCAGCTCGGACAGACGCACTTCTGCGCGGTCCATGGCTTTCAGGGAAACGAAACCGAACTTTGGCAGGCGACGATGCAGCGGCTGTTGACCGCCTTCAAAGCCTGGAGCAATGGTGCCACCGGAGCGGGAGGACTGACCTTTGTGGCCACGGCCACCGGTCTTGCCCAAACCACTACCGATACCACGGCCCGGACGATGCTTTTCGCGACGGGAACCCGGCGCTGGACTCAGATCATTGAGTTTCATCGATTAACCCTCGACACGCAGCATGTAGTAAGCCTTGTTGATCATCCCGCGATTCTCGGGAGTATCAAGTACTTCTACAGTGTGACCGATGCGACGCAGACCCAGACCCTTAACGCACAGTTTGTGGTTAGGGATACGGCCGGTCATGCTTTTGATCAGCGTAACTTTAACGGTAGCCATGATCAGAAGATCTCCTTGACGCTTTTGCCACGCTTGGCGGCAATGGATTCAGGAGACTGCATAGCTTTCAAACCTTTGAAAGTGGCGTGAACCACGTTTACCGGGTTAGTCGAGCCGTAGCACTTGGCCAGAACGTTCTGAACGCCAGCAACTTCGAGGACAGCACGCATAGCGCCGCCAGCGATGATACCGGTACCTTCAGAAGCAGGCTGCATGTACACCTTCGAAGCGCCGTGACCGGACTTCATTGCGTACTGCAGAGTGGTGCCGTTCAGATCAACTTGGATCATGTTGCGGCGAGCAGCTTCCATTGCCTTCTGGATCGCAGCAGGCACTTCACGTGACTTGCCACGGCCGAAGCCAACACGCCCTTTACCATCACCAACCACGGTCAACGCGGTGAAAGTGAAGATACGGCCGCCTTTTACGGTTTTGGCTACGCGGTTAACTTGAACCAGCTTCTCAATGTAGCCTTCGTCGCGCTTTTGGTCGTTATTTGACATAACTTAGAACTCCAGCCCAGCTTCACGAGCAGCATCAGCCAGCGCCTTGACGCGGCCGTGGTACTTGAAGCCAGAGCGGTCGAAAGCCACCTGCGAGACGCCAGCGGCTTTAGCACGCGTAGCGACCAGCTGGCCAACCTTAGTGGCCGCGTCGATGTTGCCAGTGGCGCCATCACGCAGTTCTTTATCCAAAGTCGAGGCAGATGCCAGAACTTTGTTGCCGTCGGCCGAAATGACCTGGGCGTAGATGTGCTGCGACGAGCGGAACACGCAGAGACGCACGACTTCGAGTTCGTGCATTTTCAGGCGTGCTTTGCGAGCGCGACGCAGTCGAGTAACTTTTTTGTCGGTCATTTGCTATGCCCTACTTCTTCTTGGCTTCTTTACGACGGACGACTTCGTCCGCGTAGCGCACACCTTTGCCTTTGTACGGCTCTGGTGGACGGAAGTCGCGGATCTCGGCGGCCACTTGACCTACCAGCTGCTTATCGATACCCCGAATCAGGATGTCGGTTTGGCTAGGAGTCTCAGCGGTGATGCCTTCCGGCAGTTCATAATCCACTGGGTGCGAGAAGCCAAGAGCCAGGTTCAGCACTGTGCCTTTTGCTTGCGCTTTATAACCAACACCGACCAGCTGGAGCTTACGCTCGAAGCCTTGGCTTACGCCTTGGACCATGTTGTTTACCAACGCACGAGTGGTACCAGCCATTGCGCGAGTTTGTTGATCGCCATTGCGAGCAGCGAAACGCAGCTCACCAGCTTCTTCAACGATCTCAACAGACGAATGGATGTTCAGTTCGAGAGTGCCCTTGGCACCCTTCACCGAAAGCTGTTGGCCTGCGAATTTTACTTCGACACCGACTGGCAGCTTAACGGGGTTCTTAGCGACGCGTGACATGCTTATCCCCCCTTAGAACACAGTGCAAAGAACTTCGCCGCCGACACCGGCAGCGCGCGCAGCACGATCCGTCATCACACCTTTGTTGGTGGAGACGATAGACACACCGAGACCGCCACGAACTTTGGGCAGATCATCGACGGACTTGTACTGACGCAGGCCTGGACGGCTAACGCGCTTCACTTCCTCGATGACCGGACGGCCTTCGAAGTACTTCAGCTCGATGGACAGCAGTGGTTTGATTTCGCTGCTGATCTGATAACCCGCAATGTAACCTTCGTCCTTCAGGACTTTGGCAACAGCTACCTTCAAAGTAGAAGATGGCATGCTTACGACGGACTTTTCAGCCATCTGGGCATTACGGATTCGAGTTAGCATGTCCGCTAACGGGTCCTGCATACTCATGGGCTAGACGCTCCTAATACAAAAAAATTAGCCTTGCGGCTACTACTTGTCGCCGAGCTCATCCATGCAAAAAAAGCACGGGCTCAGGCGAGCCGGGTATTCTAGACACACCCCACAAATGAATCAAGCCCCAAAAGGGGCTTGATTCAAGTTCAAGGTCACCGGTGGTCAGGATCTCGCGATCCCAAACACCGAAACTTTGACAGTGCTTACCAGCTGGCTTTAACCAGACCAGGTACGTCACCACGCATTGCAGCTTCACGCAGTTTGTTACGGCCGAGGCCGAACTTGCGGTAAACGCCGTGTGGACGACCGGTCAGGCGGCAGCGGTTACGCATGCGCGAAGCGCTTGCGTCACGTGGCTGCTTCTGCAGAGCTACTGTAGCTTCCCAACGCGCTTCTGGACTTGCGTTCAGATCAACGATGATAGCTTTCAGTGCTGCACGCTTTTTGGCGTACTTGGCAACCGTGAGCTGACGCTTCAGCTCGCGGTTTTTCATGCTCATCTTGGCCATTTTCCTACTCCAATCAGTTGCGGAACGGGAATTTGAAAGCACGCAGCAGCGCGCGACCTTCATCATCGTTCTTGGCAGTGGTGGTCAGGGTAATGTCCAGACCGCGGAGAGCATCGATCTTGTCGTAGTCGATTTCCGGGAAGATGATCTGCTCTTTAACGCCCATGCTGTAGTTACCACGACCATCGAAGGACTTGGCATTCAGGCCGCGGAAGTCGCGAACCCGAGGCAGGGAGATCGACAGCAGACGATCCAGGAACTCGTACATACGCTCACGGCGCAGGGTCACTTTGACGCCGATCGGCCAACCTTCACGGACTTTAAAGCCTGCGATGGATTTCCGAGCGTAGGTCACAACGACTTTCTGGCCGGTGATCTTTTCCAGGTCGGCAACAGCGTGCTCGATGACTTTTTTGTCACCGACCGCTTCGCCCAGACCCATGTTCAGGGTGATTTTTGTAACGCGTGGAACTTCCATCACGTTCGAAAGCTTAAGTTCTTCCTTAAGCTTCGGTGCGATTTCCTTCCAGTAAATCTCTTTTAGTCGTGCCATGGTCTTCTACCTAGCAGTGTTCAAGCATCAACCGCTTTTTGGGTCGACTTGAAGACACGAATTTTCTTGCCGTCTTCTACTTTGAAACCAACGCGGTCAGCCTTGTTGGTTTCGCCGTTGAAAATGGCGACGTTAGAAGCGTCCAGTGGAGCTTCTTTTTCGACGATACCGCCTTGTACGCCCGACGCCGGGTTAGGCTTGGTATGACGCTTAACCAGGTTCAGACCACCAATAACCAGACGGTTATTAGCGAGAACCTTAAGCACCTTACCGCGCTTACCTTTGTCTTTGCCGGCGATCACGATGATCTCGTCGTCACGACGAATCTTTTGCATGTCGGATCTCCTTACAGCACTTCTGGGGCGAGCGAGACGATCTTCATGAACTTCTCAGTACGAAGTTCACGGGTCACTGGCCCAAAGATACGGGTGCCGATCGGCTCTTGCTTGTTGTTCAGAAGAACAGCAGCGTTGCCATCAAAGCGGATAATGGAGCCATCAGCACGACGTACGCCGTGACGAGTGCGGACTACAACAGCAGTCATCACTTGGCCTTTTTTCACTTTACCGCGAGGAATTGCTTCCTTCACGGTAACTTTGATGATGTCACCGATACCAGCGTAACGACGATGGGAGCCACCCAGCACCTTGATGCACATAACGCGGCGAGCGCCGCTGTTATCGGCCACATCGAGCATGGATTGAGTCTGAATCATATAATTTCTCCGACCCCTAGTCCTTAGACTTCCACAGCGCGTTCGAGAACATCAACCAGCGCCCAAGACTTGGTCTTGGCCAAAGGACGAGTTTCACGAATAGTGACTTTGTCGCCGATGTGGCACTGATTGGTTTCGTCGTGCGCGTGCAGCTTAGTCGAACGCTTAACGTATTTACCGTAGATCGGGTGCTTAACGCGACGCTCGATCAGAACGGTGATGGTCTTGTCCA
The DNA here is from genome assembly GCF_008370005.1 of Pseudomonas sp. ANT_J28. Taxonomy (NCBI): domain Bacteria; kingdom Pseudomonadati; phylum Pseudomonadota; class Gammaproteobacteria; order Pseudomonadales; family Pseudomonadaceae; genus Pseudomonas; species Pseudomonas sp. ANT_J28. Next base: position 79,389 of record NZ_VOBM01000022.1, read on the forward strand.
TTTTGTCGCTGACAACACGGCCAGTCAGCGTACGGACGGTTTTTTCGGCTTCAGCCATGATTACTTACCTGCCTGCTGTTTGAGCACAGTCTTCACGCGAGCGATGTCACGCTTAACTTGCCGGAGCAGGTGAGACTGCCCCAACTGGCCAGTTGCTTTCTGCATCCGCAGATTGAACTGGTCGCGCAGCAGGCCGAGCAGTTGCTCGTTAAGCTGCGGCGCGTCTTTTTCACGAAGTTCGTTCGCTTTCATCACATCACCGTCCGTTTAACGAAGGCAGTGGCGAGCGGCAGCTTTGCAGCAGCCAAGGCAAAAGCCTCACGCGCCAGCTCTTCAGTAACACCCTCGATTTCATACAGGACTTTGCCTGGCTGAATCTGGGCAACCCAGTACTCCACACTACCCTTACCTTTACCCATCCGAACTTCGAGTGGCTTTTTGGAAATAGGCTTGTCCGGGAATACACGGATCCAGATCTTGCCGCCACGTTTAACGTGACGGGTCAGAGCACGACGCGCTGACTCGATCTGACGAGCGGTGAGACGACCACGAGCTACAGACTTCAGCGCGAACTCGCCGAAGCTGACTTTGCTACCGCGCTGTGCCAGACCACGGTTGTGGCCTGTCATCTGCTTGCGGAACTTCGTACGCTTTGGTTGCAACATTTGGCGTACCCCTTACTTAGCAGCTTTTTTACGAGGCGCTGGTGCTTGTGGTTTCAGTTCTTCTTGGCGACCACCAATTACTTCGCCTTTGAAGATCCAAACCTTTACACCGATCACACCGTAAGTGGTGTGAGCTTCGTAGTTGGCATAGTCGATGTCGGCACGCAGGGTGTGCAGTGGCACACGACCTTCGCGATACCATTCAGTACGTGCGATTTCAGCACCGCCGAGACGACCGCTCACTTGGATTTTGATGCCTTTGGCACCAATGCGCATGGCGTTCTGTACAGCGCGCTTCATAGCGCGACGGAACATTACGCGACGCTCCAGCTGCTGAGCTACGCTCTGCGCAACCAACATACCGTCGAGCTCCGGCTTGCGGATTTCTTCGATATTGATGTGCACAGGCACACCCATTTGTTTGGTCAGGTCCTGACGCAGTTTCTCAACATCTTCACCTTTCTTCCCGATAACGATACCTGGACGAGCGGTGTGGATGGTGATACGTGCAGTCTGAGCCGGACGATGGATATCGATACGGCTTACGGACGCGCTTTTTAGTTTGTCTTGGAGATACTCACGCACCTTCAGATCAGCGAACAAATAGTCCGCATAAGTCCGACCGTCTGCGTACCAGACGGAGGTGTGCTCCTTGACGATTCCCAGGCGAATGCCAATGGGATGTACTTTCTGACCCATCTCTTCGACTCCGTTACTTGTCAGCAACCTTGACAGTGATATGGCAAGACCGCTTGACGATGCGATCAGCACGGCCTTTGGCACGCGGCATGATTCGCTTCAGCGAACGCCCTTCGTTGACGAAAACGGTGCTGACTTTAAGGTCATCAACGTCTGCGCCTTCGTTATGCTCGGCGTTGGCTACGGCCGACTCCAGCACTTTCTTCATGATCTCGGCGGCTTTCTTACTGCTGAAAGCCAACAGGTTGAGCGCTTCGCCCACCTTCTTCCCGCGGATCTGGTCGGCGACCAAGCGGGCTTTCTGGGCGGAGATTCGAGCGCCCGACAACTTAGCGGCTACTTCCATCGTTCCTTACCCCTTAACGCTTGGCTTTCTTGTCTGCCACGTGCCCACGATATGTGCGGGTACCGGCAAACTCGCCCAGTTTGTGGCCGACCATGTCTTCGTTCACGAGAACTGGAACATGTTGACGACCGTTATGCACTGCAATGGTCAAACCGACCATTTGTGGCAGGATCATCGAACGACGCGACCAGGTTTTAACTGGTTTGCGATCGTTCTTTTCCGCCGCCACTTCGATCTTCTTCAGTAGGTGAAGATCAATAAAAGGACCTTTTTTCAGAGAACGTGGCACTGTCGTATCCCTCTATTTACTTGCGACGACGGACGATCATTTTGTCGGTACGCTTATTACCACGAGTCTTCGCGCCCTTAGTCGGGAAGCCCCATGGCGATACCGGATGACGACCACCAGAGGTACGACCTTCACCACCACCATGTGGGTGGTCAACCGGGTTCATGGCAACACCACGAACGGTTGGGCGAACGCCACGCCAGCGTTTGGCACCAGCTTTACCCAGCGAACGCAGGCTGTGCTCGGAGTTCGAGACTTCACCCAGGGTCGCGCGGCATTCAGCCAGCACTTTACGCATCTCACCAGAACGCAGACGCAGGGTCACGTAGACACCTTCACGAGCGATCAGCTGAGCCGAAGCACCAGCGGAACGAGCGATTTGCGCGCCTTTACCTGGCTTCAATTCGATGCCGTGTACGGTGCTACCAACTGGAATGTTACGCAGTTGCAGAGCGTTGCCCGGCTTGATCGGCGCCAGAGCACCTGCGATCAGCTGGTCGCCAGCACTCACGCCTTTAGGGGCGATGATGTAGCGACGCTCGCCATCTGCGTACAGCAGCAGAGCGATGTGAGCAGTACGGTTTGGATCGTATTCAATACGCTCGACAGTGGCAGAGATGCCATCTTTGTCGTTGCGACGGAAATCGACCAGACGATAATGCTGCTTATGGCCACCACCGATGTGACGAGTGGTAATACGACCATTGTTGTTACGACCACCAGTCTTCGATTTTTTCTCGAGCAGCGGTGCGTGAGGAGCGCCTTTATGCAGCTCCTGGTTGACCACCTTGACCACAAAACGGCGGCCAGGGGAAGTCGGTTTGCATTTAACGATTGCCATGATGCACCCCTTCCTTACTCAGCACTGCTGCTGAAATCGAGATCTTGGCCTGGCTGAAGGGAGATAACTGCCTTCTTCCAGTCATTACGCTTGCCCAGACCGCGAGCAGTGCGCTTGCTCTTACCCAGAACATTCAGGGTAGTAACACGCTCTACTTTCACGCTGAACAGGCTTTCGACGGCCTTCTTGATTTCCAGCTTGGTTGCATCAGTTGCAACCTTGAAAACGAACTGGCCTTTCTTGTCAGCCAGAACCGTAGCCTTCTCGGAAACGTGCGGGCCAAGCAGAACTTTAAATACGCGTTCCTGGTTCATCCCAGCAGCTCCTCGAATTTCTTCACGGCCGACACGGTGATCAACACCTTGTCGTATGCGATCAGACTAACTGGATCGGAACCTTGCACGTCACGTACATCAACGTGTGGCAGGTTACGAGCAGCCAGGTACAGGTTCTGATCAACCACTTCAGACACGATCAAGACGTCAGTCAGGCCCATGCCGGTCAGTTTGTTCAGCAGATCTTTGGTCTTCGGTGCATCAACAGCGAAGTCCTGAACCACAACCAGACGATCAGTACGCACCAGCTCAGCAAGGATGGAACGCATTGCTGCGCGATACATCTTCTTGTTCAGCTTCTGGGTGTGATCCTGAGGACGAGCTGCGAAAGTGGTACCGCCGCCACGCCAGATTGGGCTACGGATAGTACCGGCACGAGCACGGCCAGTACCTTTCTGACGCCATGGGCGCTTACCGCCACCACGAACGTCGGAACGGGTCTTTTGCTGCTTGCTACCTTGACGGCCGCCGGCCATGTAGGCCACGACTGCTTGGTGAACCAGCGTCTCGTTGAATTCGCCGCCAAATGTCAGTTCGGAAACTTCGATCGCTTGAGCGTCATTTACATTTAATTGCATGTCAGCTTCCCCTTAACCGCGAGCCTTGGCTGCTGGACGTACAACCAAGTTGCCGCCAGTAGCGCCAGGAACAGCACCCTTGACCAACAACAGATTGCGTTCAGCGTCCACGCGCACTACTTCGAGGGACTGCACGGTCACGCGCTCAGCGCCCATATGACCGGACATTTTTTTGCCCTTGAATACACGACCAGGAGTCTGGCACTGGCCGATAGAGCCTGGAACGCGGTGGGATACGGAGTTACCGTGGGTATTATCTTGCCCGCGGAAATTCCAACGCTTGATCGTACCCTGGAAGCCTTTACCTTTGGACTGACCGGTTACATCAACCAGTTGACCAGCAGCGAAGATTTCAGCGTTGATCAGATCGCCGGCCTGGTACTCGCCTTCTTCAAGACGGAATTCCATTACGGTACGACCAGCGGCAACGTTCGCTTTAGCGAAGTGGCCAGCTTGAGCAGCTGTAACACGCGAAGCACGACGCTCGCCTACAGTGACTTGCACTGCACGATAGCCATCGGTCTCTTCAGTTTTGAACTGGGTGACGCGATTCGGTTCGATCTCAATGACCGTGACCGGAATGGAGACACCTTCTTCGGTGAAAATACGGGTCATACCGCATTTACGACCGACTACACCAATAGTCATGTTGTAAACCTCATGAGTGTACGGGGCTTTCACCCGCTATGGCCGCCCATTTCAGAGCGTTACACGACTAAGACCGAGTCTTAGCCGAGGCTGATCTGCACTTCCACACCGGCCGCAAGATCAAGCTTCATAAGAGCATCAACGGTTTTATCCGTTGGCTGGACGATGTCCAGAACGCGCTTATGAGTACGGATCTCATACTGGTCACGCGCGTCTTTGTTGACGTGCGGGGAGACCAGAACGGTGAACCGCTCTTTACGGGTAGGCAGTGGAATTGGACCACGCACTTGAGCACCAGTACGTTTCGCGGTTTCCACGATTTCCTGGGTGGATTGGTCGATCAGGCGATGGTCAAAAGCCTTCAACCTGATACGGATTTGCTGATTTTGCATTGGATTTCAGACTCCGGCTGCTATTCCCAGCGAGCGCAATACGCCCGTTAAAAGGAGGCGCAATTCTATAGACGGGCTACTACAGTGTCAACCCAATAAAAAAGCCCCCGCTAGGCGGGGGCTTTTTCAAGTCATCACTTATTAAGCGATGATTTTGGCTACGACGCCAGCGCCGACGGTACGACCGCCTTCACGAATAGCGAAACGCAGACCATCTTCCATTGCGATGGTTTTGATCAGGGTGACAACCATTTTGATGTTGTCGCCTGGCATTACCATTTCAACGCCTTCCGGCAGTTCGCAGTTACCGGTCACGTCAGTGGTCCGGAAGTAGAACTGTGGACGGTAGCCTTTGAAGAACGGAGTGTGGCGACCGCCTTCTTCTTTGCTCAACACGTACACTTCAGCTTCGAAGGTAGTGTGCGGCTTAACCGAACCTGGCTTGACCAGAACCTGGCCACGCTCAACGTCGTCACGCTTGGTGCCGCGCAGCAGCACGCCGCAGTTCTCGCCAGCACGACCTTCGTCGAGCAGCTTACGGAACATTTCAACACCGGTGCAGGTGGTGACGGTAGTGTCACGCAGACCAACGATTTCCAGTGGATCCTGAACCTTGACGATACCGCGCTCGATACGGCCAGTTACAACAGTACCGCGACCGGAGATCGAGAATACGTCTTCGATTGGCATCAGGAACGGCTTGTCGATAACACGAACTGGATCCGGGATGTAGCTATCCAGAGTTTCTACCAGGCGCTTAACAGCGGTGGTACCCATTTCGTTGTCGTCTTGGCCGTTCAGAGCCATCAGAGCCGAACCGATGATGATCGGAGTGTCGTCACCTGGGAAGTCGTAAGTGCTCAGCAGATCGCGCACTTCCATCTCAACCAGTTCCAGCAGCTCAGCGTCGTCAACCATGTCAGCCTTGTTCAGGAAGACAACGATGTACGGAACGCCAACCTGACGGGACAGCAGGATGTGCTCACGGGTTTGTGGCATCGGACCATCAGCGGCCGAGCAAACCAGGATAGCGCCGTCCATTTGAGCAGCACCGGTGATCATGTTCTTCACATAGTCAGCGTGACCTGGGCAGTCAACGTGAGCGTAGTGACGGATCAGCGAGTTGTATTCAACGTGTGCGGTGTTGATGGTGATACCACGAGCCTTTTCTTCCGGAGCGCTGTCGATTTTGTCGAAAGCAACAACGGCCGAACCGAAAATTTCGGAGCAGACGCGAGTCAGAGCAGCGGTCAGCGTGGTTTTACCGTGGTCGACGTGACCGATGGTGCCAACGTTGACGTGCGGGAGGGTACGGTCAAATTTTTCTTTAGCCACGACAATTAACTCCTAGCCTAAAGGGGCTGAATCAGCCTTGTTTTTTGGTAACAGTTTCGACGATATGCGACGGAGCTGTATTGTATTTTTTGAATTCCATAGAGTAGCTTGCGCGACCTTGGGACATGGAACGAACGTCGGTTGCGTAACCGAACATCTCACCCAACGGAACCTCGGCGCGAATTACTTTGCCGGAAACCGTGTCTTCCATACCCAGGATCATGCCGCGACGACGGTTAAGGTCGCCCATCACGTCACCCATATAGTCTTCAGGTGTAACAACCTCTACCGCCATGATCGGCTCAAGCAACTCACCACCGCCCTTCTGGGCCAGTTGCTTGGTCGCCATGGAAGCAGCCACCTTAAACGCCATCTCGTTGGAGTCGACGTCGTGGTAGGAACCATCAAACACGGTAGCCTTCAGGCCGATCAGCGGATAGCCGGCAACAACGCCGTTCTTCATCTGCTCTTCGATACCCTTCTGGATAGCCGGGATGTATTCCTTAGGAACCACACCACCCACTACTTCGTTCAGGAATTGCAGACCTTCCTGACCTTCGTCAGCAGGAGCAAAACGAATCCAGCAATGACCGAACTGGCCACGACCGCCGGATTGGCGAACGAACTTGCCTTCAATTTCGCAGCTCTTCGTGATGCGCTCACGGTACGAAACTTGAGGCTTACCGATGTTGGCTTCGACGTTGAACTCACGGCGCATCCGGTCAACCAGGATGTCCAGGTGCAACTCGCCCATGCCGGAGATGATCGTTTGACCAGTCTCTTCATCAGTCTTGACGCGGAAAGACGGGTCTTCCTGAGCAAGTTTGCCCAGAGCGATACCCATTTTTTCCTGGTCGTCCTTGGTCTTAGGCTCTACGGCAACCGAAATAACCGGCTCCGGGAAGTCCATGCGAACCAGGATAATTGGCTTGTCAGCGTTGCACAAAGTTTCACCAGTGGTGACGTCCTTCATGCCGATCAAGGCCGCGATGTCACCAGCGCGAACTTCCTTGATTTCTTCGCGGGCGTTTGCGTGCATTTGCACCATACGACCCACGCGCTCTTTCTTGCCTTTAACCGAGTTGATCACGCCGTCGCCGGAGGCCAACACGCCCGAGTAAACTCGAACAAAGGTCAAGGTACCCACGAATGGGTCGGTAGCGATCTTGAACGCCAGAGCCGAGAACGGCTCGCTGTCGTCTGCGTGACGCTCCATTTCCTGGGTCTCATCATCCGGGTCAGTACCCTTGATGGCAGGAATGTCGCTTGGAGCAGGCAGGTAGTCGATAACGGCGTCGAGAACCAGGGGAACACCCTTGTTCTTGAAGGAAGAACCGCAAACAGCCAGAACGATCTCGCCAGCGATAGTACGCTGACGCAGAGCCGCCTTGATTTCCTCGTTGGTGAGCTCTTCACCTTCGAGGTACTTGTTCATCAGCTCTTCGCTGGCTTCAGCCGCAGCTTCAACCATGTTGCCGCGCCACTCGTCAGCCAACTCCTGCAACTCAGCAGGAATAGGCTTGCGAACTGGAACCATGCCTTTGTCAGCGTCATTCCAGTAAACAGCTTCCATGGCCATCAGATCGATCTGACCCTGGAAGTTGTCTTCGGAACCGATGGCCAACTGGATTGGCACCGGGGTGTGACCCAGACGCTGCTTGATCTGACCGATCACGCGCAGGAAGTTTGCACCAGCACGGTCCATCTTGTTTACGTAAACAAGACGTGGAACGCCGTATTTGTTGGCTTGACGCCATACGGTTTCCGACTGAGGCTCAACGCCCGAGGTGCCGCAGAACACAACGACCGCGCCATCGAGTACACGCAGGGAACGTTCAACTTCAATAGTGAAGTCAACGTGGCCCGGGGTATCAATAACGTTGAAGCGGTATTGGTCCTTGTGCTGCTTCTCGGAACCCTGCCAGAAGGCGGTAATAGCAGCAGAAGTAATGGTAATACCACGCTCCTGCTCCTGCACCATCCAGTCTGTGGTCGCGGCGCCGTCATGCACCTCGCCCATTTTGTGACTTTTGCCAGTGTAAAAAAGGACGCGCTCGGTGGTGGTGGTTTTACCAGCATCCACGTGAGCAACGATACCAATGTTACGGTAGCGATTAATCGGTGTTGTACGAGCCATAAAGCCCTCGCAAAATTAGTGACGCTAAAATTAGAAGCGGTAGTGCGAGAAAGCCTTGTTGGCTTCAGCCATACGGTGCACGTCTTCACGCTTCTTAACTGCAGCACCTTTACCTTCGGCAGCGTCCAACAGTTCGCCAGCCAAACGCAGAGCCATAGACTTCTCGCCGCGCTTGCGGGCGAAGTCTACCAACCAGCGCATTGCCAGGGCGTTACGACGGGACGGGCGAACTTCGACCGGAACCTGGTAAGTAGCACCGCCTACACGGCGCGACTTCACTTCGACCAGCGGAGCGATGGCGTCGAGAGCTTTCTCGAAGATTTCCAGGGGGTCGCTGTTCTTGCGTTCTTTAACCTTCTCCAGCGCGCCATAAACGATACGCTCGGCAACGGCTTTCTTGCCGCTTTCCATTACGTGGTTCATGAACTTGGCCAGGATTTGGCTGCCGTATTTTGGATCGTCAAGCACTTCGCGCTTGGCTGCTACGCGTCTTCTTGGCATGGATAAGCCCTCAAACGGTCTTCAGGTTCGCTCGGAATCGGTGCCCTTTCGGGACGCCTCCGACCTTACTCTTATCGACTCAGAAAAATAGAAAATCAGTTTTTACAAAAAGCCACTACTACTTAGGCTTCTTGGTACCGTACTTCGAACGACCCTGGTTACGACCTTTAACGCCGGAAGTATCCAAAGAACCGCGTACGGTGTGGTAACGAACACCTGGCAAGTCTTTTACACGACCGCCGCGGATCAGTACCACGCTGTGCTCTTGCAGGTTGTGGCCTTCACCGCCGATGTACGAGGAAACCTCGAAACCGTTGGTCAGACGCACACGGCATACTTTACGCAGTGCCGAGTTAGGTTTTTTCGGCGTGGTGGTATACACACGGGTGCATACGCCACGACGTTGCGGGCAGTTCTGCAGCGCAGGCACGTCGGATTTCTCGACGATACGCTTACGCGGCTGACGTACCAGCTGGTTGATAGTTGCCATCTACTAGCTCCACTGTTGTCTTGCGACGCTATTGTCTTGCAAGAAAAGCAAAATGGCAGGAACGAATTCCCGCCAAATTTAGGGGTACAAGAGTCTAAAGAGGATCTTGTCCCCAGTCAAGGCAAGGCCCCGACCTCCCCACTCATCCAACCTCGACAAATTGTCTCGATTGGATGAGCAGGGCTGCCAGGGCCCCACGCTTATTTACTGCAGAACTCAGTTACCGCTCGAGTTCAGCGCTTCGGTCAGTGCAGCTTCCACTTCACTGGCGCTTACGCGCAACGGTTTGTCAGCATCACGGCGGCGCTTGCGCTCGCTGTGATAAGCCAGACCGGTACCAGCCGGGATCAGACGACCCACGACCACGTTTTCTTTCAGGCCGCGCAGGTAATCGCGCTTGCCGGTTACCGCCGCTTCGGTCAGTACGCGAGTGGTTTCCTGGAAGGAAGCCGCCGAGATGAACGATTCGGTGGACAACGACGCCTTGGTGATACCCAGCAGCACGCGAGTGAACTTGGAAACGAATTTCTCGTCGCCAGCCAAACGCTCGTTCTCTACCAGAACGTGAGTCAACTCCATCTGGTCGCCCTTGATGAAAGTCGAGTCGCCGGATTCAGCGATTTCAACTTTACGCAGCATCTGACGCAGGATGGTCTCGATGTGCTTGTCGTTGATCTTCACGCCTTGCAGACGATAAACGTCCTGGATCTCGTTCACGATGTACTTGGCCAGCGCACTCACACCCAGCAGACGCAGGATGTCGTGTGGATCGCTCGGGCCGTCGGAGATAACTTCGCCGCGGTTTACCTGTTCGCCTTCGAAGACGTTCAGGTGACGCCACTTAGGAATCAGCTCTTCGTACGGATCGGTACCGTCGTTCGGGGTGATAACCAGACGGCGCTTCCCTTTGGTCTCTTTACCGAACGCGATGGTGCCGCTGACTTCAGCCAGAATCGAGGCTTCTTTCGGACGACGTGCTTCGAACAAGTCGGCAACACGTGGCAGACCACCGGTGATGTCACGGGTCTTCGAAGTCTCTTGCGGGATACGAGCGATAACATCACCGATCGCAATCTTCGCGCCGTCCGCTACACCAACCAGGGCGTTAGCAGGCAGGAAGTACTGAGCAATTACGTCAGTACCCGGAAGCAAGAGATCCTTGCCGTTGTCATCAACCATCTTCACAGCAGGACGGATATCTTTACCGGCAGCTGGACGGTCTTTGGCGTCGAGTACTTCAATGTTGGTCATACCGGTCAATTCGTCAGTCTGACGCTTGATCGTGATGCCTTCTTCCATGCCCACGTAGGTCACGGTACCTTTCATTTCGGTAACGATTGGGTGAGTGTGCGGATCCCACTTGGCCACGATTGCGCCAGCGTCGACCTTGTCACCTTCTTTAACCGAAATCACAGCACCGTACGGCAGCTTGTAACGCTCGCGCTCACGACCGAAGTCATCAGCGATTGCCAGCTCACCGGAACGGGACACAGCAACCAGGCAACCATCCACTCGCTCAACGTGCTTCAGGTTGTGCAGACGGACGGTACCGCCATTCTTCACCTGAACGCTGTCTGCGGCGGAGGTCCGGCTTGCCGCACCACCGATGTGGAACGTACGCATGGTCAGCTGGGTACCCGGCTCACCGATGGACTGGGCAGCGATAACGCCGACCGCTTCACCGATGTTCACCTGGTGACCACGAGCCAAGTCACGGCCGTAGCACTTGGCGCAAATACCGTAGCGGGTTTCGCAGCTGATCGGCGAACGCACGATCACTTCATCAATGCTGTTCAGCTCGATGAACTCGACCCACTTCTCGTCTACCAGAGTACCGGCAGGAACGATGATTTCTTCGGTACCTGGCTTGAACACGTCACGGGCAATGACACGACCCAATACGCGCTCACCCAGCGGCTCAACAACGTCACCGCCTTCAATGTGCGGAGTCATTACCAGGCCATGTTCGGTGCCGCAATCGACCTCGGTTACTACCAGATCCTGCGCCACGTCTACCAGACGACGAGTCAGGTAACCGGAGTTCGCAGTTTTCAACGCGGTATCCGCCAAACCTTTACGAGCACCGTGAGTGGAGATGAAGTACTGAAGTACGCTCAAACCTTCACGGAAGTTCGCAGTAATCGGCGTTTCGATGATGGAACCGTCCGGCTTGGCCATCAGGCCACGCATACCGGCGAGCTGACGGATCTGCGCAGCAGAACCCCGTGCGCCCGAGTCGGCCATCATGTACATCGAGTTGAAGGATTCCTGGTCGACTTCGACGCCATGACGGTCGATGACTTTCTCTTTCGAGAGGTTGGCCATCATCGCCTTGGAAACTTCGTCGTTCGCCTTGGACCAAAGGTCGATCACTTTGTTGTACTTCTCGCCCTGGGTTACCAGGCCGGAGGCGTACTGACTTTCGATCTCTTTCACTTCATCAGTAGCAGCATTGATGATGCGGGCTTTTTCATCCGGGATAACGAAGTCGTTAACACCGATGGAAACGCCGGAAATGGTCGAATAGGCAAAACCGGTGTACATCAACTGGTCAGCGAAGATCACGGTCTCTTTCAAACCAACCACGCGGTAGCACTGGTTGATCAGCTTGGAGATCGCCTTTTTCTTCATCGGCTGGTTGACGACGTCGTACGACAGGCCAGGTGGAACAACCTGGAACAACAGCGCACGGCCAACAGTGGTGTCGACGATACGGGTGTTCTTGACGCTGCCGCCATCACGATCGTTGACGGTTTCGTTGATCCGCACTTTGACTTTAGCGTGCAGTGCAGCTTCGCCGGCACGGAACACACGGTCAACTTCTTGCAGATCCGCGAACACACGACCTTCGCCCTTGGCGTTGATCGCTTCACGAGTCATGTAGTACAGACCCAATACAACGTCCTGCGACGGAACGATGATTGGCTCACCGTTGGCTGGCGACAGAATGTTGTTGGTCGACATCATCAACGCACGCGCTTCCAACTGGGCTTCCAGTGTCAGCGGTACGTGCACGGCCATTTGGTCGCCGTCGAAGTCGGCGTTGTACGCAGCACAGACCAACGGGTGCAGCTGGATAGCCTTACCTTCGATCAGTACCGGTTCAAACGCCTGGATACCCAGACGGTGAAGGGTCGGTGCACGGTTGAGGAGAACCGGGTGTTCACGGATCACTTCAGCGAGAACGTCCCAAACCTCAGGCAGCTCGCGCTCGACCATCTTCTTGGCAGCTTTGATGGTGGTAGCGAGACCACGCATTTCCAGCTTGCCGAAAATGAACGGCTTGAACAGCTCGAGAGCCATCTTCTTCGGCAGACCGCACTGGTGCAGACGCAGGGTCGGACCTACGGTAATTACCGAACGACCGGAGTAGTCAACACGCTTACCGAGCAAGTTCTGACGGAAACGACCTTGTTTACCCTTGATCATGTCAGCCAGGGATTTCAGAGGACGCTTGTTCGAACCGGTGATAGCGCGGCCACGACGACCGTTGTCGAGCAGTGCGTCGACGGCTTCCTGCAACATACGCTTTTCGTTGCGCACGATGATGTCCGGAGCGGACAGATCAAGCAGGCGCTTCAAGCGGTTGTTACGGTTGATCACTCGACGATACAGATCGTTGAGGTCGGAAGTCGCGAAGCGACCGCCATCCAGCGGGACCAGTGGACGCAGATCTGGCGGCAGAACCGGCAGAACGGTCAGCACCATCCATTCTGGAAGGTTGCCGGAACCCTGGAAGGCTTCCATCAACTTCAGACGCTTGGACAGCTTCTTGATTTTGGTTTCGGAGTTGGTTTGCGGAATTTCTTCACGCAGACGACCAATCTCGTGCTCCAGGTCGATAGCGTGCAGCAGTTCACGGACAGCTTCGGCACCCATGCGGGCATCGAAATCGTCGCCGAACTCTTCCAGCGCTTCGAAGTACTGCTCGTCGTTGAGCAGCTGACCTTTTTCAAGGGTGGTCATGCCTGGATCGATAACGACATAGCTCTCGAAGTAGAGAACGCGTTCGATATCACGCAGGGTCATGTCCATCAGCAAGCCGATACGCGACGGCAGCGATTTCAGGAACCAAATGTGGGCAACTGGGGAAGCCAGTTCGATGTGCGCCATGCGCTCACGACGAACTTTGGCCAGCGCGACTTCAACGCCGCACTTCTCGCAGATCACACCGCGGTGCTTCAAGCGCTTGTACTTACCGCACAGGCACTCGTAATCCTTTACCGGGCCAAAGATCTTGGCGCAGAACAGGCCGTCACGTTCAGGTTTGAACGTACGGTAGTTGATGGTTTCCGGCTTTTTAACTTCACCGAACGACCACGAACGGATCATCTCAGGCGATGCCAATCCAATACGGATGGCGTCGAACTCTTCGACTTGACCCTGGTTTTTCAGCAAATTCAGTAGGTCTTTCAAGGCCTTTCCTCCTGGCGGAGCAGAGAGCGGGCAATCCTGCCCCGCTCTCGATTCGCGTCACGTGTTATTCGGTTTCCAGATCGATATCGATGCCGAGGGAACGAATTTCCTTGATCAACACGTTGAAGGACTCGGGCATGCCCGGCTCCATACGGTGATCGCCATCCACGATGTTTTTGTACATCTTGGTACGGCCGTTCACATCGTCCGACTTCACTGTGAGCATTTCTTGCAGAGTGTAAGCAGCACCGTATGCTTCCAGTGCCCAGACCTCCATCTCCCCGAAACGCTGACCACCGAACTGCGCCTTACCACCCAGCGGCTGCTGAGTAACCAGGCTGTACGAACCGGTAGAACGAGCGTGCATCTTGTCGTCTACCAAGTGGTTCAGCTTCAGCATGTACATGTAGCCAACAGTAACCGGGCGCTCGAACTTGTTGCCGGTACGGCCGTCGGTCAGCTGCATCTGGCCGCTTTCTGGCAGGTCTGCCAGTTTCAGCATGGCCTTGATTTCGCTTTCCTTGGCGCCGTCGAACACTGGAGTGGCCATTGGAACGCCGCCACGCAGGTTCTTCGCCAGATCCAGGATTTCCTGGTCGGAGAAGCTATCCAGATCTTCGTTACGACCGCCGATCTGGTTGTAGATCTCGTCCAGGAATTTACGAAGCTCAGCGACTTTGCGCTGCTCTTCGATCATCCGGTTGATCTTCTCGCCCAAGCCTTTAGCCGCGAGGCCCAGGTGGGTTTCAAGGATCTGACCAACGTTCATACGCGAAGGTACGCCCAACGGGTTGAGGACGACGTCGACCGGAGTGCCATTGGCATCGTGCGGCATGTCTTCAACCGGCATGATCACAGAGACCACACCTTTGTTACCGTGACGACCGGCCATCTTGTCGCCCGGCTGGATGCGGCGACGGATTGCCAGGTAAACCTTGACGATTTTCAGCACGCCTGGAGCCAGGTCATCGCCCTGCTGCAGTTTGCGCTTCTTGTCTTCGAACTTGTCGTCCAGCAGACGGCGGCGATCAACGATATAGGCCTGAGCCTTCTCGAGCTGCTCGTTCAGAGCATCTTCAGCCATGCGCAGTTTGAACCACTGGCCGTGCTCAAGACCGTCGAGAACTTCGTCGGTGATTTCCTGACCTTTCTTCAGACCGGCGCCGCCTTCGGCTTTGTGGCCGACCAGAGCGGAACGCAGACGTTCGAAAGTGGCGCCTTCAACGATACGGAACTCTTCGTTCAGGTCCTTGCGGATCTCGTCGAGCTGAGTCTTCTCGATCGACAGTGCACGAGCATCACGCTCAACGCCGTCGCGGGTGAAGACCTGTACGTCGATGACGGTACCCTTGGTGCCGGTAGGCACGCGCAGGGAGGTGTCTTTAACGTCGCTGGCTTTTTCACCGAAGATGGCACGCAGCAGTTTTTCTTCCGGAGTCAGTTGAGTCTCGCCTTTCGGAGTGACCTTACCAACCAGGATGTCGCCTGCGCCAACTTCAGCACCTACGTAAACGATACCGGCTTCGTCCAGTTTGTTCAGTGCAGCCTCACCCACGTTCGGAATGTCTGCAGTGATTTCCTCCGGCCCAAGCTTGGTGTCACGTGCCACACAGGTCAGTTCCTGAATGTGGATCGTGGTAAAGCGGTCTTCTTGAACAACTCGTTCCGACAGGCAGATGGAGTCTTCGAAGTTGTAACCGTTCCAGGCCATGAACGCGATGCGCATGTTCTGACCCAGCGCCAGTTCACCCATATCGGTAGACGGGCCATCAGCCATGATGTCGCTACGCTGAACCCGATCACCTTTACGCACCAGCGGACGCTGGTTAATGCAGGTGTTCTGGTTAGAGCGGGTGTATTTGGTCAGGTTGTAGATGTCGACACCAGCTTCACCGGTTTCAACTTCATCATCAGCAACACGAACCACGATACGGCTGGCGTCGACGGAATCGATAACGCCACCACGACGAGCCACGACGCAAACGCCGGAGTCACGGGCTACGTTACGCTCCATGCCAGTACCGACCAGCGGCTTGTCAGCGCGCAGGGTTGGTACAGCTTGACGCTGCATGTTCGAACCCATCAACGCACGGTTGGCGTCATCGTGCTCGAGGAACGGGATCAGCGACGCTGCAACCGAAACTACCTGCTTCGGAGAAACGTCCATCAAGGTGACGTCTTCCGGCGCCTTGACGGTGAACTCGTTCAAGTGACGAACAGCTACCAGCTCGTCGATCAGCATTTTCTTGTCGTTCATCGTGGCCGAAGCCTGAGCGATCACGTGATCAGCTTCTTCGATGGCGGACAGGAACACGATCTCGTCGGTGACCAGAGCGTCTTTCACCACACGGTACGGGCTCTCGAGGAAGCCGTACTGGTTGGTGCGCGCATAAGCGGCCAGGGAGTTGATCAGACCGATGTTCGGACCTTCCGGCGTTTCAATCGGGCATACACGACCGTAGTGAGTCGGGTGTACGTCACGAACTTCAAAGCCAGCACGTTCACGAGTCAAACCGCCAGGGCCGAGTGCAGAAACACGACGCTTGTGGGTGATCTCGGACAGCGGGTTGTTCTGGTCCATGAACTGGGAAAGCTGGCTGGAACCGAAGAACTCTTTCACCGCCGCAGCCACTGGCTTGGCGTTGATCAGGTCTTGCGGCATCAGGCCTTCGCTTTCAGCCATCGACAGACGCTCTTTGACCGCACGCTCAACACGTACCAGGCCAACGCGGAACTGGTTCTCGGCCATTTCGCCTACGCAGCGAACACGACGGTTACCCAGGTGGTCGATGTCATCGACGATGCCTTTACCGTTACGGATGTCGACCAGAGTCTTCAGCACCGCAACGATGTCTTCTTTGCACAACACGCCCGAACCTTCGATCTCGGTACGACCGATACGACGGTTGAACTTCATCCGGCCGACCGCAGACAGGTCATAGCGCTCAGGACTGAAGAACAGGTTGTTGAACAGAGTCTCGGCAGCGTCTTTGGTTGGCGGCTCGCCTGGACGCATCATGCGATAGATCTCGACCAGCGCTTCCAATTGGTTGCTGGTGGAGTCGATCTTCAGAGTGTCGGAGACGAACGGACCGCAGTCGATATCGTTGGTGTACAGAGTTTCGATGCGAACAACCTGAGACTTGGCGATTTTTGCCAGGATCTCGGTGTTCAGCTCGGTGTTGCACTCTGCCAGGATTTCGCCGGTTGCCGGATGCACGATGACCTTGGCGGTAGTGCGGCCCAGGACGTAGTCCAGAGGCATAACCAACTCTTTGATCCCGGCTTTTTCCAGCTGGTTAATGTGACGAGCGGTGATACGACGACCCTGCTCGACAATAACCTTGCCCTTGTCATCGAGAATATCGATAACAGCGATTTCACCGCGCAGGCGCTGAGGCACCAATTCCAGGCTGATACTTTCGCCCTGCACATGGAATACGTTGGTGGTGTAGAACGCGTCGAGCACTTCTTCAGTGGTATAGCCGAGCGCGCGCAGCAGTACCGATGCAGGCAGCTTGCGACGACGGTCGATACGCACGAATACGCAGTCTTTCGGGTCGAACTCGAAGTCCAACCACGAACCGCGGTAAGGAATGATACGCGCCGAGTACAACAGTTTGCCGGAGCTGTGCGTCTTGCCACGGTCGTGGTCGAAGAACACGCCCGGGGAACGGTGCAGCTGGGAAACGATTACACGCTCGGTACCGTTGATTACAAAGGTACCGTTCTCAGTCATCAGGGGAATTTCACCCATGTAGACTTCTTGCTCTTTGATGTCCTTGATCGCTTTGTTCGACGACTCTTTGTCGAAAATGATCAGGCGCACTTTTACCCGCAAAGGTACGGCGTAAGTTACACCGCGCAATACGCATTCTTTGACATCAAATGCCGGTTCGCCCAGGCGATAACCGACGTACTCCAGCGCAGCATTGCCGGAGTAGCTGATGATCGGGAAAACGGATTTGAAGGCCGCATGCAGGCCCACGTCGCGGAACTGATCTTTAGTCGCTCCCGCTTGCAAGAATTCACGATACGAATCCAGCTGGATGGCCAGGAGGTACGGCACATCCATGACGTCCGGCAACTTGCTAAAGTCCTTGCGGATACGTTTTTTCTCAGTATATGAGTAAGCCATCAGCGTTCCCCAGCTTGGTCACCTGCTTGTTTGGCCCCTCCCGACGGGAGCAGCCAGAAAATCGTGCAAACCCCATGGTTTGCGCCACCGCATCGGGTGGTTACAGCTCGTTATCAGCACCGACCCAGTCGGCTGCCAATAACGGAAAAAGGCCGGTGGCAAGAGCCACCAGCCATCAGCCTTTCGCTTAACGCTCGGGCTGGAGACGCAAAGTCGATGCTTACTTCAGCTCGACTTTAGCGCCTGCTTCTTCCAGAGTGGCTTTTGCTTTGTCAGCTGCGTCTTTCGAAACAGCTTCCAGAACAACGCCAGGAGCGCCGTCAACTACAGCCTTGGCTTCTTTCAGGCCCAGACCGGTCAGTTCACGTACTGCCTTGATCACGTTAACTTTCTTCTCGCCAGCTTCCAGCAGCATGACGTTGAATTCAGTTTGTTCTTCAACAACGGCAGCGACAGCAGCTGGACCAGCGGAAGCAGCGGCAGCGGAAACGCCGAACTTCTCTTCCATGGCCTTGATCAGCTCAACGATTTCCAGAACGGATTTTTCGCCGATTGCTTCGATGATTTGGTCGTTAGTCAGAGACATGACTATAAATTCCTGTATTGGGGTGACAGCCTACGCGGCCATCGAAATAAACAATAAACGCTGAAAGGAGTCGCTCAGCCTTAGGCTGCGGCAGCTTCTTTCTGGTCGCGAAGAGCCGCCAGAGTACGAGCCAATTTGCTGGTTGCGCCTTGAATCACGCTCATCAGCTGAGAAATTGCTTCGTCACGGGTCGGCAGGCTTGCCAGTACGTCGATCTGATTAGCTGCGAGGAACTTGCCCTCGAACGCAGCTGCCTTGATCTCGAACTTATCCTGACCTTTTGCGAACTCTTTGAAGATACGAGCAGCAGCGCCCGGATGATCTTTGGAGAATGCAATCAAGGTCGGGCCGGTGAACACGTCGTTGAGCACGTCATATTGAGTGCCAGCAACGGCGCGCTTGAGCAGGGTGTTACGTACAACACGTACGTAAACGCCAGCTTCACGAGCCTCTTTACGGAGTCCGGTCATAGCGCCTACTGTTACGCCACGGGCATCAGCCACGACAGCGGACAGAGCAACTTGGGCAGCCTTGTTGACTTCAGCGACGATGGCCTTCTTGTCTTCAAGTTTAATTGCCACGGGAAAAACTCCTGCTTGTTACCGTTTCATCCAACCGAGGCCAGATGTCGTTTTGGTGTCTGATTCGGTAAGGAACCGGGAGCACCATCTGCGTAGGCTTGAGGTTTAAGACTTGCGTCGCCTACGGTCTTGGATAGCCCCCGCCAGGCAGGGACCCCAATCTTTCAATTGGCGCAATCGCTTGCGCCAACCAGTGTCTTACGCGTCGAGCGAGCCTTGGTCGATGACCAGACCTGGACCCATGGTGGTGCTCAGGGTAACGCGCTTGACGTAAATACCTTTCGAGGAAGCTGGCTTGATACGCTTCAGATCAGCGATCAGGGCTTCAACGTTTTCCTTCAGCTTGACGGCGTCGAAGCCAACCTTGCCAACGGAGGTGTGAATGATGCCGTTTTTGTCGGTGCGATAACGAACCTGACCAGCCTTGGCGTTCTTAACCGCGGTAGCTACATCTGGCGTTACGGTGCCGACTTTAGGGTTAGGCATCAGGCCACGTGGACCCAGGATCTGACCCAACTGACCAACAACGCGCATTGCATCCGGGGATGCAATAACTACGTCATAGTTCAGGTCGCCGCCTTTCATTTCGGCAGCCAGATCGTCCATACCTACACGGTCAGCGCCGGCAGCCAAAGCGGCCTCAGCAGCTGGACCCTGGGTGAACACAGCAACGCGAACGGTCTTGCCAGTGCCGTGTGGCAGCACAGTAGCGCTACGAACGACCTGGTCGGATTTACGCGGGTCAACACCCAAGTTTACAGCAACGTCGAACGACTCGCTGAACTTGACGGTCGACAGCTCAGCCAGCAGAGCAGCAGCGTCTACAAAGTTGTAGGACTTGCCTGCTTCGATTTTGCCGGCGATAGCCTTTTGACGCTTGGTCAACTTAGCCATTACACACCCTCCACGTTAAGGCCCATGCTACGAGCAGAACCGGCGATAGTACGCACGGCCGCGTCCATATCAGCTGCAGTCAGATCCGCGTTTTTGGTTTTCGCGATTTCTTCCAGCTGAGCACGGGTAACGGTGCCAACCTTAACTGTGTTCGGACGAGCGGAACCGCTAGTCAGACCAGCAGCTTTCTTCAGCAGAACCGAAGCAGGTGTGGATTTTGTTTCGAAAGTGAAGCTACGGTCGCTGTAGACAGTGATGATCACTGGAGTCGGCAGACCTGGCTCAATACCCTGAGTACGGGCGTTGAAAGCCTTGCAGAATTCCATGATGTTCACGCCGTGCTGACCCAGAGCAGGACCAACAGGTGGGCTTGGGTTAGCCTGAGCGGCCTTCACTTGCAGCTTGATGTAAGCGGTAATCTTCTTGGCCATGAGGCACTCCAATTACGGGTTCGAACGCCTCGAAAGGCTCCCCGGTTACTTGCGCGTTTATCCCAGTGACGACAAAACCCCACAGCCTAGGGCTGCGGGGTTGGGATGCTTGCTCAGCTAGACTTTTTCGACCTGGCTGAACTCTAGCTCTACCGGAGTAGAGCGACCGAAAATGAGCACTGCCACTTGGATCCGGCTCTTCTCGTAGTTAACTTCTTCGACCGTGCCAGTAAAGTCGGCAAACGGACCGTCATTGACACGCACCGACTCGCCCGGCTCGAACAACGTCTTCGGCTTCGGCTTGTCGCTACCATCAGCAACGCGACGCAGAATCGCTTCTGCCTCTTTATCTGTGATAGGTGCGGGCTTATCAGCAGTACCACCGATAAAACCCATCACCCGAGGAGTATCCTTGACCAAGTGCCAAGTACCCTCATTCATATCCATCTGAACCAGCACATAACCTGGGAAGAACTTGCGCTCGCTTTTGCGTTTCTGGCCATTACGCATTTCAACCACTTCTTCAGTGGGAACCAGAATTTCGCCAAAGCCATCTTCCATGCCAGCCAGCTTTACGCGCTCTACCAACGAGCGCATGACATGCTTCTCGTAACCGGAGTAAGCATGCACAACGTACCAACGCTTAGCCACGGGACACCCTTAGCCGACAATCAAGGAAACAAGCCAGCCGAGCAGGGAATCAAGCCCCCACAACAGCAACGCCATAACCAGAACAACAGCCACAACAATCAACGTGGTCTGCGTAGTTTCTTGGCGAGTTGGCCATACGACTTTACGAATCTCGGTGCGAGCCTCCTTAACCAGTACAAAGAAAGACTTGCCCTTGACCGTCTGCAGGCCTACAAAGGCAGCTACAGCAGCAATGGCGAGCAAAGCAAGTACGCGGTACAGGATCGGCGAAGCAGAGTAATACTGATTGCCAACAACGCCAACAACCACCAAAGCAACTACTACTAGCCACTTGAGCAGATCGAAGCGAGAGCCTTGAGCTTCAGCTTTAGGAGTCATCTATGAAGATCCTGTGAAAAGAAAGCCAGACACACCAAGTGAATCTGGCAGGTCAGGAGGGAATCGAACCCCCAACCTACGGTTTTGGAGACCGTCGCTCTGCCAATTGAGCTACTGACCTAAAACAAAATCAGGCCGACCATTATGCCGGCCCGAAAAAGACATTACAACAACTTACTCGATGACTTTAGCTACGACACCAGCGCCGACGGTACGACCGCCCTCACGGATAGCGAAGCGAAGCCCATCTTCCATCGCGATGGTTTTGATCAGGGTGACAGTCATCTGAACGTTGTCACCCGGCATTACCATTTCAACGCCTTCTGGCAATTCGCAGTTACCGGTCACGTCCGTGGTACGGAAGTAGAACTGTGGACGGTAACCCTTGAAGAACGGAGTATGACGACCGCCCTCTTCCTTGCTCAGAACGTAAACCTCTGCAGTGAACTTGGTATGCGGCTTGACAGTGCCCGGCTTGACCAAAACCTGGCCACGCTCAACATCATCACGCTTGGTACCACGCAGCAATACGCCGCAGTTCTCACCAGCACGACCTTCGTCGAGCAGCTTGCGGAACATCTCAACACCAGTGCAAGTGGTTTTGACAGTGTCACGAAGACCAACAATCTCAACTTCTTCCTGAATGCGGACGATGCCACGCTCAACACGACCAGTCACAACAGTACCGCGACCGGAGATCGAGAAAACATCCTCGATCGGCATCAGGAACGGCTTATCAATGGCACGCTCAGGCTGCGGAATGTAGCTATCCAGAGTCTCGACCAACTTCCTGACGGCAGTAGTGCCCATCTCGTTGTCGTCTTGACCATTCAGCGCCATCAGCGCCGAACCAATGATGATCGGAGTGTCATCACCAGGGAAATCATAAGTGCTCAGCAGGTCGCGCACTTCCATCTCAACCAGCTCCAGCAGCTCAGCATCATCGACCATGTCAGCCTTGTTCAGGAAGACAACGATGTACGGAACGCCAACCTGACGGGACAGAAGGATGTGCTCACGGGTTTGCGGCATCGGACCATCAGCGGCCGAGCAAACCAGAATCGCACCATCCATCTGGGCAGCACCGGTAATCATGTTTTTTACGTAGTCAGCGTGACCTGGACAGTCAACATGTGCGTAGTGACGCACAGCCGAATCGTACTCAACGTGAGCGGTGTTGATGGTAATACCACGAGCTTTTTCTTCAGGGGCGCTATCGATCTTGTCGAAGTCAACCTTTGCCGAACCGAAAACTTCGGAGCAGACGCGGGTCAAAGCAGCAGTCAGAGTAGTTTTACCGTGATCGACGTGACCAATAGTACCAACGTTGACGTGCGGCTTATTACGTTCGAACTTTTCCTTAGCCATCAAAATCACCCCCAGGAGAAGAATTGAGCAGGTCAAACAAGCCATTAAAACAAAGGCAGATATTTTCATATCTGCCTTGTTATATGGAGCTCTTGAGCGGATTTGAACCGCTGACCTCACCCTTACCAAGGGTGTGCTCTACCAACTGAGCTACAAGAGCGTAACACTATGCAGGATCTGCAAACTTGGAGCGGGTAGCGGGAATCGAACCCGCATCATCAGCTTGGAAGGCTGAGGCTCTACCACTAAACTATACCCGCGAGCTTGCAGCTCTCGCTAAAAATGGTGGAGGGGGAAGGATTCGAACCTTCGAAGTCGTAGACGTCAGATTTACAGTCTGATCCCTTTGGCCGCTCGGGAACCCCTCCTAAGCGAGCCGGCATTCTATATCATGCCAGCCTTCTGTCAAGCATTTTCTCATTAAAAACCTGAGGTTACCTGCGTTGACGTCACTTTTCAGTGTTTACCGTTAAAGGTCTTCACTGCGAAGCGGGCGCCATTCTATGCAAACTATTCGGCGGGTGCAACCCCCTCACACGGCATTATTTTATGTTTTAACTCATTGAATTCTCTAGAAAGGTTTTTCAGCTGCGAGTCATCCAGCCAACGCCGGCTTTCTGGTGCCACACGCACCCAGTAACCATCAGACTCGGCGGGGGGCCTCAACAAGGACTCAAACTTGATTTCCATGCCACTCAATCGCCGCTCAACCGCCTGAGCCGCCTCCTGACGAGTAAAACCGCCAAGATAGAGGCATCCATCGTCTGCCCGGGCAGGCTTTCCTTTATCACGAGCCGCGTCAGTCGTTTCACTCAACAAGCGAATATCCTGCTGCGACCCCCTATACAAATTCAAAGGGGTTACATCCTTCGCACGCAGAGGAGCCTCTTGCTGGTGCCAGATGTAATAGAACACATTGAGAACAAGCAGCAGCAGAAACAACCAACGCATAAAAACCTCAGGACAAGGGGCACGCCATAGCCAAACCTACAAACACCAGATCAGGAACCACCCTGGCCTCAGGCACGACCTCGGAAACCAGGTATGCATCTCCTCCAGTGAGGAACACAGCAAAATCATCCCCCCAATAGCTACGCGCCAACTCTAGCTGTGTCAGGACAAAGCCTCTCAGCATCAACGAGCATCCCCGCTCGACCGCCTCGACAGTTGTCCGACCAGGAACAAGACTTTCCAGAGCGCGCTCGGCGGCTAGATCACCATAACGAATTCTACGGGTGTGGGTACGCAATTGGTTTCGCATTAGAGGCATACCCGGACATATAAATCCTCCGAGGTGCTCTCCATCCCTAGAGATGAAGTCCGCAGTAACAGCCGTACCAAAATCAAGCACAAGGCACGCACCCGAAGCCAGCTGGAATCCCCCAAGCATCGCCAGCCAACGGTCGAGCCCTAACCGCTCGAACTCCTCATAGCCATTACGAACCCCGGACATCTCGCGGGACGGCGCTGCACATACCACCGACACACCAAAAGCTTCTGTCAGCCGAGAAATCAGTGCATTGGTCTCTTCTGCGGTCCTGACACTGACCAACCGACAAAACTTGAGAGCGAGTCCCTTGAGCGTTCTCAAGCTCTCCAACAAAGCGAGATCCGAATCAACGACACCCTCACCAACCACCCGCAGAACATCCGCGTCGAGCACACGCCACTTGATAAAGCTGTTTCCGCAGTCGAGCTCAAGAATCATCACGCAACCTCAGACTGAGCTCACCACCACTAAAGACTTTTTCCACACCACCCACCCTCAAGCGCAGAGCCCCCTGACTATCAATACCCAGCACTTCGCCTTCTATATGGTTAACACCTGCAATCAACGACACGGCCCGCCCCTGCCAGAGATGATTTTGCTCCCACTCTGCCTGGATAGCTGAAAATCCACCGACTTGATGACGACACAGATATGCCTGGAGCATCACGCCCAACTCCCCGACCAAGTGATTTCGATCAAACACCTTGCCCGACTCTAGCCTCATGGACGTCCACTGCTGATCTACCTCATCGGTAAGCTGCATGTTCACATTAATTCCCACGCCCAGCACAACGTGACACACATCAGCAGGATCTCCCACCAGCTCGAGCAATATCCCGGCAATCTTCTTCTGACCAACCAGAACATCGTTAGGCCACTTCAATCCAGCCCCCGAAATACCGAGTTCACGCAGGGCCTGCATGACGGCAAGCCCAACAACAAGACTCAAGCCTTCCAGCTGACGCATTCCACCTTCAATACGCAGCACGAGGCTGAAATAGATGTTTTCCGCGAATGGACTCGCCCATTTACGTCCACGCCGTCCACGACCTGCAGTTTGCCGTTCGGCAAGCACCAGAAAGGGTGCCGCCTGCCCCCGCTCTATGGCGCGCAAAGCCTCGGCATTAGTAGAGTCAATTGAATCGAAAACCAGGATGGGCCAATCACAAGAAGGCGCCTGCTCTCTTATCTCGACAGGATCAAGCAGCATCAATGGCGCAGCCAGTTGATAGCCGCGCCCCCGCACTTTATGAATGGATAATCCCAGCTCAGCTTCTAAATGCTGAAGCTGCTTCCAAACGGCACTACGACTGACACCCAAGGCGACGCCCAAGGCCTGACCCGAATGGAATCGGCCATCTTTAAGAAGCTTTAACAATGTCAGCATGCAAGTCCCGCCTCACAATGAGGCCCGCATGATAGCCATGCCCCGCGCCATTGCATAGAAACCCTACAGGCCAGTTTTCCTGCGGACGAAACAAAACCCCTACCTGCATACGCAGATAGGGGTTTCGGAATTTAATCTTGACGATGACCTACTCTCACATGGGGAAACCCCACACTACCATCGGCGATGCATCGTTTCACTGCTGAGTTCGGGAT